>NZ_JBVHLK010000006.1:184220-526610 GCF_055559015.1 Streptomyces sp. NPDC024698 | reverse complement strand
CCGCCCGCTGGGCATCAGTGACCGACAACGGCGGAATCCTCGGACCCGGACGACTCATGCCCGACTAACGACGAACCTCTGACTCAGGTCACTAGGGGTGCTGCTTCAGACGGTCGACGATCGCCCAGTCCACCACGTGGGAGAGCTGGATGTACGTCTTGTCGCCGGACGCCGAGGTCCGTTCGTCGCGGAAGCCCAGGAATGCGTAGGACTCCGGGTCGAAGATGAGGTACTTGCCCTTCGCGTACGGACTCTTGGTGTAGGCGATCCCCACCCCGGTGCGCCCGGCGGAGTCCTTCACTCCCGGAATCGCCTGGACACCGGGGACCTGGGCCAGCGCCTTGTACGCGGCGGGACGCAGACCCTGGGGCAGCACCGGCCACTTCAGGAGCTCACCGAGCATGAAGTAGGCGTCGAACCACTCCAGTGCGGTGAAGTCGCTCGTCGACCTGCTGGACGATCCGCTGTCGACGAGGACCGGAATGAGCTTCCCCGGGTCGGTGGGGAGCTTCTTCAGTTCGCTCCACTCCCGAGGCGGCCACACGCCCTGGCCCTTCTTCAAGGGTTCCTCCCAGATCACCCGGCCGAGTTCCATGGTCAAGGAGCGCTTGGAGCCGTCCACCGAGTCCCAGTTGACGTCCTCGTACGTCTTGACCGCGCCGGTCCCGCGTTCCGTCTCCTTGATGATCCGCTTCGAGTAGATGAACTGATCATTGCGGGGCGCCACGGGCTCCTCGTGTCTGCCCGCCCGCGTTGCCGCCCCGTTCAGCAAGGTCACGGCGCTGACGTTCCCCATCCTCGGGGCCGCTGTGCCCGACACGCGATCGGCGCGTCCGGGGTGATCGTCCTCGCCGGCGCGACGCTCGGTGACCAGTACCGCCGTTCCCGTAACCGCCACGGCGAGCACCGCGGCTGTCGCGAGGCGGAGCACATGCCGTCGGCTGGGTGCCGTGTCGGGGGGCTGCTGCGCCCGCGCGATCGTGTTGAGCAGCCGGTGACGGGCCTTCGCCCGGGCCGGGTCGGTGAGCGGGGCGGCGTCCGTGTCCCAGTTTCGCAGGAGTTCGAGCTCGTCAGTCATGGCCGGGTACCTCTCGCAGTGTCGTCGGATCGGATCCGCCCAACGCCTCGCGCAACGTGCCGCGAGCCCGGTGCAGCCGTGATCTGACCGTACCGATGGGGACATCGAGGGCCTGGGCCACCTCCTCGTAACGGCTTCGACGTACCACTGCTCCGGGACGGGTTCCACCTGGCCTTCCCCTTCAAGCTGCGGATCGACGACCCGTCCAAACTCACCCGCGGCGGGATCCGCCTCGTGGACGCCGAGTCGAGGCCGCTGAGGGACGACTCCGAACCCAGGAACGGCACCGCTCCCATCAGCTTCGAGGCCGTCGGTGGATCCGGCGGCGCGGGCCTGACGGCTTGGGGCGTCGCCGCGGGCGCGGGAGCCCTGGCGCTGACCGGGTTCCTCACCGTCGCTCTCGTCCGCGCACGTCGACGCGCGCGCTGACGGCCCGTGCGATCCGTGATCGTCTGCGCAGGGCCGGCATGTGCGCGGCGATCGCGGTCTTGGCGGGGGTCTTGGCGGACCCGCGAGGGCATCGGCTGCGGTCTTCGTAGGATCAGCGAGATCGACCGATGCGCAGCGCGTTCATGGGGAGGCCACTGGTGGTGTTGCAGGTGCGCGGCGTCGTCTTGCCCGAGCGGGAGGAGCGATCCTTCTGGATCGACGGCGACCGGCTCAGAGCCGGGACCGCCCCGGATGCCGACCTCGTCGTCGACGGCGGCTGGCTGCTGCCCGGCCTGGTCGACGCGCATACGCATCCCGGAACGGAAAGCATCGAGGACCCGTTCAGTGAGGCGACGCTTCGGCGGCACCTGACCGATCACCGCGACGCCGGAGTGCTGCTGGTCCGCACGCCCGGTTCCGCGGCCCGTATCCCCGACTGGGTGGACGCTGACCCGGACCTGCCCCGCGTCCACTCGGCCGGACGCTGGCTGGCCACCCCGGGCCGGTTCTTCCCCGGCTTCGGAAGAGACGTGAGCGAGGCCGAACTGGTCAGCGCGGCCGTGGAGGAGGCCACCGCGTCCTCGGGGTGGTGCAAGGTCATCGGGGACTGGAGGCCTGACGAACCCGCGCTGCCGCTGGACATCCTCACTGCTGTCGTCCAGGCCGTGCACGCGATCGGCGGCCGGGTGGCCGTGCACTGCCAGACCAGCGAGGGCAGTCGCAACGCCGTCCTGGCCGGAGTCGACAGTCTGGAACACGGCATGCACCTGGACCCGGGCCTGATCGATCGGATGGCTGACCAACGCACGGCGTTCGTCCCCACGCTCAGCGTCTTCGGCTCCGGAGCCGACCGGCGGCGGGCCGCCGAACCGAGCGCCGGCCGGGACTGGTGGCTGGCAGGATGGGACGCGATGCTGCCCAACGTGAGGGCCGCGCACGAGGCCGGTGTCACCGTCCTGGCCGGCACCGACAGCTTCCCGTGCGGCACGGTCACCTCGGAGGTCGACTGGCTGGTCCGTGCGGGCCTGTCGCCCGAGGCGGCGCTGGGCGCGGCGTCGTGGTCGGCCCGCTCCTACCTCGGCCTGCCCGGCCTGGTCGACGGAGCCCCCGCGGATCTCGTCGCCTACGACACCGATCCCACACTCGACGCCTCAGTCCTGGCTCACCCCAGCCGCGTCATCCTGCGCGGCCGGGTCGTAGCCTGAAGGTCACGTGGCCGTCGGCGGGCGGCGGCCCAGGGCCGGCAGCGTGCGTCGGAGACGACGGCGACCAGTTGGGGTCGCGGCGGCGGCTGTCCCAGGGAGAGGGAGATCAGTGCAGACGGCGTTTGATGAGTCCGAGCGGCGGACGTGGGCAGGGCGGGCCGATGCCTATGCCGCGAGTTTCGCCAAGCTCTGCGCCTATCCGGTACCGAGGCTCCTCGATGTCGCCGGGGTCGGAGAGGGTGTACGGGTCCTCGATGTGGGGACAGGCACGGGCACGGTCGCCGTCCTTGCGTGTGGCCGCGGAGCGAAGGTGACGGCGACGGACGCCGAACCTGACATGGTCGCCCGGACGGCACTCGCGGCCCCGGACGCTGACGTACGGCTCGCGCGACTGCCCCGACTCCCGTTCGCCGACGACGAGTTCGATGCCGCGGTCGGCAACTTCGTCCTCAACCATGTCGGACAACCTCGGGAAGCCCTGGCGGAGTTGCGACGCGTCACACGTCCTGGCGGCCGGATGGCGGTCACGATCTGGCGGGTGCCCGCGGCCGCCGGCCAGAGCCTGCTTGGCAGGGCTGTGCAGGCGGCGGGCGTCACCCGTCCGGCTCACCTGCCGGCTCTCGCCGCCGAGGACGACTTCCCTCGTACGGAAGAGGGCTTGGCCGCGTTGCTCGGGGACGCGGGTCTCACGAACGTCGGCTGCGACACCCTGACCTGGGACCACAAGGCGACGCCTGAGGAGTGGTGGAGCGGACCCGCCGCCGGAGTGGCGACGATCGGCCAGATCGTGATGAGCCAGAACCCGGCGGCAATCACCGCGATCAGAAAGCACTTTGACTCATTGTGCGCGGAGTTCGACGGTCCGGATGGGGTGCTGATGCTGCCTCACGCAGCGTTGATGGCGTACGGCCGGGCTTGATCGACCTGCCCGGGTGGGCGAGTTGAGCTCCACGTTCACGGTCCCCGTCCAGCGTGCCGGGGGTTACGCCTTGGCCGGGCCGCTGCCGGGCTCCTTCACGATGCGATCGCCGACCGCGATCGACTTCCACAACCCTCGGTCCAGGCGCACCTTGAGCGACTGACCGTCCGCACACCTCACCTTGACGAAGTGGTACATGTTCGCGCCGTCGAGCATGCCCCGCGACTTGTCCTCGACAGTGCCTTCCCAGGCATCGTCCGATCCTGGTTTGTGAGATGTGAACATGCCGCAAGCCTACGGAGGCCGAGAAGCCCCGTGCAGGTCAAGCGGCACACATCACGCAGTACAGATGTCCCACAAGGTGCCCCACAAATGTCCTGAGCGGGACACCGGCGCCGGGTCGACGCCCGACGCCTGGGCCGAGGCTCTTCGGCTCGCGGGCCGTCCTGTCCCGCACCGGCGTGTTCGACGCTTCGCCCCCTGCCCTCACCCCTGGCGCCCTCGGCGCGCTCTGCACGCCTCGCGCCCGCCGCCGGTCAGGCGACGCGGTCCAGACCCGCCCTCACCGACTGCCGGGTGCCGTCCCGCTTGATGGTCTCGTAGGCGAAGTCCACCGTGTCGCCGGGACGCAGTGTCAGGGTGATGCGCCCGTTCGTGACGCAGTCGCCGGACTGGATGCTCTCCCCCAGCGTCACCTGGTCCGTGCCGCCGACCGCGGTCAGGGTCACGGTGCCGTAGCAGTCGGAGGACTCCATCGCGTAGTGGACGCTGCCGACTTGCTCGCGCAGGCCGCCCTGGTCGAGTTCCACGGTGACGCGGTAGTGATCGGTGCGGGTGGCGTCGACCTCCTCGGCGTAGCCCTGCCAGCGGCCGAGGAACTCCTCCGGCAGGCCGACCGGCGTCGGAGACGCGAGGGTCGAGGCGATGGGGGTTCCGGCAGGTGCGCCGGACGCCGCGGGTGCCACGGGCGTGGTCGGCGGCACCGAGCTGCGGGGAGCGACGGAGGTGGCGGGTGTGCCGGGCGCGTCGGAGGTGGGTGACGCGCCACCGGCCGACGGACCGGAGGCGCGTTGGTCCGTGTCGCCGCTCAGCTGCACGAACAGTCCGATCAGGGCCGCGACGATCGTGGCCGCCGCGCCGATCAGGGCCACGACGAGCGCGCTCCGGTGGGAGTCACCGGCGGCCGGACGGGTCGGTCGCTGCGGCGTCGCGTAGGGATCCGGCGGGAACTGAGGTCTGGTCATGGCGCGGCCTCTGCTGCGTAGTTCGGGGAAGATCAGGCCATATTGCCGCCCAGGCACCGGACTTGTGCGACTTTCACGCAAATCTACTGAACGGATCACGGCGCATCGCTTCGGGCGCATTCTCGGTACGGCGCGCTCTCCGGTTCACCGGCACCGGACCGTCGGCGCGGGCGCCCCGCTCGCCGTCGGCGGTGACCGGATCAGGAACACGGACGGGAGCGGCGACAGGCATCCCACCATGTGAAACGATCTTGCTCATATGGTGGACCGCTGGCTACGGTCGGCCCATGAGTGAACTTGTGGATGTCTCGCCGTTCGCGCAGGTTGAGGAGCTGAACGGCTTGCCGGGGCGCGTCGTTCTGGCAGACGTGAGGTGGTACCTGGACGGCCGCTCCGGGCGAGCGGCGTACGAAGGAGGCCACCTCCCGGGTGCGGTGTTCGTGGACCTCGACCGCTGGCTGACGGGGCCCGCGACACCGACCGGCGGACGCAATCCCCTGCCGTCGCCGGAGGTGTTCACGCAGGGCATGCGGACGCTGGGGATCAACGACACCGACATCGTCGTCGCTTACGACGATCAAGGCGGAGTCATCGCGGCCCGGCTGGTGTGGATGCTGCGGAACACCGGCCGTCGCGCAGCGATCCTCGACGGCGGACTCGCCGCCCATCTCGCGGCGCACCCCGGCTCCCTGACCGCGGCGGAACCGGCGCCCTCCGAGGGCGATTTCTCGATCCGCCCCTGGCCGGCGGAGGCCCTGGCGGCGGCCGATGAGGTGGCGGGACCGGACGTCCTGGCGGTCGACGCCCGCAATCGCGACCGTTTCGCAGGCGCGCAGGACCCGGTCGACCCGCGTCCGGGCCACGTCCCGGGTGCGGTGAACGTGCCCTGCCGGGAGAACCTGGACGGCCAGGGTCGCCTTCTGCCCGTACAGCGGATCCGAGACAACTTCGGCGCCGCGGGGGTGAACCTGGACTCCTCGCCGAAGGTCGTGTCGTACTGCGGCTCAGGGGTGACGGCCTGTCACAACCTCTTGACTCTCGAACACGCGGGTCTGCGTCCTGGCCGACTCTTCGTCGGGGGATGGTCCGCCTACAGCCGTGACGCGTCCCGACCCGTGGAGACCGGGCTCGCTGGTTGAAACACTGCGGCGATGGCGGGCGACCGCGGAGAGGGGAACGCCGTAGTCGTCCGGGGCCGGATCGTCGACCGGTGGCCGTGACTTGATCATTGAGCGAGTTCGAATCGCTCGGCGATCTGCTCGATGAGAGGCAGGTGCTCCTCCCATGAGGCACTGCCCATGCCGAGCACGAACGCGGCGTCGCCCCGTACGGCGAAGTACTCCCGCGTCCGGCGCACGACCGTTCCCCCGCTGTCACGGGTGACGAAGTCGAGCGCCACTCCCAACTGCCCGGCGAATCGAGTCTCAGCGCGGGTGAAGTCCTCGAAACCGTGGGCTGCGAGTTTCTCCTGAGCCGCGTCCGCCACCTGTGCCGCGGTCAGACCCCTGGCGGGCATCTTGAAGACGATCAGCATCCGGCCCTCACCTCCGGTGGCCCGCAGGATCTCCGGCCCGTTCGCCGGAACGGGAGGCAGCGCCTCCCAGCCCATCGGCACATGCAGGACCACCCCGTACGGCGTGATCTCGAACGGCTGCCAGGCGGAGCTGCTGACGTCAGACATGTGGCGACCTTCCAGAGTCGGGTGTTACTCGGCCGCCACAGGTGATACCGGCCGTCGATCGCGATGCGAACCTCGCAACCTGCCCTCTTCCCGGTATCCGTGGGAGGGAAAGTCAGACGAGCACCGAGCCTCAGGAGACCATCGCGGTGAGCAGCCACCAGGCCGGCCCGGCCGACCCTGAGCGTGAGCGCCTGGTCACCGAGCATGGCTACCTCGTCGAGCGGGAGACCGCCCGCTACCGCACCTGGCACATCGATCGGTCGGACCTGCGACAGGCCGGCATGCTCGGACTCCTGATCGCCGCAAGCCGCTTCGACCCCGATCGCGCCGTGCCCTTCGGGGCGTACGCGCACACCTGGGTGCGCAAGGAGATCCAGCGAGCCATCTCCCAGCAGGAGTTTCCCGCTGTCGTGCCCGCCGATCTCGTCGGCCGCACCGTGGCCCTGCGCCGGGCCCTCGACGAGAACGCGGACAGCCTGAGACTTGCGGCCGCGTGCCTGGGAATCTCGCCGGCGACCGTCGCAGCCCTCCACCGGCAGCTTCGCACCGCGGCCTCTGACGACGAGGAAGAGCTGCCGGCACCCGGGTACGTCTTGGCCGACCCCGAGCACACCGTGATCGCCATGGACTTCACCGACGCAGCCCGAGCGGCCCTGACCCGCCTCGACCCACGCCTGGCCGAGGCACTGATCCTGCGCTACGGCCTGGACGACCGACCAGGACGGTCGTTCCGCCAGATCGGCCGCCACCTCGGCGTCTCCGACCACACGGCCAAGAACTTCGTCCAACGCGCCCAGGCCGAGCTCCGCCGACTCATCACCTGACGTGACCACCGTCCACACTCCGCGACCCGCGACCCGCGACCCGCGACCCGCGACCCGCAGAAGCATGAGGCACGGACCGGTCCATCACCACGCCGCTCCAAGGCAAGATCCAGTCAGAGAGCGCGTGCGGCGGTCCTGTGGACCGGTGGTCGGCTTTGGCGTGTAATGGAACATAGGGGAGGCGTGCCGAGGCACATCGGCCGCAAGGCACTCCGAGGCGATCGCAGCCGGAGGACTTCTCGTGAAGTACCACACCCGAGCATTCATCGCAGCCACCGGAACAGCACTCTTCCTGACCACGGCATCCATGGCCTACGCCGATGGCGGCAGCCACGGTTCGGCAGGAAGCCTGCAAGCAGCGGGATCGGCGGTGAGCACCTCGTCCCCCGCGACGGTGTCCGCCCAATCCGGTCCGCTCGGCAAGATCCTGGTCAACAGCAAGGGCCACACCCTCTACCTCTTCCAGTCCGACAAGACCAACAAGTCCACCTGCAACGGAGACTGCGCCAAGGCCTGGCCGCCGCTGAAGGCCAGCGGGAAGCCGACCGCCGGGACCGGCGTCAACAGCAAGCTGCTGTCCACCATCACCCGCAGCGACGGCTCGAAGCAGGTCGCGTACAACGGGCACCCGCTCTACACGTTCGCCGAGGACACCAAGGCCGGGCAGACCAATGGGCAGGGGCTCGACGCCTTCGGTGCCAAGTGGTACGTGGTCGGCACCGACGGCAAGCAGATCACCAAGGCCTCGCCGTCGTCACAGACCGGCGGCTACTGATCGATCCGCGAGGAGCGGCGAGCAGGGGTTGCGTGTCACCCGAGGTCCACGGCCACGTGCAGTCCGCGGATCACATAGCCCCCGATCTCGTCCTGGAACGTGACACGGGGCGGTGTGAGCATCCGGATGCCGTCAAGGGCGAACAGGTGGCCGAGGAACACGTTGGTCTCCATCATCGCGATGTCGGCACCGGGACACCGGTGCGGTCCGTCGCCGAAGGACAGGGCGGCCGCGTACCGCCCTGTCGCTGCCGGCCGGCCGGGGCAGACCGCCGTGGCGGCGGCGCCCACGGCCTTGGGGTCGATGTTGGCCTCGTCCACGAAAATGTCGACGAGCGATCCGGCGGGCACGGTGACGGTGCCGTCGGCGCCCGGGACGTCGACGGGGCCGGTTGTCCGTCGGCTCAAACGGGCGACCGCGGGTTCCAGGCGCAGGATCTCGTGAATCACCGCAAGGCGTTCGCTCTCGCTCCCGGCCCGGTAGCGCTCGCGCAGTGCGGTGTCGGTGAACAGATGCCAGGCCGCGACGCACATGAACTCGCGGGTGGTGACCATTCCGGCAGCTGCGTAGGTGAGGCACTCTCCGAGGATCTCGGGGTTGGAACAGCCCTCCGCGATCAGGTGTGAGATCAGGTTGTCGGCGGGCCGGTCACGGTGGGCGCGGACGGCCGGTCGGACATCGGCGAGGTAGATCCGCAGCCAGTTGGTGTTCTGCCGGAACAGCCAGTAGATCCCGTGCACACTGGTGAGGCCGGGCTTCCCGAACCTCTCGGGGAAGAAGCGCTCCAGCCGTCGCTGGATGCCGGGTCTGCTGCGGGTCAGGCCGATCACCCCGCACGCCACGTCGATCGCGACGCCGAAGGTGAGGTCCTCCAGCAGCGCCTCGCCGTCGGTCCGCAGGGTGTTCAGGTACTTCTGCGTGATGTGTTCGGTGAGTTCCCGGTAGTGCTCGTCCACGCGGCGGGGCGTGAAGTAGCGGGCGGTCTGACGGCGGTGTTCCCGGTGTTCGGGCCCGTCGCGGTACAGTACGGGCCGCCGGATCCCGGCCGGCAGTTTCTCGACCGTCTCGACGCCCAGACCCGCCTGGACCGTGTCGGTGCTGCGCAGGACGGCACGCGCCGCCGCATGACCGCGCACCTGCCACGTACCGTCCTCCCCACGGCCCATCGGGCAGCCGAAACCGGCGGGAGCCCTGCGGATCTTCCGTGCGTCGCCATCGACCTGGTCCATCGAACGCTGCCCCCATCGTCGTCTCGGCGCACTCCTCGAAGAAGTCCGCCGACAGGCCGTGTGCCGCCAGACTTCACCACGGCCGCGCCCGACGCCAGTACCTCAGCCTCCAGGACCGTAACCCGCCCCCGCCAAGCGGGCCCGGAAGAAGTCGACTTGAGAACTGGAGACCCGCTGGAGGACGCGTCCAAGGCGCCTCCACGATCGACTTCACCACCGCTGCCCGCGTGTACGTTCACGATTCGGGACCACCTGAGAAGGCCCAACACTCGCCCCGGAGACGTCAGACGGCCCCAGCGGCCATCCGGCCGTCGGGGAAACCTGGCCGCTCACCAGCCAGCGCACCCGCACACGCGTCACACCGCATCGCATCGCATCGCATCGCATCGGGGTGGAAATGATCAAGTCGCTCGACATGCAGGACATCGCCCGGCACGCGGTCTGTCCACCCGGACAGCATCACGGCCTGCGCGAGAAACTGGACGCGTACGGCTTCGTCGTCCTGGAGCCGGACGCGGGTGGCGGGCACGGTCTGGACGCCGTCATGTCGGAGCTGGGCGAACCGGTCACTTACGGCTTCGGCACGAAACTCGACCTCCAGCCCCAAGAGGGCTCCGCCAACCTCCAGTTCACCACTCGTGCGATGCCGCTGCACACCGACGGCCTCTTCAACGCCGGACCGGCGGTCAGGTACATCGGCATGCGGTGCGTGACGGCTCCCGGTGTCGGCGGCGAGACTCTGATCGCCAGTAACGCCGCCTTCTTCGCACACGCGCCGGCCGGTCTGCTCGACGTCCTGCGCACGGTCACCATCGAGTACCGCAACCGGAT
This sequence comes from Streptomyces sp. NPDC024698, assembly GCF_055559015.1. NCBI lineage: Bacteria > Bacillati > Actinomycetota > Actinomycetes > Kitasatosporales > Streptomycetaceae > Streptomyces > Streptomyces sp. NPDC024698. The sequence continues at coordinate 516,395 of NZ_JBVHLK010000006.1, read as the reverse complement.
CAGCGGCTACTACCGCGAGGGGCCCGAGGGCGGCCATCCCCGGGTGGCCCCCGTCCAGGACGATCCCGTCACCGGCACGACCAGGCTGGTCATCGGCCTCACCGATCCCGACGACCCGATGCGCACCCATGACGCCGTCGTGGTGGACCGCACGCCCGAGGAAAGCACCGGACTGCTGGACCGGATCAAGGCGGTGCTGCACCAGCCCGGCGTGCTCTACGCCCACACCTGGCGCCCCGGGCAGGTGATCGTCCAGGACAACCGCCAAGTCGTCCACGGCCGAGCCGCCTTCCCGGGCCAACCGCGCAAACTCGTCCGCCTGTCCGTCGCGTGAGAGGGGCTGAACCGATGACCGGCTTTCCCACACTGCTGCTGGAACTGCGCCCCCAGGGCGCCGGCCTCGCAGTTGAACGGCTCGACGGTGCCGGGGAACTCCCCCTGGACGGGCGGCTCGTGGTCGAGGAGTTCGGCCGTGGTCTGCCGCTGCCCTCCGGCGGCCCGGCCGACTGCAACACGATCGAGTTCGCCGACGGCCGCGTCACCGTTCGCACCAGCCGCCAGAACCTCACCCTCGTACGCCACTGGCAGCAGCCCGGCACCGGTCGCGTCCTGATCGGCACCGACCTGGCCGAACTCACCGCCCGTGCCGTCGCGTTCCTTGGCGTGGGGTCCGATCGCGTCGCTCGGATCCGCGCCGTGCGGGCCGCGGTGCGCACCATCGGCGGTGGCCGCAGCGTCGTCTTCTCCCGCACCGGGTGCGGCAGTTCGACGGAGGTCACCGAGACCGTCCACACGGTCTGGGAGGCCTCCCCCGTGAGCGGCGAGAGCGCCGTCGAGGCAGGGGCACGCCAGATCGAGGTGCTGCGGCGGGAGGTCGTCGCCTCCGGCACTCCTCGGCCCCTGACCGCCGTCGTCTCCGGCGGAGTGGACTCCGGGCTCGTCGCCGCACTGGCCCAGCGGGCCGGCATCCTCGACCACCTCGCCACCCTGGGCACCCCGTGGGGTGACGAGTACGCCGCGGCCGACGAGCTCGGCACACACCTGGGCATGACGGTCCGCCATATCGAGCTCGGTGAGAAGGACGTCCTCCGCGCGATCCCCGAAACCGTCCGGATGCTGGGCGTCCCGACCCGGGAGATGGTCGCCGGCGGAGTCAACCTCGTCGCGGTCTACCAGCAGCACGCGATCCCCGCCGGCACCATCCTGACCGGCATCGGCGCCGACTACATCAACTCCGGGCTCCGCATGGAGGCGGGCACCGTCCCCGACCTGCGGCGTGCCGTCGCCCAGTGTCTTGACGACGGGGCCACGGGCGGCGAATGGAGCGGGGCGAGTGCCGCGGCCCACGGCTACGCCCTGCGCCACATGTACTGGAACACACCCGTCATCCAGGCCGCCCTGGACACGGCCCCCGAACTCATGCGCCACCAGGACCGGGAGAAGGGACACATCCGGGCCGCGGCCGAGGCGCTGCTGCCGTCCCACATCGCGTGGCGGCCCAAGCAGGCCATGCACCACGGCAGCGGGGTGCAGCGCCATCTCCCCGGCGCCGTCGCCCGGTTGATCGGCGTGGACAGCGTCGACGTCGAGCGCTTCTACGAACTCATCGCCACCGAACAGGCCGGAGCGCTGATCGAGTCACCGCACGAGCCGGTCGACTCCGACGCGTGTCTGGAGGCGGCGGTGGCCGCCTACATCCGTGAGTACCACTGAGAACAGGGGAACGTCGTGGCACTGATCGACATCGAGGACGTCGAGGGAACCCGCGTCCTGACCCTGGCCCACGCCAAGCCGACCAACCCGTTCGGCAAGGACATGGCCGAGGCCTTCACGAGCGCCCTGCGCACGGCGGACGGCGACGACACGGTCGGCGCGATCGTCGTCCACGGCGGACACGACCGCAGCTTCAGCGCGGGCGGCGACTTCAACGAGGTCATGCTGCTGGCCACCGACGAGTCGGTCGACGAGCTCATCGACTGGATCACCGACCTGTATCTGGCGGTCCTGGACACCGGCAAACCCACCGTCGCGGCGATCGACCGCCATGCCATCGGCCTGGGCTTCCAGCTGGCCATGATGTTCGACTGGAAGATCATGACCACCCGGGCGAACCTGGTCATGCCGGAGCTGGAGCACGGCATCGGGGCCTCCATGGGCGCCGCCGTCCTGTCCACCATCGGCAGTTACGACGCCGCCCGCCACGCCCTCATGTCCTGCCGCCCCATCGGTCCCGACACCGCCCTGCGCTGGGGCATGGCCGACGAGACCTGTGAGCCGGAGTTCCTCCTGGACCGGGCGACACAGCGGGCGGCCCGGATGGCGCGCTACCCGCGCATCGCGTTCTCGGCCACCAAGCACGTGCTCACCGACCCGCTGCGCACCGCCCTTGAGCGGACCCGCGAGGAATCCAAGGCCGTGCACCGCAGGACGTTCGCCGCCAAGGCGATGCACGGCCACTTCAGCAACATCCTCGGCAAGAACGTCAAGACACCGGCGGGCGCCCTGTCATGACGCTGTATCAGTGGCTGTGCGAGGTCGCCCGGCAGCGGTCCGACGCGACGGCCGTGGTCTCGTACGACGGCACCGCACTGTCCTACGGCCGGCTCGTCGAGACGGCCGACGCCATCGCCCGGCAGCTCGAGTCCGCGGACGCCGACACCCGCCGATTCGAGACCGGCCGAACTGAGACCGGAGGAACCGAATCCCGCCGGCTCGGAGCCGGTCCGCGCCGTTCCGTCATCGGCCTGGCCGTGGAGGAGCCCGCCACCTTCCTCGCCGCCTACTTCGCCGCCGCCAAGCTCCACTCGGTGATCGTCCTGCTGGACAGCAGGATCACCCCCGCTCAACAGGCGCGCCTGGCGGCCAGGTTCGACCTGGACCTGGTGCTGCGCGACGGCCCCGACGGCATCGGCTCCCTCGTGCGGGAACCGGCCTACCGCGACCGCGACCGCGAGCACGCCACCCACGGTGCGCGGGCCCACCACGCCTATCTGCCCGCCGACTTCGTCGTCCACTGCACCTCCGGCTCGACCGGCGAACCCAAGGGCATCGTGATGAGCCAGGCGGCCGTCCTGGAACGGGTCGACACCTGGGCGGGCGAAACCGCGCTGGGCCCCGGGGACGTCGTGCTGTGCCCGCTACCGCTCTGGCACGGCCACGGCATCGACGTCCTGGCCCTGCCCAGCCTGCTCAGCGGGGCACAACTGGTCTTCACCCGTGGCGCTCAGCTGACGGGCCGGGGCCTGGCACGCACCGTCGCCGGGCACGCGGTGACCTTCCTCAGCGGCCTGCCGGTGATGTACCAACTGCTCGACGCGGCAAGCGGCGTCGACCCCTCGCTGCTCGGGTCGCTGCGGTTCGCCCTCACCGGAAGCGCCCCGATCGCCGCCGACGCCCAGGCACGCTTCGCCGAGCGGTTCGCCCTGCCGCTGCGCCAGGGCTACGGGCTGAGCGAGATCGGCGTCATCGCCTACGACGCCGGCGACGCGGGACCGGGCTCGATCGGGCTGCCGCTGCCGGGGATCGAGTGGCGGCTGGAACCGTCCGAGGTGTACGACGGCGGGGACCGACTGGGTGAACTGTGGGTACGCGGACCGGCATTGGCGCGCGGCTACTACCGGGACCCGGCGGCGGAGTCGGAGATGTTCCTGGACGGCTGGCTGCGCACCCACGACCTCCTGCTCGCCCGTCCGCGAGGCTGGTCCGTGCGCGGGCGGCTGTCCACGTTCATCAACGTCACGGGCAACAAGGTCGCGCCGACGGAGGTCGAGACGGCGCTGCGCGGGTGCGACGGTGTCATCGACTGCGGGGTGGTCGGCGTGCCCGACGGGCAGGGCGGCGAACAGGTCGCCGCGCTGGTCATGACCGGCCCCGGATGCGATCCGCGGTCGGTGCGCGTGCACGCCGCGTCGCGGCTGCTGCCCCACCAACTGCCCCAGACCTATCGGTTCACGGCCGCGCTGCCGCGCACCCCGGTCGGAAAGACCGACTACGCGGCGGTCAGGCGCCTCGTCGCCGACCAGGAAGCACCGACGACATGACACTCCCGGAAGCCCTCGGCCTCGGCTCTCCGGCGGCCCAGGCGCGGCGATCGACACACACAGCCGTACGGTGGTGCGGGCGGTCGATGACGTACGCGCAGCTGGAAGCCGCGGTCGCCGCCCTGGCCGAGCGCCTGGCCGCGGCCGGCGTGGCCCGCGCGAGCGTCCTGGTCATGGGCCCGCTCTCCCCCGCGTACGTGGTGGGGCTGCTGGCCGCGTGGCGCGCGGGCGCTGTGCCCGTGCCGGTGGACGCCGGACTGAGCGCGCGACAGTACGCCTGGCTGGAGGAGCGCACCTGCCCCGCCGCGGTGATCAGCCACGACGTGACCCCGGCCGACCAGTACCGCGGGGCGATCGGAGGCGTCGGCGAGTTCGTCCTCGACGCCGCCACCGGGGCGATCCTGTGCTCATCGCGCCCCCAGACCGCGTGGCGGACGCGGAGGTTCACCGATCCGGACGCCGGCTATGTGATCCCCACGTCGGGCTCGACGGGCGAGCCGAAGGCCGTCGTCGGCAGCCGGCAGGGCCTCGGTCTGTTCCTGGACTGGTTCCGCGAGGAGTTCGCGCTCACCGGATCGGACCGGTGCGCCGCCCTGACCCGGGTCAACTTCGACCCCTCGCTGCGGGAGGTCCTCGGTGTGCTCGGCGCGGGCGGTGTGGTGTCGCTGCCGCCGTCCGACGCGCAGCTCGATCTGCCGGTGCTGGCCGCCCATGTGGCCGACAGCGATCCCACGACCCTGTTCCTCGTCCCGTCCATCGCGACCCGGCTGGCCGAGGAATCACGTCTCGCGGGCGGACTGCCCCGGCTGCGACTGGTCTTCTTCGCCGGTGAGGTCCTGGGCCGCCGGGTGGTGGAGCAGTGGTCCGCCCTCGCCCCCGGCGCCGAGATCGTCAACCTGTACGGCCAGACCGAGGCCACCCTCGCGCAGTTGCACCGGCGCCATGTCCAGCGCCTGGACACCGGGGCGCGGGCGATCCCGGTCGGCGTACCGCGCCCGGGTGTCCGGGTGGCCCTCGCCGACCTCGACGAGACCGGGGTCGGCGAGGTACTCATCACCTCGCGGGCCCCGGCACTCGGGCTGCTGGACGCCCCCGCCGGGAACCGGCACCGAACGTCTCCGTTCCCGGTCCCGCTGCCCACCGGCGATCTCGGGCGCCGGACGGACGACGGCGCCCTGGTGATCGTCGGCCGTAGCGGCAACGACCTCAAGTTCGGCGGCCGGCGCGTCTCCTTCCAGCCCCTGATCGACGACATCGAGGCGCTGCCCGGCGTACGCCAGTGCCTGGTCCTCGATCACGACGGCCCGCACCTCGTCGCCGCCACCGCGTCGGACGGGGTTCTGGACGAGGAGTCGCTGCGGGCCAGGATCCACGCCCTGGGCCGCGCCCGGCGGCTGCCGCGGTTCGCCCTGCATCTGCGGTCCGGTCTGCCGATGCTGCGCAGCGGCAAGGCGGACCGGCGGGCCCTGCTGGCGTCCTTGGACCGGCTCGCTCCCGCGCCCGCCGCTGCGGCGGATCCCGTCTGTGCCACGGGGCCCGACGTCGAGCGGTATCTGCGCGCGCTGCTGGACGTCGACGACGACACCCTGGGCCTGGCCGACGCCGGGATCTCCTCGCTGGAGATGCTCGCGGCGATGGCTCAGGTGCACCGGGTGCACGGGGTGGACCTGAGCGTCGCGGAGGCCTTCGCCCTGCGCGATGTGCCGTCCCTGGCCCGTGAGATCGACCGCCGACGCCGCCCGGCCCGCTCCGCGCGCGACGAGGCCGCCGAGACCGTCGCGACCGCCAAGGCCGACGAGGCCGACGGGTTCTCTCGCCGCCCCGCGCCGACGGCACCGGATCGCCCCGCGCGGCCGGACCGCCATCCGCTGTCGTCCCGCCAACTGGCGTACCTGTGGATCTGCATGGCGGACGGCAACGCCGACTGGTGCAACATCTCCCGCGAGATCCCCGTCGACGGGCGGCTGTCCGAAGCGGTGCTCACCGAGGCGCTGACGTCCCTGCTCGCTCGGCATGACGTCCTGGGGCTCGCGCTCACGGCCGACTGGCGGGAGCAGACCTGGACCGACCCGGCCCAACTGGCGTGCCCGGTAACGGTCGTGGACGCCGGCACCGCACCGGGCTCACCGGACTCACCTGCCTTCCGCGACAGCGTCCAGGCCGCACGGACCGCGCTGGTGTCCGAGCTGATCGACCCCGAGGCCGCACCCCCGATCCGGGCCGCGCTCGTACGGGGGACCACCGGAACTTCCGTACTGCTGGCGGCGCATCACCTGTTCGTGGACGGTCTGGGCCTGGACACACTGGCCGGCGAACTGCGGACCATGCTGTCCGGCCAAGCCCCGGAGCCGATCGCGGACACGGACCCGAACCTCGACGCGGACCTCGAAGCGAACCGGGACGCGAACCCCGTCGCGGAGCGGGAGCACGGCGGCTACCGGGCGTTCTGCCGAGCGACGGCCAGAAGCACGGAGCCGGGCCCGGCGGCCGCGTACTGGCGGGATCTGCTCAAGGGGGTCAGCCAGGTCGAACTGCCCGAGACCGGTGAACCCGGCGGAACGCAGGGCGAGTTGCTGTCGCTTCCCCTGGGCATCGTGTGTACCCGCCAAGTCCACACGCTCGCCCAGGAGTCGGGTGTCTCCGCGTTCACCGTCGTCCTGGCCGCCTTCGAGCGGGCGGTCGCCTCCGTCTTCGGGCTGGAGCGTCCGCCCGTCATCGTGATGAGCAACAACCGCGGCGAGAGCGACACCGGGATCGTCGGCAACTTCACCACCAGTCTGATCGTCCGCGGACCGGGCGCACCCCGCCTGCGCGACAACGTGACCGTCCTGGCACGCCAGTTGGCCGACGCGACGGCCTACAGCGACTGGGAGTTCGACCAGCGGATCGCGGATCTGGGGCTGCCCGCCACCCCCCTCTTCCCGCTGTCCACGGTCCTGTTCAACCAGCGGCCGATGCCACGGAACCTGCGCGCCCGCGACCTCGGCGCGTGGACGCCCAGGTCCCTCGGCCGCACCCTGCGCTACCAACTCCAGGGGGAGCTCCAGATGTCCGGACCCGAGATGGTCATGACGTACTACTACCGCAAGGGAATCGCCGGCACCGACGTGATCGCCGAGGTGCACCGGGCCCTGCTGCTCGCCCTGGACACGGAGCGGGAGGCGGACCGTGCCTGACCGTACCGGCACCATCACCGCCTCGGCCCCGCCCGCGCCGTACCCACCCGTCCCGGTGCTCGGAGCGCTCCAGCGCGCCTATCTGGTCGGCGACCGGGACGGGCTCGAACTGCGCGGACCCGCCCGCTACTACCTCGCCTGCGAGCTGCCGGTGTCCGCCGTGGACTCCGTACAGGGGCGACTGGACCGTCTGGTGCGGCGCAACCCTGTCCTGCGCACCCGTATCGCGGACGACCTGAGCGCGGAACCGGTCCCCGGGGAAGCGGTCGTCCCGGTCACCGTGCTGGAGGCGGCGGAGGCCGGCTTCGACGCCGTGGACGCCGGTGTGCGCGAGGAGTTCCGCTCGGACGCGTTCAGCTTCGGCGCATGGCCCCAACTGCGGGTCACGGTGGTGCGCTCGGCGCGGCGGGCCCGTGTCCACCTCGTCTACGCGCTGTGGCTCATGGACGCCGCCTCGCTCGCCCGGTTCCTCGAAGGGCTGGTCCACGACAGCGACGGCGTGACGGCCGACCCCGAGCCGGTGCCGTCGGCGGGACCGCGGCACGCCCGGCGGCGGGAGCGCGACGAGCGGTACTGGCGGGATGTCGCGCCGGGACTGCCGGAGAGCGCGGAGGCACCGCTGCGGCCCGACTGGCGGCGCGCAGGCCCGGCCGTGACGCACCGGATGCTGCATCTGGACCGGCCCACCGCCCAGGCGATCACCCGGCAGGCCGGGCGGCACGGCCTGACCCTGCCGATGGTCTTCCTCACCGTGTACGGGACGCTGCTGGGTTCCGTGGGCGGTGGCCGCCCGCACACCCTGACCCTGGTCCAGTCGGGGCAGGACCCGCACTCCGGTTCCACGCAGCTCGGCAACCACGGCATCGCACTGCCGGTGGGGATCCCCGCGGCCGTGGGGCGCGACTTCGTGTCGCTCGCGCGGGAGATACAGGGCCGCGTCCTGGAGCAGTCGCTGCACTCCTCGATCGGCGGCCCCGAGATCACGCGCCTGGCAGGCCCGGCCGCCGACCGGCGCCGGCTGCCGCACCCCTTCGCGTTCACCGCGACCGAGACCGACACACCGCGCGAGGCGGCCCTCGGCCTGCGCCGGGACTGGGACAGCGTCCAACTACGGGTGCCACAGGTCCTGTTGGACCATCAAGTGATCGTGGACCGCGACGGCACGATCCGCCTGGGCTTCGACGGGCGCGGCGACGCCTTCGACGACGGCTTCCTGGACGACTTCATCGAGCAGTACGCCCACGCAGTCGCCACTCTGACGGCCGAAGACGCCGACTGGAGCGACCCGGCCCGGCGCACGCTCCCGCCCACCGACCCCCACCAGGGCGACCGGCACCACGGCCACGGTCCCGGCGGCCCCGCGCGCGCCCAGGGCGAGACGCTCCAGCGACGGGTCCTGGAGACCGTCGCGCGGACACCCGACGCCGCGGCGGTCCTCGACGGCGAGGGGACACTGACCTACGCGGCTCTGGCCGACGCCGCCGCCGAGGTCGCGCGGCGGCTGGTGAGCGCGGGCGCCCGCACCGGCGACCCGGTCGCGGTGCATCTGCCGCGCGGCCGTGGCCAGGTCGTCGCGGTCCTGGGCGCGCTGCTGGCCGGCTGTGTGTACATCCCGCTGGACAAGGACCTGCCCCAGGGCCGCCTCGACCGCATCACCCGCCAGGCCGGACTGCGCTTCGCGGTGACCTCCGACGAGCGGGACACCGCCGACGCCTGGCACCGACGCGGGGTCCAGACGGTCGAGCTGCCGACCGCGGCCCCCGAAGGGCGCCGGCTACCGGACCGCGAGACGCCCGAGGTCGCCTACGTCATCTTCACGTCCGGGTCGACGGGCGAGCCGAAGGGCGTGGTCGTCCGCCACGACGCCGTGCTCAACACGATCGGCGCGCTCAACGATCTGCTGCGCCTCGGGCCGTCCGACCGGGTGCTGTCGGTGTCCTCGATCGGCTTCGACCTGTCGGTGTACGACATCTTCGGCCCGCTGCTCGCCGGCGCCGCGGTGGTGATACCGCCCGAGGACCGCGCGCGCACCCCGTCGGCCTGGACGAGGATCATCACGGAGCACGCGGTGACGGTCTGGAACTCGGCCCCGGCGCTGGCCGCGCTGCTCGCCGAGGAGGGCGGCGCCCTCGCCTCGGTCCGCTCCTACCTGCTCAGCGGCGACTGGATCCCGCTGCACCTGCCCGCCGCCCTGGAACGACTGTCCGCCGGGGCGGAGGTGATCAGCCTGGGCGGCGCGACCGAGGGTTCGATCTGGTCGATCCATCACCGGATCACGCCGGCCGACCGCACCGGGCGCTCCATCCCGTACGGAAGGCCGCTGCCCGGCCAGGACATCCTGGTGCTGGACGCCCAGGGCGCCGTGTGCCCGGACTGGCACATCGGTGAGATCCACATCGCGGGCCGCGGCGTCGCCGACGGATATCTCAACGACCCGGAACGGACCGCGCGAGCGTTCTTCGACGACCCGGAGCACGGCTGGACGTACCGCACAGGCGACCGCGGCCGCCGCGGCCCGGACGGCGTGGTCGAGATACTCGGCCGCATCGACACGCAGGTCAAGGTCAACGGCTACCGCGTCGAACTGGGTGAGATCGAGGCGCTGTTGGACGCCCTGCCCCATGTGCGCCGCAGCGCCGCGTGCGTCCCGCAGGACGGCGGCGGTGTCCTGGCCTGCGTCACCCTGTCCCCCGGCGCTCCGGCCGACTGGCGTGACCTGAGTATCGCCGCGCTGCGCGAGGAACTGCCCGCCTACATGGTTCCCTATGCGCTGGTCGCCCTGGACGAGATCCCCCTGACCGCGAACGGGAAGGTCGACCACCGCCGTCTGCGCGCCGTCGCGGCCCTACCCGCGACACCGCTCGTGGCACCTGCGGCCGTAGCGGCCGCGCCCGACCGGGGACCGCACGCCCAGGAGGTGGCGGCCTGCTGGAGCGAACTGCTGGGCAGGGCACCGGGGACGGAAGGATTCTTCGACTCCGGCGGCAGCTCCCTCGACGCGATCCGGCTGCTGTCGACGCTGCGCGCCCGATTCGGCTACGAGATCCCGTTCGGCCGTTTCCTGTCCGACCCGACGGTGACCGGCCTGGCCCGTCTGTGCCGGGCCGACCGGGCGTCGGCGAGCGAGGCGGTGTGGAGCTTCTCCCCGCGCCCGGTGACCCGACCGCGCGGCCGGGTCGTCCTCTTCCCGCCCGTCGGCGGGGGCGTCGCCTGCTACGCGGGCCTGATCCGGAGCCTGCGCGCCGACCTCGACGTCCATGTCCTCGGCTTCGACCGCCCCTTCGACGCCTCCGGGCCCGCTCCCCTCACCCTGGCCGCCGAGGCGGATCTGTGCCTGCGCCACCTGGAGAAACGGATCGACGACCCCGACGTGCCATGCGTCCTGGTGGGCTGGTCGTTCGGCGGCGCGCTCGCCGCGCAGGCCGCGCGCACGGCCCCGTACCCCGTCACCCGGGTCGTCCTGCTCGACACGCCCGTGTCAGCGGCGGCGCGCCACTGCGAGGACTCCGCGGCGGGGACGGCGGCCGCATTCCTCGACGACATCCGGCGGGCGGGCGGCGTGGCCGCCTCGGCACAGGCCGTACGCACCGATCCGGTACTGCACGAGAGGTTCGCGGTGTACCGGCAGAACCTGCTGCTGCTGCGCGACTGGCGGCCCGGCCCCGTTCCGGTGCCGGTCGTCGAGTTCCGCGCCGGTGAGCAGCCGGCCGAACCGGACCCGGACGCCTGGCGGCCATGGGCGCCGTCGCTGCGCGCCGTCACGCTGGCGGGCGGGCATTTCGACGTGTTCCAGGAGGAGAACCTGCGGCACGTACGGGACGAGATCGAAGGCGGGTTGCGATGAACGAGTCGACGGTGCTCGACACGATCGCCGGTCAACTGCGGGAACAGGGCTACGTGATCGGCCCGACGGACTACGACGCGGACCTCATCGGTGCCGGTCTGAACTCGGTGAGCATGATCCGGCTGCTGTCGAGTCTGGAGGAGGAGTTCGACGTCGATCTCCCCGTGGCCCGGCTCTTCGGCGAACCGGTGACGGTCGCCCGCCTCGCCGCGGAGATCGTCTCCCTGCACTCGGTACGGGGGTGAGGCGGCCGTGACGACCGGACCGTCTTCCCTGCTTGTCGAACAGGCCCACGTGGTCGCCGAGTTGGCCGGTCAGCGGGCCCAGAAGGCCGAGGCCGCCCGCTCGCCGGACCCCGAGGTCATCGACGCGCTCGTCACCGCCGGGGCCGCCCGCCACTTCGTCCCGGCACCGCACGGCGGCCCGTGCGGGACCTTCGCGCAGCTGAAGCGGGCGGCGGTCGTCATCGGCGCGGACTGCCCGGCGACCGCCTGGTGCGCGGTCGTGGCCGCGCTGATGACGCGCACCGCGCACCACCTGCCACCAGCGGGACAGCGGCAGTTGTGGGCCGACGGCCCCGACACCCTCATCGCGGGAGGCGTGACACCCAGGGGCACCGCGACCTCGGTGGAGGGCGGCTGGTCGCTCTCGGGAACCTGGCCCGCGGTGTCCTACGCCGAGCGGGCCGACTGGATCCTGCTGTCCGCCACCGAGCACGGGCCGGGCGCGAGCGGGCAGCGGCTGTGTCTGGTGCCGTCCACGAAGGTCCGTGTCGAACGCACCTGGGACAGCGTGGGGATGCAGGCCACCGGCAGCCACACGGCGGTCGCCGAACAGGTCTTCGTCCCGGACGCGATGACCTTCCCGGCGGCCCTGCTCACCGAACTGGACGCCCCGCCCGCGGGTCCGGACGGCGGCACGGTGCCGCTGACGGCCGTGAACACCTTTCTGTTCTGCCTGCCGATGCTCGGCGCCGCGCACGGCGCACTGCGGTCCTGGAAACAGCTGACCGGCGCCAAGGTCCAAGGAAATCAGCAGAGTCACGACCCCCTGCTCGCCCAGTACGCGGACGTGTTCGCGCGCGGCTCCGGCGAGATCGACGCGGCCGAACTGCTCCTGGACCGCATCGCCGAAGCCATCGACACCGCGCCGGCGTTCACCCGCGCGGACGTGGCCCGCAACCAGCGGGACTGCGCCTTCGCGGCCGAGTTGCTGGTGCGCGCGGTGGACCGTCTCCTGGGGGCTTCGGGCACGCGCGGGCACAGCGCCGACTCCGTTCTCCAGCGGCTGTGGCGCGACATCCACACCGCGGGCTCGCACGCGACGCTCCAGTTCGGTCCGGCAGCGGCCCAGTACACCCGGACCCACTTCACGCACACCAACCAGCCTCCACAGCAACATATCTGATGCTTCATCACTGCCCGGTCAGGGGAAGAGACACAGTTCATGGATGCCAGCACCGACATGCGGCACGCGGCCGCCGACGCCTGCTGCGACCGCCGCGCGGGCGCGCCGTACCTGGAGAAGCTGGAACGCCACGGCTTCGTGGTCCTGGAGCCCGCGGGTCCGGATCAGCTGTCCCTGGAGGACATCATGGCGCCGCTCGGCACCCCGGCGCCGTATGGCTTCGGAACACAGCTCGTCCAGGAGCAGCGGCCCGGGTCCGACAACTCCCAGTTCCGCACCGGGGCCATACCGATGCACACCGACGCGCTTCTGAACGCCAACCCGGTCGACTACATCGGCCTGGAGTGCCTCGAAGCCCCGGACGAGGGCGGTCAGACACTGATCGCCGGCGCCGCCGCGTTCTTCGCGACGGCCCCCGCCGCCCTGGTGGACACCCTGCGGGGCATCGAGATCGAGTACTGGTCCCGGGTCTCGGGCTTCTACGTGGACCGGCCGGGCGGCAACCCTATCGTCGCGCCGGTGCAGGTGGACCCGGTCACGGGCGGCGACGCGCTGTGGGTCGGACTGGACCACCCCGAGGATCCGGAGCGCAACTACGGCGCGGCCGTGGTCGGCTACACCAAGGAGCAGAACCTCGCGCTGTTCGCCGCGCTCGACTCGGCGCTGAACATCCCCGAGGTGAGGTACGCGCACCGGTGGCGGGCCGGACAGGTCCTGGTCATGGACAACCGGCGGGTCGTGCACGCGCGGGCCGCCTACTCCCCCGCCTCTCCGCGCCGGCTGCGCCGCATCTCGGTCGGCTGAGACACCATCTCGGTCGGCTGCGGCGGCGCCGCCGAGCGGCCGTCCCCACGGGAGCGGTGTCGCGGCCAATGGCGTGGACGGCAAGAGAAAAAAGACCCTGTCCCGCGGAACACGGGACAGGGTCTTCACAGAGCGCCGGGCAGGCCTCGCACCTGCATTTCCCCGCAGGAAGCGGGGCGTCTTTCCTTGGACCACCAACGCATCACCGAGCCGTGCGCCGCGCGCCGTTCAGCTCAAGATCAATCGTAGCGCATGCCCTGAGGGGCACGGCCCGGCGTGCGCGTTCCTGTGCGGCCCGGTCCGAAGCCGATCAGGACGGCTCAGGCGGTCGTCTTCGCCAGGGTCTCCTCCTGGGCCTGCCCGCGGGCGAGGCGACGGCGCCTGGACGGCATTCCCACCGTCGGGTTGGCCACGCCCCAGGCCGCGCCCTTGCAGATGAGTTCCTTGTAGAGGGCGGCCGTGCGGCCTGTCAGGGTGCGGTCGACGGACCGGTCGTCGGCGGTGACGAACTGGATCAGGCCCTCTCCGCGGCCCAGGGAGACGCACTGCTGGAAGTAGCGGATGGAGGCCCGCGGGACCTTGGTGCCGGTGAGGCGGGCGGCGATGGCGTCGGCCGCCTGCCAGGCCATGGGGACGCCCGAGGCGCAGGACATGCGCAGCGGCTTGCCCTCGGGGCCGGCGGCCAGCGCGGCGTCGCCGACGGCGTACACGTCGGGGTGGGAGAGCGAGCGCATCGTGTCGTCGACCAGGATGCGGCCGTGCTCGGCGGTCTCCAGGGTGGTGGCGCCGGCGACGGGGTGGACGGCGAAGCCGGTGGTCCACACGGTGACCGCGGCGGGAAGGCCGCGCCCGTCGGCGATCGTCACGGCGTCCGCCGTCACCTCGGTGACCTCGGCGTGCTCGTGGACCTCGATGCCCAGCCGGCCGGTGACCTTGCGCAGATGGGCGCGTCCCTTGTCCGAGAGCCAGTCACCGAGGCCACCGCGGACGGCCAGGGACACGGCGAGGTCGGGGCGCAGCTCGGCGATCTCGGTCGCGGCCTCCACGCCGGTGAGGCCACCGCCGACGACGACCACGGGCAGGCCGGCGTCCAGGGCGGCCAGGCGCTCGCGCAGCCGGCGGGCGCCCGGACGCCCGGCGATCTCGTGGGCGTTTTCGGCCGCGCCGGGGACGCCCCCGTCGTTCCAGCCGCTCCCCAGGGCGTAGACCAGGGTGTCGTAGACGAGCTCGGCAGGACCGTCGGCGCCGGTGACGGCGACCGTCCTGCGGTCGGCGTCCACGGCGGTGACCTTCGCGAGCCTCAGCTCCACACCGGTACCGGCGAACATCTCGCCGAGCGGGCGGGGCCTGAGGTCCTGGCCGGTGGCGAGCTGGTGCAGCCGGACGCGCTCGACGAAGTCGGGCTCGGGATTGACCAGGGTGATGGTGACGTCCTCGCGGTGCAGCCGCCTGGCCAGGCGGCCTGCGACGGTGGCTCCGGTGTAGCCGGCGCCGAGGACGACGATGCGGTGCTGCATGTCCGTGCTCCTGTCGGGAGGGGTGCGCCGTTGTCCGGCGTGGTGTCGCCCCTTGAACCGGGCAGCCCGGCGTTTCCTGACAGGAACAAGATGTGTCCTGCGTCACATCATGTCGGCGGGGTCAGAGGGTGCAGAACGGGTCCTGCCCTTGGCCGGCGGCGGCCCACTGTTCGGTCGCGCGGACGAGTTTGTCGGGGTTGACCTGGCTGCGGACCGCCACGATGCCCTCCGGGGTGACCTCAAGGCAGCTGATCCCGACGACCCGGCCGTCCACGACCGCGACGATCGCGGGCCCGCCGTTGGCGATGGCCGCGTACATCCCGGGCGCGCCTCCGATGTATTTCCGCTTGGCGTCGCTGGGCTTGAACAGACCGCGCAGGAAGGTGGCGACCGCGAGCGCGCCCTCGAAGGCCTTCGCGCGGGCCGGGATCTTGCCGCCGCCGTCGCCGACCGAGACGGCGTCCTCGGTGAGCAGACGGATCAGGGGTTCGGTACGGCCGCTGGTGGCCGCCGTCAGGAACTCCTCGACGATCCGCCGGGCGGCGGTCTCGTCGACCTCGGTGCGTGCCCTGCCCTCGGCGATGTGCTTCTTGGCCCGGTGGTGGATCTGCTGGCCGGCCGCCTCGGTGATGTCCAGGATCCCGGCGATCTCCCGGTGCGGGTAGCCGAAGGCCTCCCGCAGGACGTACACCGCCCGTTCCTTGGGTGCGAGGCGCTCCAGCAGGACGAGGACGGCGTACGAGACCGACTCGCGCTGTTCGGCGGTGTCGGCGGGGCCGAGCATGGGGTCACCGGCGAGCAGCGGTTCGGGGAGCCAGCGTCCGACGTACGTCTCGCGCCGGGCCCGGGCCGACGTGAGCTGGTTGAGGCAGAGGTTGGTGAGGACCTTGGTCAGCCAGGCCTCGGGGACCTCGATCCGGCCTGTGTCGGCCGCCTGCCAGCGCAGGAACGTCTCCTGTACGGCGTCCTCGGCATCGCCCGACGAGCCGAGCAGCCGGTAGGCGATGGCCTCCAGCCGGGGCCTGGCCGCCTCGAACCGGTCCACGTCGCTCATGATCAGGGCCATGCCCCGATCCTAGTCCCGTGGGGAAGCCACTGGCTCAGGTATGCGGGGCGGCGTCCGGCACGTCCCAGGACCGGGGTCGGGCGAGTGCCTGCCACTCGTCCCGGAGCAGGGCGAGCACCGCGACGTCGTAGCGGCGGCCCCGGTGCAGGCAGGCGGAGCGGCGTATCCCCTCCTGGACGAACCCGGCCCTGGCCAGGACGGCGAGCGCCGCGGTGTTGGTGGTGTGGGTGACGGCCTGGACGCGGTGCATGGGCAGTTCGCCGAAGGCGAGGTCGACCAGCGCGTCCACGGCGTCCGTGCCATGCCCCTGGCCCCGGTGGTCCGGGTCCAGCATCAGGGCGATCTCGGCCGTGCCGTCGACCATGTCCTGGTCGGTCAGGGCGATATGGCCGATCGGCGTGCCGTCGGGGAGCAGGACGAGGAAGTCGTCGCGGTCGTTGTCGTCGACGTCGCGCTCGATGCGCTCGCGCACGGCGGAAAGGGCACGCGGCCAGATACCGATCTGGTGGGCGGCCACGGAGTCGGAGCGCCAGACGTGGACGAGTTCCGCGTCGTCGACGTCGAGCGGCGCCAGCGCGACGCCCCTGCCCCGCCAGCAGACCTCACGAGGTGACCTCGTGTCCCCGTCCTCCGGTTCGTCGTCCCCCGTGCGCCCCGCCACGGCCTCCGCCTCGTCCTCGATCATGAGCGGATGCTACGGGCCGCCCGAACCGGCGGACCAGTCAATTCCCTCCCCCAGGAAGCCCCGGGCGGCCCGGACGGCCCGAACTGCTTTGACGGCCCGGGCGGTCGAGCCCGCTCCGCCCCGGTCCCGCGGCGGACGCTGTTCCGCGCTCCTCCGCCGGACCGGACGAGCCTGCTCAACGGGCGGCGCAGAAGGCGGTCACGGCGCGGATGACCTGTCCGGCCTCGGCGTCGGTGAGTTCGGGACAGGCGGGCAGGCAGAGCCGCTGCGTGGCCGCGGCGGACCGGGCGGAGGTGTGGCTGCGGTGCTCGATCTCCTCGAACGCGGGCTGATCGGGAAGGAACGCAGGTGGTGGCGGTCGGCGCGGTCGCGGCCCATGTCGGTGAGCCGGCGCAGTCTTTCGGCCCGTTCGGCGGTGGTCGTCAGGACGGCTCCGGCGTCGTCGATGCCACCGATGTTTCTTGCCCACCGAGAAGGAGAAGCAGCCGCGCACGCCCCGGTCGGCCGGAGCATGCCCGGCGCACTGCCCGGCGCGCACGCCCACCCGGTCGTACGAGGTGTCGGGGTCGGCGAGGGAAGGGGCGGGGCCGCGCCAGGGCGGGCCCCGCCGGTGGGGTGGGTGAGGTCAGCGGTCCTGGGCGAGCGCGTACAGCTCGCCCAGCAGGCTTCCCTCGGTGGCGACGAGGGCGTCGAAGGTGCCCTCCTCGCGAATGCGCCCGTGTTCGAGGACGATGACCCGGTCGGCCATCCTCACGTTGTCCAGGCGGTGGGTGACGACCACGGTGATCCGGTCCGGGGCCATCGCGCGGAGCTCGCGGAAGATCAGGTGCTCGCCGCGGGCGTCCATCTCGCTGGTCGGTTCGTCCAGGACGAGCAGGGCCGGCTCCCGGTACATCGCCCGCGCGCACGCCAGGCGCTGCCACTGCCCGCCGGACAGCTCGTGTCCGCCCCACACCGAGCGGGCCAGCAGGGTGTCGAGCCGGTCAGGGAGCCCCCGGAGTGCCGTGGTCATGCCGACGCGTTCAGCGGCCTCCCAGACGCGTTCGTCGCCGTGTTCGCGGGGCTGGCCGAGGGTGATGTTCTCCCGGGCGCGCAGCGGCCAGTGCCCGTTCTTCTGGGGGACGAGGCCGACGTGCCGCCAGGCCGACTCGGCGTCGGTGGTGGCGAGGTCGGTGTCGTCCCAGTGGACGGTTCCGCCGGTGGGCATGGTCAGCCCGGTGAGCAGACAGATCAGGGTGGACTTGCCGGCGCCGTTCTCGCCGACGAGGGCGACGACCTCGCCGCGGTGGAGGGTGAGGGTGGTCGGGTGCAGGGCGGGGGTGTCCTTGCCCGGGTAGGTGAACCCGGCCTGGCTCAGGCGGATCCGCTGCGGCGCCCCGGCCCGGGTGCTACCGCGGGCGGTGGTCATGGAGCGGACCTCGTCGACGAAGGTGTAGTAGTCGCTGAGGTAGAGGCCGTGGTGGAACATCACCGCGCCGTACCGGACGATGGAGTTGAGGGCGCGTCCGGCTGTCTGCGAGGCGACGATGGCGGTGCCGGCGATCGCGGTGGACATGGCCCCGGACACGACGAGTGCGGCCAGCGCCGCCCACATGCCCAGGGTGAACAGGCCCGCCAGGGATGCCGCGAGAAGCGTCACCATCAAGTACGGCCGGGCTCCCTCCAGTTCGCGCCCCTCGACCCGGTCGCACATCGCCCGGTACCAGGAATGCAGGTAGGGGCGCATGGTGTTGGCCCGCAGTTCGTCGGCGAGCTCGGCGGTGGTGAGCCACCAGCGCATCATGCCGCGCACGTTGCGGGCGGACAGGGTGCGGTCGTGGACGCGGTAGTCGATGCGGGCCGCGATCACCCCGCCCAGGCCTCTGGGGATGACCGACAGCAGCAGGACACCCAGGAGCAGCGGGTGCAGCGAGGTGAGGACGGTCGCGGCGGAGACCAGTTGGACGAAGCCGTTGGTGAGGGTCTTGGCGTCGTCGGCGAGGTCGACCGCGCGCAGAGCGCCGATCTCCGCGGCCTGGCTGCGGTCGGTGAATCCCGCGGTGTCGTACGCGGACAGTTCGGCCTTCATGTGGAGGTCGACGAGGGTGAGATCGGCGGCGGAGGCGATCTTCGGGTTCAGACGGCGGGTGGCCCAGTCGGCGAGGATCCACATCCCGGCGCCCGTGGCCATCGCGGCGACCGCGACGGCCAGGGCCGGCCATGCCCGGCGCAGTCCGGTCGGGGCGTCGAAGGTGGTGAGGTGGGGCAGCGCCTGGGAGACCGCGGTGAGCATGACGGCGGTGCCGAGGCCGGACAGCACCTGGCACACGAGGATCGTGAGCGTCATGCGCCGGTCGACGGACCAGGCGAGGCGAGCCGACTGGGTGAGCGCCATCGGGATCCGCCGGGCCATGTCCCACAAGCCGGCGTCGTCCATGGCCCGGCGGTGTTTGCGGCCGTTGTAGTCGAGTTCGGGAGGGGCCGAGGGCTGCGGACCCGATGTGCGCGCGGCGGGAACGGCGGCGGTGTCCGTGCCCGCGGACGGAGTCTGCGGCACGGCGGTTGCGGGCCGCCCGCCGGTGATGCGGAGCCGTTTCACGCGAGAACCCCCGTCGTCAGCAGGTGAAGGGTGCGGTGCCCGCGCGCGGCGGCGTCCGGATCGTCGTGCGCCGCGTCCGGGGTGAGGGCGCGCACCGCGTCCAGGCCGGCCAGGCAGGTCAGAACGTGCTGCTCCAGCGGGGTCAGTTCGCGTCCGTATCCGCCGAGGAAGGCGGCGCGCAGGCGCGGCCGGTCGGCCCACACCCCACAGGCCAACGGGACGAAGTCCTGCACGACAGGGGCGAATCGGGACCGTGCGAAGCCGATCCAGGCGGCGCGCCCCGACCAGAGCAGGTTTCCCGGCCGGGCGTCGCCGTGGATGAACCCGAGTGGCAGCGGCCCCACTTGGCGAAGCCGGTCGGCCAAGTGGCGTACGAGCGTGCGCTGCTCCGGTGTCAGCAGGTGCCCGGCCGCTTCCAGCTGCCGCTCCGCGTCGTGCGCCGCGGTGTGGAGCGCGTCCTCGGCTTCGGCGCGCCAGTGGCCGGTGAGGTCGCCGGCGATGTGGAGCCGGGCCAGGAGCAGACCGGCCTGCCGGTGGGTCTCGTTCTCCTCGGCGGCCGTGAGCGGGAGTTCGCTCGCCGGGCGGCCTGGCAGGGCGGTCGTCAGCAGCGCCAGGTGCTCGGCGCTGGACGCGTGCAACTGGGGTGCCCGGCCGGCTCCGAGTGCGGGCGCGGCGTGCCGCAGGGCGAACGTCTCCCGCTCGTACCTCCGCGCCGTGGCGGAGAGCTTCAGACAGAACCGGCGGCCGTCGGAACGCTCGAGTTCCCACACCCGGGCGCCGTCTCGCGGGTGGGACGCGTTCCGGGCTCGGGCGGTGCCGGAGATCTCTCGTTCGGCCCAGCTTCGCAGAGCCGTGGGAAGTTTTGTCGCCTCGGTCATGCCCCCCACCTCGGTGACGGTCGTGACGCGGATGCGAACGGGGCGCGGCGCGCGTCCGCCGGGCGCCGGGTCACGACGGGTCCGGAGGGGAGGGCGGGAGGATTTTCGAACGCGGGGTGGGCGGCGGGAAGGGGGCGTACGGGATTCACGGTGTTCTCCTCGGTAGGGATCGGGTGGAGCACTCCGGACAACGCGGCTGATCACGGCGTCGATACGGGGTGGACCGGGCGACGGTTCGAGCACAGGTTCGAGGCTCGGCGCGGCGGGCAAGTGCGGCGGGCCCCGAGCCCCGTTCGATTCACCCGGCCAGGGGACGGCGGGGAAGGCGTGACCCGGGTGGGGGATTGCGTGAGGGTGTCGAGAGCACCGTGCTCCTCGATGAGTCGTGACAGGACCGCGGGAGGGAACCTTCGGTCACGCCACTGACAAACGGGCGGGTGCGGTGCCGTGATCCGGACAATCCGAGCGGTCCGTCCGGCGCCGGGAGTGGCTCTCGGGCCGACCGTCCGACCTGGGACGGAGCCGGGAGAAAGGATTCTCGAACCGGGCGCCGGACCCCCGGAGTCAGGCGGTCGCCAAGATGGCTTGAACTGCCTGGACCGCGATGCGGGCGGTGCCGAATCCCGGAGTGGCGGACCGCGCCGGGGCGATCCGGCGGCTAAGGGCTGTCCCGTAATCCCCGGCGGGCGCACAACGACAGCTACGGCACCTCGCTGCGTTGTCGGATCGCCCGAATACGCCCAGTATGAGGACGCCCCTCCGCCTTGCGATGCACCGCATCTGACGCCGCGCGCTGATCCACCGGGGATTACGGGACAGCCCTTAACGTCACCACCTTCGGAACCCACCGTCGCGATGCCGTTCCTGAGGTTGCCATGGCCCAACTCGGCCGCGAGCCGCGGGCTCAGGAGTCGTGCTCCGTGAACTCCGGTCGCCGGTAGCGGGCTTGTGCGCCGCGGCCATCGGTGGCGACGGGCGACGGGCCGCGGCGTTGGTCCACGGACGTGACTGCGGCCCGGAACCGGCAGTCGGGCGGTTGTTGCGGGTCTCGCGACGACGGCGTACGCGGAGGCCTCCGCTACGAGGACTTCGACGACTCGGCGCCCTCGCCGAACGGATCAGCGGGGCGCTTCACCTGTGGGCTCCGGCGGCCGGGAGCGCGCGTTCGCTGGTACGGGAAGGGACTCGCCGGTCAGGCTGCTCTGCACCAGGGCGATCAATTCCTGGTCGGTGAGGCCGAGTTCGCGGGCCTGGGTGACGAGGTCGTGCACCGATGCGGTGAGCCGCGCGTGATGGGCGATGCCAGGGACCGTGGTGACCATCGCGCCCCGGCCGCGGCGCAGCTCGATCAGGCCCTCGTCTCGAAGCCGCTGGTAGCCCCGGAGTACCGTGTGCACATTGACGTTCAGTGACGCGGCGACCTGACGGGCGGGCGGCAGCCGCTCCCCCGGGGCCGCGGTGCCGTCGGCGATCGCCCCCCGTACACAGGCGGCGATCTGCTCGCCCAGCGGTACGGGCGAGTCGGGCAGGACACGGATCAGCATCCCGGCGCCCGCTCCCCCGTGCCACGCGCCACCAGGCCGTTGAGGAGTGCGGCCGCGGTCGTCGCGTCGTCGACGGTGACCACGTACTCGCGTCCTTTCACCGTACGGACCGACAGGGCCTCCCCCGAGCGCAGCACCACGCCCCGCCGGTGCGGGAGGATCCGGTATCCCCAGCCGCCGAAGTCTCCCATGGCGTCGATCTGCGCGCTGCCCGCGTCGGTGATGCTGTCCAGGGGCACGGCCAGCCGCGGCCGGGGCAGAAGGGTCGAGGCGACGGTGAGTCCGCGCCGGTCGGCGGTGACCCGTACAGAGGCGATCGGTGCGCAGGCGAGGCCGAGGACGAGCAGCGGCAGTCCCACCTGCCAGGGGCCGAACACCGCGGTGAGCAGGCCGCCGAGCGTGACCGCGGCGGCGGGAAGCAGGAGCGCGCGGGTGACGACGGTGCGGCTCCAGGCCGCCATCTCGCCCTCGGCGAGCGGCATCGAGGGAGACACCGGCGCCGCCCCGGGTCGCGGCGCGGCCTTCGCCAGCCACCAGATCAGCGCACCGGTCGCCGCGCAGACCAGGAGCAGCAGCACGGCCAGGAACCACAGGGGCAGCCGTGCGCCGGCCGGGTCGTGGACACCGGCGTCCGCGTCGGCGACGACCGTGGCGATCAGCGGGCAGCCGAGGAGGGCCGCTGTCGCGGCGCCGACCGCTGCGGTCACCCGCGCTCCCGCGTTCTTCGTGGCGACCGCGGCGAGGACGGTGAACAGCACGGCGACACCGGCGATGAGACCGACTCCGGACCACAGCGCGGCGTCGCGGCCCATGAAGCCGTCGGCCGTGCCGTCCATGGAGAAGTGGGTGGCCATGCGGTCGGGCAGCCGGTCACGGTTCGCCGAGAAGACGCCGGCGTAGGCAGCGGCGGCCACGGCGAACGGACCGGCCGCCAGGGCGCACCTGCGGATGGTGGTCAACTGAGTCTCCCCCTCATCATTGTTCGTATTCAAGTAGAACAATGGCACATCGCGGGGGTGCTGCGGAAGGCGGTATCGGGTGGCGTCGTGGGCGAGTTCGGGACCTTCGGGCCGGTCTCCGGCCGCCGGGGGCCGTCCGGGCCGGGAGTCGGGAGCCGTCCGGGTCGTGCGCGGGAAGGCGTTCGGGCCGGACAGGGGGAGCCGTCCGCCGGTCGACCTGGACGACTTGGACGCTCATGACCGCGGGGACCCACGAAAAAGACCCTGCCCCGCGGAACGCGGGACAGGGTCTTCACAGAGCGCCGGGCAGGCCTTGCACCTGCATTTCCCCGCAGGAAGCGGGGCGTCTTTCCTTGGACCACCGACGCATCACCGAACCGGTGCGGTGTGCTCCGTTCAGCTCAAGATCAATCGTAGCGCATGCCCGGAGGGGCTCGATGCCGGGTGACCGCCCCGTGCCCGCGCCAAAGCCCCTGGATGCCGGGCCGCATGGAACCGCAGCCCGCGTTCCGGCATCGCTGCTACTACGTCGCGTCGACTTCCTTCGTTTCAGGCAAGGGGCGCCGTGCGGTGACCGTTGTGCTGGTGCGCCGGGTGCGGCCGGTCAGGGCGAGCAGCGCTGCCGCGGCCAGGCCGAACGTACCGGCGGCGAGGAGTTGCACCCGGTAGTCGAGGCGGGCCACCATTCCCGTGCCCAGGAGCAGGGCGAGTCCGGTGGGCGCGTACATCACGGTGCCGGCCGTCGCCGCGACCCGGCCGAGCAGCTCGGACGGAGTGTGTCTCTGAACGGCTGTCAGTGCCGCGATGAGCGGGATGGGCAGGCCCAGGCCCAGCGCCAGGCTGCCACCGACCACCACGGGCATCCAGGGCGTCGCCCGTGCCAGTACGCCGATGGCGAAGAGGGCAAGTCCGGCCGCCGGGAAGGTGCGCTCGGGCAGCCGGCGCAACAGCGCACCCGCGGCCAGCCCGCTGACGACCGATCCGAGGCCCTGCACCGAGGTGAGCACACCCGCGAAGGCCGGCGACCGGTGGAACCCGGCGTCGAGCATCGCGTACGTGGCCGTACTGCTGAGGCCGGCCAGCATCATGGCCGTCCCGCTGGTGATGACGAGCGGGCGCAGGACCGGGTGTTGTCGCAGGTAACGGGCGCCTTCGGCGGTCTCGGCGGTCCACGGCCGCCTGCCGCTGCGGGCCGCAGGCGGGGCTTCCTTTACCCGGATCAGCCTGAAGGCGGCCGCGGCCAGGACGAAGGTGGCCGCGTCCAGCAGTCCCACCGTCGGCCCGCCGAAGGCGGTGAACAGGCCCGCGCCGGCCAGCGGGGCGAGCAGTTTCATGCTCTCCATGGCGGTGAGCACCAGGCCGTTGAAGTCACCGCGCAGTTCGTCCGGCACGGCGGCTGCCACGAGGGCCGTCTCGGCCGCGTCCGTGAGCACCATGCCCGTTCCGACCAGGGTCATCACCGCGAACAGCAGCCACACTTGATCCTGCGAGCGTACGAAGAACGGCGCGGTCATGACCGCGGCCAGGGCCAGGTTGGTGGCGACCAGGAGCGGACGGCGACGCACCCGGTCCGCCACGGTGCCGATCACGGGTCCCGCGAAGGTCGGCAGCCACATGCAGAAGCTGACGAGCGCGGCGAGGCTGCTGGAGCCGGTGAGCGTCTTGACCCAGATTCCGGCGGCCAGCGACATGGCCGAGTTGCCGAAACCGGAGACGAGCACTCCGCCTAGATAGAGCCCCGCGTTGCGGTCCTGGAAGACCTTCGCCGTGTTCCAGCCCATGCCCTGCCCCTTCGGTCCGTGCGATCGCCACAACCTACCCCCAATGATTTGATTGGGGGTAGGACTCATGGCACCGCCGTGCGCTTTACTGGCTCGCGTGACCGAAACCGATCCCGTGCTGCGTGCGCTCGCCCATCCCTTGCGGCTGCGGATGCTCAGCCTCATGTGGCCGGCGCCGATGTCGGCCGCCGAGCTCGCCCGCGAACTGGAGATCTCCCACGCGCTGGCCAGCCAGCACCTGCGGCGCCTGGACGCGGTGGGCCTGGTCACGCTGGCGGAGGAACGCACCCGCCGCGGCGGCAGGGAGCGCCGCTATCGCACCGTCCAGGGCACGCCACTGTCCGACCAGCACGAAGGGACCCCGATGCTGGCCGAGGCCATGGCACACGCCCTCCGGGAACGTTCCATGCGACGCGCGGAGGGCGGCGAAGGTGTGACGGTCGACGCCGAACTGTGGGTGGATCCCGGGGCCTGGCAGGAGCTCCGCCGACGACTTGCGGAGATCGCCACCGAGCTCCACGAAGCGGCCCGACCGCCGCACGCACCAGGCACCATTCCCCTGGGCGTCAGCATGATGGCCTTTCCGCTGCGGGACGTGACGCATCCGGAGAAGTGATCCGCCGGGGCACTGACGAGGGCTCGCCGGGCAGGCGAGCGACGAAGCCCGAGGCGGAGGATCAGGCGTCGGTCGCGGTCTCGCGCCTGGTGCGCCAGGTGTTCTTCATGGACTTGTTCCCGCACGTCTCCATCGAGCACCAACGCCGGTTGCCGGGACGGGACGTGTCCAGGAACCAGGCGGCGCAATCGGGTCCGGAACAGGCACGTACACTCGGCCAGTGGCTCGGCTGGCGGGCGCCTTTCATGGTCGCCGCCGTCCTGGCCCCGGTCCTCGCCGTCGTGATGGCGGCGGCGCTCCCCCGCACCGCACCGAGCACCGGTCAGCCGTACGTGAGGCTGCTCACGTCCTGCGTCCACCTGCTGCGCGACGAGCCCCTGTTGCGGCGCTCCTGCCACCACCAGGCGCTCGTGTTCGCCGCGTTCAGCGCCGCCTGGACCGCGCTCGCCCAGTTCGTCACCGGCCCTCGCTGTCACCTGGGCACTCAGGCGGTCGGTGTGATCTCCCTCGTGGGCGCGGCCGGCATGTTCGCCACCCCGGTCGCGGGCCGGCGCACCGACCGGCACGGTCCCGATGCCGTCAGCCTCGTCGGCGTGGTCGCGGCCGTCGCGGCCGGGGCCCCTCTGCTGACCGGAGGCATGGGCGGAGTCGTCGAACTCGTCGGTCTGGGAGCGGGCATGCTGCTGCTCGACGTGGCCGTACAGTCGGGCCAAGTAGCCAACCAGGCCCGCATCTTCGCCCTGCACCCCGAGGCACGCGCCCGCCTCAACACCGCGTACATGACGTGCGCGTTCCTGGGCGGCAGCGCCGGCTCGTGGACCGGCCGCGGGAACCTCGAACGAGGACCGCGGCCGGGTCTGCGGAGAGAACCGGCGCGACGTCGCCGGGCCGGTGGGCGACCGTGACTACGCCGGGCCGGTGACCGGAGCCAGCGTGACGGTCGAGGTGAAGATGTCACGGTCGTTCTGGCCGGCGGTGACGCGCACCCGGGTGCGGCCGAGGGAGTCGGCCGCCAGAGGGTCGGTCAGGATCCAGCACGGGGCGTCGAGTTCGGCGTAGCGGCTGAAGACCGACTCCATGCCGACGACGACGGTGGGCTCGGGGTGGGCCGACGCCTGGGCCGCCTGGCGCGCGGCCTCGATCAGCAGCATCCCGGGGGCGTGGTCGACCGCGTGGTCGAAGAGGATCGGGTGGGTGATGTCCGTCCGCAGCTGCCAGCGGTCGGGGATGTGCGTGGGTGACAGCACCACGTCCTCGAAGCCGTCCCGGCCCACGGGCCGCGGGGACGCCGGGGGCGAGAGCGGCAGCACACGGACGGCGCCGATGTCGGCGTACCGGCCGCGCAGACGCTCGTACACGGCGCGGTCCTGGATGGTGAAGCGGGAGTGCGCGACGGCGAACGGCGCTCCGTCGCGCAGGACTTCGACGCTCAGGGCTATCGCGGCGGCGCGGTCACGACGGTAGGTCACCTTCGGGCAGGTGATCCGCAGTTCGACGAGGGCGGGAGCGGAGTCCGAGCCCGCGCGCAGGGCGGCGGGGGCTCCGGGGACGGTAGCCGTGCCCGGCAGTGCGACGGATCCTCCGCGACCGGACCCGGGAGCCGGTGCGGAGCCCCCGTGGAGGGCGGCGAGGGCTTCGGGGCCGGCGGGTATCTCCGGGGCCGGGTCCACGAGGTGCCAGTCGAGGTCCTGCCACAGGAGCTGGTGGCCGAGCGGAACGGCGTAGGCGCCGTGGGACAGCAGCGGCAGGGTCTGACGGATCGTCTCGCTCAGCAGCATCGGGTCGAGCAGGCCGTGGCGGGTGCGGTAGAAGCTGTGGTCCCGGGGCCATTGGGCGGTGACGGTGAAGGCGTCCGGGCCGGTGCGCTCCCAGGCGCGGAGCAGCACCTCCTCGGGCCTCGTCTTGTGCGTGTAGCTCTGCGGTACGGGTGTGAGCGAGCCGGTGGCGTGCCCCTGGACAGCGGCGGTGGCCTGCTCGACGACAGCGGTGGCGCTCTGCCCCTGGTCAGCGGCGGTGGCGTGCTCCTGGACAGCAGTGGTGACGAATTCCCGAACAGCGTTCGACGACATGACTGAATCTCCCCCTGGGTTCAGCACGGACGGAATGCCGGCCCCGTTTGGTCTCCGGGGCCCGACTCGAATAACATAGAGGTCGTTCTTTTTGTTTGTCGAGTGGATCAGGAGGCCAATCGATGGCGCGTCAGCAGGAGCGTGCGGTCAGGACCCGGGAAACACTGGTGCGCGCCGCCGCCGAGGTCTTTGACGAAGTCGGTTACGAGGGCGCGAGCATCAACAAGATCCTCGACCGGGCCGGCGCCACGACCGGAGCCATGTACTTCCACTTCAAGTCCAAGGAGGAACTGGCCCGCGCGGTCATCCTGGAACAGGCCGATGACCTGCGGCTGCCGGAAGGAAGGGGCGGCCTCCAGCAGCTTCTGGACATGACCGCCTACCTCGCCGTCGAGATGCAGCACAACATCCTCTTCCGGGCGGGCGTACGGCTCGCCGTGGAACAGGGGGCCACCGGACTCCAGGACTACGCGATCTACGAGTGGTGGGCCGACCAGTTCCGCCAGGAGCTGGAGCGGGCCCGCGAGATGGGGCAGATCCTGCCCGGAGTCCAGGAGGCGGAGTTCGCCCGGGTCCTGGTGGGCGCCTACACCGGCACGCAGATCATGTCCCAGATCTCCACCGGCCGGGCCGACCTGCCCGAGCGAATCACCTCGATGTGGCGATGTCTCCTGCCGGCGCTGGCGCCGGCCGAGGTCATCGCGGAACTGGACCTGTCTCCGTACAGCGGCACCACCGACGACAAGGCCGGCGACGCCGGGGCGGAGCCTCCCGCGTGAGACCTCTCACCGTGCTGCTCACCGGCTCCACCGGTTTCGTCGGCTCCGAGGTCCTGCGCACCGCGCTGCGCGGGCACCCCGACGGGCGCGGCATCAGCGTCCGTGCCCTCGCGCGGACGGCTCCGCCCGGCGGCGCGGACACCCCCGGCCTGTCCTGGGTGCCGGGGGACCTGTCCGACCCCGCGTCACTGCGCGGGGCGGCGCGCGGAGCGGACGTACTGGTCCACCTCGCCTCCCGGGTCTCCGGCAGCCCTCAGGCCTGCGAGGCGGTCAACGTGCAGGGCACCCGGGCACTCCTGGAGGAGGCCCGGCGTGCCGGTGTCGGACGGATCGTCCACCTGTCCACCGCGGCGGTCTACGGGCCCGGCCCGCACCGCGGGATCGCGGTGGACGAGGTCCGTCCCGCCCCCGTCTCAGCGGCCAGCGCCACCCGTCTCGCGGGCGAGCGTCTCGCCCTGGAGGCGGGGGCCCTCGTGCTGCGGCCCGGACTCGTTCTCGGCGC
Source organism: Streptomyces sp. NPDC024698 (assembly GCF_055559015.1). Classification (NCBI taxonomy): domain Bacteria; kingdom Bacillati; phylum Actinomycetota; class Actinomycetes; order Kitasatosporales; family Streptomycetaceae; genus Streptomyces; species Streptomyces sp. NPDC024698. Next base: position 488,150 of record NZ_JBVHLK010000006.1, on the reverse strand, counting down.
CGGTGACCGCTGGGTGGTTCCGGCCCTGTCGGAGCTGCGTTCCAGGGTCCCGGCCCACTGGGACGGCGGCAGCGGGATGCTGTCGGTGGTCGACGTCACGGACCTCGCCCGGCTGATCGTCACGCTCGCCGGAAGCGCCGCGCCCGCGGGCCCGGCGGTGCACCACGCGAGCCACCCGGAGCCCGTCAGCAACCGCGACCTCATGGCCGCGCTGACCGGGCACGGTCTGCTGGACCCGGTCACCGCCGACTGGGCCTGGGAGCGCTGTCTGCGGCAACTGCGCGAGGTACCGGGCACCATGAGTGAGCGTCAGTTCTCGCTCCTTGCCCGCGATCACTGGTACCGCAGCGAGGAGATCTGGCGGATCACCGGCTGCCCCGCGGGACCGGGCCCGCTGGCCCGCCTCGCCGGGTCCGCTCCCTGGTACCGCGTTCACCTGGCGGCCGGATGATCGATGCGTGGACGCCGTACGGCGGACACGCGCAAGGTGCCAAAGTCGTCCGGCAGGTGCGCGAGGGGGGCGGCGGCGGCCCCTCCCGCCGATAGGCTCCGGGGCACCGAAACCAAGCAAGCACCGTCACAGGCGAGCACCGTCGTCGCGTTGCCCGGACCGGGCAGTCCCGCCGGACCGGACCGTCGCACCGGATGACCGGAGCACCGGACCGGGGGCCATCGGACCACCGGACCCGCGGGTCCATGTCATCGCCGGAAGCGGGCCGAGGAGCACCCGTTCCGCCCGTCGCCGACAGATGGCCGGTGTCGTGACCCTGGCGCCCCAGGAGCCGTATCCGCGCACGGCACCGGACACGGCGACCGCCCCGGGCCGCTCCGGCCCGACCGGCGCTACGCCCCCTAGCAGCCCGGAGGAACCGTGCAGCCCGGTCGAGACCAGCGAACCCCTCCGCCGCCGGCCTTCCCCGCCACGCGGGAACGGCGTTGTCGCGGCGCGGAGATCCCGGCGTGGTGAGACAGCTGCGGGCCGAGCAGACCCGCCACGCACTGATCGCCGCCGCCGCCGCGGAGTTCGACCGGCACGGGTACGCCGGGACCTCCCTGTCGCGGATCTGCCGGACGGCCGGCACGACCATGGGCGCGCTGACCTTCCACTTCCCGACCAAGGGCGATCTGGCGGAGGCCGTACGCGCGGCCGGGGACACGGCCACCCTCACCGCCCTGCACCCGCTCGCCACCGTGCCGCGCCCCGGAATCCGGGCGGTCATCGACCTGACGATGGAGCTGGCCCGGCTGATGGAGCGGGACGTCACGGTACGGGCGGCGGGACGGCTGGCACAGGAGCAGACGGCCGACCCGGCACAACGGTCCGCCGGGTGGGTCCGTCCCCTGCGGGACCTGCTGGAACGGGCCCGCGCCGAGGCGGACGGGATCCGCGTCCCGAGCGACACGGAACTGCGGGACATGGAACTGCTGGTGGCCTACCTGATGGCCGGCGCCGAGGCGTCGGTACGGTCCGGGGCCGAAGGGGACAGTGTGTCGCGGGAGTTGCACGCGCTGTGGGCCTTCCTTGCATGCGACAGACTCCACGCCGCCCTCTCGGAAGGATCGGCTGTCACAAGAGACGCCGCTTCCGCCGAGGACAGCGCCTTCATCGCGGCCCAGTCGCCCGCAGAGGGCGGCACCCTCGCCACGGACCGCTCGCCCGCAGAGGACTGTGCCTGACCACGGGCCACTCGCCCCTAGAGGACTGTGCCCTGGCCACGGACCAGTCACCCGCGGAGGACAGTGCCCTCGCCACGGCCCCCTCGCCCGCCGGGAGCCCCGATCGCCCGGATCGGGCGCGCAGACGTCCTCGACCCTCCCTCCGCCGCGCCCAACTACCTTTCGGATAAAACCGGTTCATCTCAGCACCGGCCCACCCCTCCTTAGCGGCTCACGATCACGGCCGTGGGGCCGCGGTTCGCTGGCGGCAGAGCCGGCCCAGCCGCCGCTCACCGGCCGGTCGACTCCTCCCGCCGGCACGGGGACATCGACACCCCATCACCGACACCTCACACGGAAAAGGACTCCACCATGGACGGTACGACGGTGCGCGCGGCGCTCCTTCAGATCGATGTGAACCCCGGCGAGACGGCCGGCGCCCGTCGCGAGCGGGTCGCGGACCTGGTCCGGGCGGAGCGCGACGCGGACCTGGTGGTGCTGCCCGAGCTGTGGCCCGTCGGCGCCTTCGCCTTCGAGCAGCTCGAGACCCACGCGGAACCGCTCGCGGGTCCGACGGCCGCCGCGATGGGGGCGGCCGCCCGAGAGGCCGGGGTGTGGCTGCACGCCGGTTCGATCGTCGAGCGGTGCCCGGACGGGGAGTTGCGCAACACCTCGCTGGTCTTCGCGCCCGACGGCCGCCCGCACGGTACGTACCAGAAGATCCACCGCTTCGGCTTCGACCGCGGCGAGGCCGCCCTGATGGCCGCCGGGCAGGAGGTCGTCACCGTCCCGCTGACCGGCACCGGGCTGACCGCGGGCCTGGCCACCTGCTACGACCTGCGCTTCCCCGAGCAGTTCCGGCTGCTCGTCGACGCCGGCGCCGATCTGCTGGTCGTCCCGGCCGGATGGCCCGCGCGGCGGCGCTCCCACTGGTCGCTGCTGGCGCGCGCCCGCGCGGTGGAGTCACAGGCGTACGTACTGGCCTGCAACACCGCGGGCACGCACGCCGGGGTGGAACAGGCCGGGTACAGCGTGGTCGTCGACCCGTGGGGCGAGGTGGTGGCCGAGGCGGGTGCCGGGGAGCAGGTGCTGCGGGTGGAGCTGGACCCGGGCCTGGCCGCCCGGACCCGCGAGGAGTTTCCGGCGCTGCGGGACCGGGTGCTGGGCGTGCCGGTTCCGCAGCCGGCGTAGACGGCGAGCTGGTCAGGGCGTCGGACGGCCGGACACGCTGCGGCTTCCGGCGCCCCGAGCGGTCTCCGCGACGGGCGCGCTCCACCCGCACCGACTGGGTCGCGCGACACGTGCCAGGGCGATCACGGCACGCGTGCCGGGCCTCTCGCGACGCCGAACTTGCCGAAGTAGACGGGGAGTCCGGCCCTGGGAGCGGTCGGCCCTTGTGGCCACAAGGCTGCCGTGTAACGCTCTTTCCCGAGCCCGTATGTCTTCTTCCGGACGCTCCGCTCCCCGTACCGCCCGAACCGCCCCGCCCCACAAGCCCGTTCGCGCCGTACGACGGATCCTCACCTCTTCCCCGAAGCGCCGCCCCCGTGCGGCGCTTCGCTGTTCACCGACCCCGAAAACGCTAGGAGTTGGCCGTGGCCGACGAATCGTCCCTGTGCATCTCGACGCGCTGCCGCAGGGCGGAGGCCGATGCCTCCCGCCCGCACGGGCGGCACGCGGAGCCGGGCAGCCGTCTGTGCGGACTGTGCCGGCGTGCCGTGGTGCGTGACCTGGCCGCGCTGCCGGAGCTGCACGGGCACAGTGAGGCCGCCGTGGGTCGACCTTCCGGCGGTGCTCCCGCGCAGCGCATCACCGGCAGCCGGGAACCCGTTCTGCCGGTGCGGTCCTCGGCCCTGGAGGCCCGCCGCGACGTGGTCGCCGTGCTGTCCTCCTGGTCGCGGCTCGTGGTGGACGAGACGGCGGACGTCACCCCGCCGCGCCGGACGGTGACCGCCATGGCAGCCTTCCTCGGTCGGCACGCCGGCCGGCTGGCGGCCCACCCGGAAGCCGGCCGGTTCGCCGACGAGATGGCGAGGGCGGCGGCGGGACTGCGGCGGGAGGACACCGCTCCCCGGGCCGGCCTCGTGTCCCTGGGACCATGCGTCGAACCGGGCTGCGCGGCCGAGGTGTTCCTGCCCCGGCGGGGCGGTGAGGGTCTGGTCCTGCGCGGGCCCGTCTGCACCGCGGGACACGTCCTGACCCCGCGTCAGTGGCTCGCCCTGCGGGAGTCGGTGTGAGTGCCCGCGCCCGGCGGGTGCCCACCGAACTGGCGGCACTCCTCCTGGGCGTCCAGGAGGTCACCGTCCGCCAGTGGGCACGGCGCGGCAAGATCACCCGGTACGGGACCGCGCGGCGCGCCCTGTACGACCTCGACGAGCTGACCGAGCTCGCCCGCGCCACGACACCCAAGTCCACGCCCCCTTCCACGAGCGAGGCTGGGAGCGCAACAGCGGTCGCCGACGTCCCCGCCCACCACAACTGACGGGAGAGGCACGGCCGTTCAGCACCGGCCCCCGAACCACCGGCCTTCCGGCCGCCACCCCGTCCCCTCACGTTCCTCCCCACGTCCCCTCCCCCGGGTGCCCGTGACCACGGGCACCCTCATGCCCCACGAGACCGTTTTATCCACATTCATCCACAAAGAGAGACGACAGCTGATGGACACCACCGACTGGCAGCAGCACTGGAACGACCGCCGTGGCCCCTTCGTGCAGGAGTGCCTCCAAGCCCGCGACGACATGCTCGCGGACCTCAAGGACCCCAAGTCCGCGCAGGAGCGGGTGCTGCGCGACATCATCGGCGTCTGCGCCGACTCCCTGCACTGGAAGGCGCGGGGCTACGCCGTCACCGCCGGGGACCCCTCACGCTTCCGCTCGGTCCTGCCGATCAGGCGGTACGCCGACTTCCTCCCGGAGATAGAGCGCGAGACCCGCACCAAGGGAGGCGTGCTCTCGTGCAGTCCCGTGCTGCGCTGGCTCAAGACGAGCGGCACGACCGGCGTGCCCAAGCGGGTCCCGTACACGCTGCACTGGCTGCTCACGTACCGCATTCCGGCCATGAAGGCGATGTGGGGGACCTACCTCCTGCACCACCCCGAGCTGCTCGACCACCCCTGGGCCACGCTGGACACCCAGACCGTGCGCGAGGACGTGTACGACTTCGTGCACGGCGTGGAGCACCAGGCGATCAGCAACCGGCATCCGCAGATCAACAGCCGTGACTGGAACCCGCCGTGGTACCAGTCCCCCTGGTTCAACACGCAGGCTCCCGCCAGCCACGCGGGCCGGATGTATCACCGCATCCGGCACCTCGTCGGCAAGGATCTGCACTACATATCGGCCATCAACCCGAGCACGCTCATCTCGCTGCGCGACCTGGTCGCCGAGCACGGCGAGGAGCTCGTACGCGATCTGCGCGCGGGCACGCTCGACGGCCGGCCGTGGTCCGAGCCGGACGAGAAGGCGGCTCGGCACCTCGAATCGGTGCTGGCCAAGGGCGAGTTCAGCCTGACGGACGTGTGGCCGTCGCTGACCCTGTACAGCTGCTGGCTGTCCTCCAGCGCGGAGCTGTACCGCGCCAAGCTGGACGCGGTGCTGCCCGGTGTCAGCAAGCTGCCGTTCATGGGCTGCGGCACCGAGGGCGTCACGTCCGTCCCCGTGGACGACTCGCTGGACAGTCAGCCGCTCGCGGTCGGCCAGGCGTTCTTCGAGTTCGTCCCGGCCGACGTGCCGCTGGGCGAGCTGGTCGACGCCGGTGTCCCGGTCCGGACGCTGCTGTTCGACGAGGTCGAGGCGGGCCGCGACTACCACCTGATCATGACTCAGGGCAACGGCCTGTACCGGCTGTGGACCGGTGACATCTACCGCGTCGACCGCATCGTGGACGGCACCCCGTGGCTGCACTTCGTCCACCGGGACGGCGTCTTCCACTCCTTCACCGGCGAGAAGATCACCGAGGCCGAGGTCACGCAGGCCATCAAGCAGGGCATGGCCGGGCTCGGCCTCGACACCGGCCTGTACATGTGCGGGCCGCAGTGGGCGGAGCCGCCCTACTACGTCGTAGCCGCCGAGGTCCCCGTCCCGGGCCGTGACCTCGACCGGGCCCTGTCCGAGGCCGTGGACCGGGAGCTGTGCGAGGTCAACATCGAGTACGCCTCCAAGAGGGACAGCGGCCGGCTCGGGCCGCTCCACGTGCGCACCGTGCCGTTCGACGCGATCACCGCGTACGCCGAATCCCGACGGCAGGCGGGCAACGCCACCCAGTACAAGTACAAGCCGTTCCAACAGAACGTCGAGTTCATGACCGGCATCGACGGGATCGACGAGATCAACGGGATCAAGGGTCTCGACAGGCCGGTCACCGTCACCGCCACGCCGGTCACCATCTCCGCGGTCGCCGCCGCGGGCCACTACGCACGCTGAGGAGAACAACGACATGATCGAGACCAAGAGGCCCCCGCAGAACACCCGCCGCGAGATAATCGACCTGCCCTCCGGCGGCGTCGACCTCGCCCTGCATCTGTGGCGGCCCCAGCACCCGCAGCGGATCAAGGGCGCCGTCTTCTACTTCCACGGCCTCCAGAGCCACGCCGGCTGGATGTGGGAGGTCGGCCCCCGGTTCGCCGACAACGACATCGCCTTCTTCGTGCTTGACCGGCGCGGCAGCGGGATCAGCCCCGGCGAGCGCGGGGACCTGCCCGAGGCCGAGACGCTGCTCGGCGACTACATCGCCGCGGTGGCCCAGGTACGGGAAATGATCGGCGACGACGTACCGCTGTCGCTGTTCGGGCACTGCCTGGGCGGCTCCTTCCTGGCCGCCCTCATGCACCACCCGGACTTCACCACCCGCTACGACGCCGCCGTGTTCTGCTCCGCCTGGCTCGGGCGGATGCACGCCACGCTCGGCGAGGACGAACGGAGGGCGCTGGCCGCAGAGTCCGGCACCGAGCCGTGGGACGCGGGCCTGAGGTCGCAGGACTTCACCGACGACCCCAAGTACCAGCAGTTCATCGACCACGACGACCTCGCCGTACGTCTGATCACCCGTCGCTCGCGGGCCGTGCTGCTGGAACTTGAGCGGCGCTATCTGGCACCGGGCGCGCGGACGCTCCCGGCGGTCCCTGCCACCTTCGTGTCGGGCATGAGCGACCCGATCGTCGACCTCGACAGCGCCCACCAGGTGTTCGCCGCGCTGGCACCGGACCGCGGGACGATCATGAAGCTGCCCACCGACAGGCACTACCTCTTCTTCACCGGCGCCGGCGCGGACCTGGTCGACTGGACGTCGACGCACACCCTGCTCCAGGGGCTCGACCGCAATGGCTGACATGGCTGGCATGGCTGATATGGCTGGCATGGCGGCTGAGAACGCGGCTGGGCACGCGGACAGGACCACGGCCGGGAGCGCCGCCGAGAGCGCCGCGGTGCTCTACCGGGTGCGCCTGCCCATGCACACCCGCTTCGACCATCCCGCGGCGCGCCGAGCCGCCTCCGACAGCCTCGTACTGCGGCTCACCTGCGACGGCACCAGTGGGATCGGCGAATGCGCGCCGCGCCCGTACGTGACCGGCGAGAGCGGCGAGTCCGTCCTGGAGGCGCTGCGCCGGACCCCCCTGGAGCGTGTCTTCACGCTGCTGCGCGGCGAGCCGCCGGCCGAACTCCTGGAGCGGATCCGGCGCGAGAGGTTCACGGAGGTCTTCCGGATCACTGGCCGGAACAACCTGCTGTGCCTCCTGGAGACGGCGGTCCTGGACCTGCTCGGCCGACGGCTGGGGCTGGGCGCGACGGAGCTGATCGGCGCCGGGCCGACGCCGGCTGCGACACGAGGCAGTGCCGCCACACCCGGCGCATACGGCACACCCGGCGCACCCGCCGCTTCCAGCGCTTCCGCCGGGGCCGAGTTGCCCGTCTCGCAGGTGCTGGACCTGAGCATCACCGTCGAGGAGTTCCTGGCCACCCGTGGCCCGTTCCACTTCGTCAAGATCAAGGCCTCCGACGACATCGAGCGTGACGCCCGCAGTGTCCGGGCCGTGCGCGCGCACGTGGGTGACGGTGTGCCGGTCATGGTGGACGCGAACATGAGCTGGACCGAGGCCACCGCGCTCTCCCACGCGTGGCGACTGCGCGACGCCGGCGCGGACTACGTCGAGGAGCCGCTGCCCAAGGGCTCCTGGGCCGCCCTGGGCGCCCTGCGCCGCCGGGCCGGGCTGAAGATCATGCTGGACGAGTCCCTGTGCACCCTTGAGGACGCCCGGACCGCGGTCGAGGCGGAGGCGTGCGACGCCTTCAACATCCGGGTCGCCAAGAACGGCGGGCCGTTGCGCGCGGGCCGCCTCATCGAGCACGCCCGCCGTCACGGCATCGCGTTCCAGATCGGCGTCCAGGTGGCCGAGGTGGGCCCGTTGATCAACGCGAGCCGGGCGTTGGCCTTCTGCCACCGTGACGCGCTGACCGTCGAGGCGGGCCAGAGCGATCGCTTCTTCCCCGAGATGATCGTCTCGCCGCGCCCGGTCGTCGACCGCCGCGCCAACACCCTCTCCCCCGCGCCGGGTTCCGGCTTCGGCCTCACCTTGAACGAAGCGGCGGAGCCGTGGGCGGTACTCGTCCTGCCGGAGGAGAGCGGCCCCTGGCAGCCCGTGGCCGCCCAGCGACCGGCCGCCCACGCCTCGCTCTGAACACCGCGCCCGACAACCACACCCGACGGTCAGGTCCGGACAGCCACACCCGACCGTCAGGCCCGGACAGTCAGACCCTGAAGTCCCCCAACCATCCAAGGAGTTTCCTGCCATGAACGTGTTCTTCGAGTGCGCCTACCAGGGCGAGCGCCACTTCGGCCTCGGCCTGCCCGCGGACGGCGAGGCGGTCACGCTTCACCCGGTCCGCCCCGGCGAGGACCTGGGCGCCTCGGTCGTCGCCGCGGTCGCGGCGGCGGGCGGTGACGGCCACGCACTGCGGACGGCGCTCACCGCGGACCGCCCGCGGGTGGTGGTCCCCGCCGCCGATCGCGACAGCCTCGTACCGCGGCCCCCGCTGCTGCCCACGTCCGTCGGGGACGCGATGGTCAGCGGCTTCATGCAGACCCACAACGTCAAGGTCGACTCCGCCACGCAATCCCAGCCCAACTGGTTCGTCAAGGGCCTCGGGGACGTACTGAAGGTCTCCGGCGAGACGCTGTCCGTGCCGCCGGGCGCCGTCGCGCTGTGCGAGGAGGCGGAGGTGGTGCTGGTGTACGTCACCGACGAGCACGGCAGCCCTCGTTACGTCGGCTACACCTTCGGCAACGACCTCACCGACATCGGCAGGTTCCGGGCCCACGCCGGGCATCTGTCGTACGCGAAGCTCTGCGACGCCGGCGTGACGCCCTGGCTGTTCCTGGACGAGCCGCCCCTGTCGGTGACCGGCCGGGTGACGATCGAGCGCGACGGCGCGCGGGTCTGGGAGGGCGGTTTCACCACCGGGACCAAGGCGCTGCACTTCGGACTGGAGGACATGATGTCCGGGCTGTTCGCCCACCGGGCGCTGCTGCACCCGGGGCGCGTGCACTACGTGTACCTCGGCGCCGACCGGAGCAGTTTCCACGGCGGGTTCACGATGGCCGATCGCGACCGCGTCACGCTCGACTTCGACAGCCATGGCGTCAGTCTGACGAACACGGTCGCCTGGCCCGCCCCCAGGACGGCACGGCCGGTCGCGGCGGGAGCCACGGGGTGACGTCCTGCCCTTCCCGAAGGAGGGGGACGGGATTCCTCTGGCTCGCGCGGCGGGGTTTCCCGCCGCGCCGCCGGTCGCCCCGTCCGGGAGGAACCCAGTCGACGACCCACACCGCCTCGCGCGAGCGGGAGGCGCCCCCTGCCCGGCCTGAAGGCCGAGGTATCCACGAAGGAGAGCCCCGATGACACCGAGCGGGCCGTTGCGCAGACTCAGCGGGACCGAGGCCGCCTGGGCCTGGCGGCACGCGCTGACGGGCGGGCAGATCCAGGCCACCACCCGTCTGACGGTGGCCGCCGTGTTCTCCCCTGCCTCCGTGGAACAGGCCGTCGCACGGTGGGCACACGGGCTTCACGCACTGTCCCTGCGCATCGTGGAGGACGGCGGAAGCCTGTGGTTCCACGAGGTGCCCGGACTCGCACCGGACCAGCTCCGGCAGGAGACGTACACGGCGGACACCCCCGCCCCCCTCCCCGGCCACGAGCATGACGGAGCCGTACGAGCAGAGACCGCGGTCCGAGCCGGGGACGCCCTGCCCGCCGGTGGTCCACTGTGGCGGCTGGAGGTCGGGCACGATCGGGCCGCCGCCGCGACCCATCTGCTGCTGACCTGTCACCCGGCGCTGTGCGACGGCCCGTCCACCGCCAGGCTGCTGCGAGCGCTGCTGGACGCCCTGCTCGGACCGGGCCCGGCCGGCCGAGGCAACCCCGGCCACCGGCAGGAGCCCGCGCCCGACGCGGACGCGCTGACCTACCGGCCCCCGCCACCCCCACCCCCGGGGCCGCACCCGCAACCGGGCCCGAGGGGTTCGCTCACGCCCGCGACGGGACCCGGAACCCGGGGAGCGACAGCGCCGGGCGCGGCCCCGACCGCGGGTGCGGTGGCGGTGCCCGGCGCCGCGGGGAACGTGGCGCCGGTGTCGCTGACCGCACGTCAGAGCGCCCGCCTGACCGCGTGGTGCCGCCGGCACCGCATCACCACGGACCAGTTCTTCGCGGCGGCACTGGCCGACGCCTGTGCGCGGGCGGCGGGCCAGGAGGAGGTGGCCCTGCTGACGGCGGTGTCCGTGCGGCAGCGGTACGCCGAGCATGTCCGGGTGTCCGAGGTGGGCTGCTTCGTCAACCTCGTCCCGGCGACCGTACGGGCCGGAAACGGCGGCGCGCTGGCGGAGCGTGCGCACGCCTACGGGCTGGCGCTGGGGGCGGCGGACGCCGCCTGGCGCCCGAACCGGCAGGATCACGCCCGTATCCGGCGCGTGGTGGAGGCCGAGGCGCCGGCCACCGACGGCGGGCTCGCCTTCCAGGTCGTGCAGGCGGGATGCGTGGACACCGCGCTCGGCCACCACGCGGCCCTGGTGACCAGCTACACCACCACCCCGTACACGGCGACCACCACCACAACCGCCACCGCCACCGCCACCGCCACCGCCACCGCGTACGAGACCCTGCCCGCGCCCGTCCCGTACGAGACCCCGCCCGTGCCCCGCCCGTACGAGACCGTGCACGGGCGGGGCACGTACAGAACCACCTGCGAGACCGCGTACAGGACCACGCACGAGACCGCGTACGAAACCGCGTACGGAGTTGCATGCGGGGCGGCGGTACAGGCCACGGCTCCCCGGCAGCTCGGCTTCCTGCACCTGTCCCGCTTCAAGGGAGCCCTGACACTGTCGCTGGGTATGCCCAACTCCGCGGAGGCGGCGGGCTCGTTGGCCGGGACCGGCTTCGGGTCCGGGGGGCTCTCCGCGCCGCGGATCGCGGCGGAGCTGGCGGCGCGCGCCCTGGAGTCGATCGCCTGACCTCCCGCACCAGTTCCATGTCATCGCAGGTCAGACGGTGTTTTCACGGCGCACTCGGAGGGCGGACTTCGCTAAGTATCCGGCAGTCCCGACCCCGGAGTCGAAAACAAAGCGATCGTTCTCTATTCTTTCTGTCGTGGCCCCGTTCACGGGCCGGGATCAGCAGGACCAGCGGGAGGGACACGAGCGATGGCGATGGCGACGAAGCCGGGCACGCGGGCACGGGCATCGGTCTCCGCGTTCACGCAGGAGCTCTTCGGGCGGTTGCCCCGAGCCGACCAACGGCGGTGGGCGCACGCCTACATGGAGGGGCTCCTGAGCACGCCGGGCAAGAAGAGCGTGCGGCGGCTCGCGGCGTCCGTGTCGGACTCGTGCACGGCCCCCCAGTCCCTGCACCAGTTCATCAACGCCAGCCCCTGGGCGTGGGAGCCGGTGCGTGCCGAGCTGACCCGCTGGGTCCAGCGGCACACCGCGCCCCGCGCCTGGACCATCGGCCTGGCCGTGGTCCCCAAGCGGGGCGACCGGTCCTGCGGCGTGCACCGCCGTTTCGTGCCCCAGGCCGGCCGCACCCTCAACTGCCAGGTGGGCGTGGGCGCCTTCCTGTCCACGGACACCGAGGACGTACCCGTCGACTGGCGTCTGCTGCTGCCCGACCCGTGGTCCAACGACCCGGTGCTGCGCAGGCGGGCCCGCATACCCGAGGGCGCCGGGCCCCGTTCCCCCGAGGCGCAGACCCTCGACCTGGTCGAGAGCCTGCCGACGGACGGGCAGTTCGCCGAGGTGCCGGTGGTCGCGGATCTCGACGGCTACGCGGACGCCGGGGAGATCGTGCGCGAACTGAGCGCCCAGGGTCGCCACTTCGTCGTCGCGGTGCCCGCCGGCCTGCCCGTGCGGGCGGTCCCGACCCGTCAGGTCCGCGCCACCACCCCGACATCCCCCACAGCATCGATGGCCCCGAAGACGCTCATGACTCCCCTTAACACCATGAACTCGATGCCCCCTGCGGGGTCGACGTCCCTGACGGCCCGGCAGGTCCTCACCCGCCGCGAAGCCGCCCCACCGCACCCCGTGACGGTACGGACGCGGCAGGGCCGGGAACGCGTGGCGGAGGTCCTGACCGGACTGGTCCGGCTGCCGGAGCCGAATCCGGGCGGATCGCGTCCGTCGTCCACCGCCGGACATCCGCCCGTCCACCGCGTGTTCGCGGAACGGGACCCGAACACCCGCCGCCCTGGGCGGACATGGATCACCAGCCTGGTCAACCGGCCCGCCGGTGAGCTGCTCGAACTCGCGGCCCTGCATGCCAACACCGCCGACACCGTACGGCAGTTGGAGGACGACTTCGGTCTGCGCGCCTTCGAGGGCCGCTCCTACCCCGGATGGCATCACCACATGACGCTGGTCTCCGCCGCCTTCGCCTACAGCAGTCTCACCACCACACGAAGGGGCGGCACCTCATGACGCTTCCCAAGGCGTTCTGGCTGCTCTGGTGCGGGCAGACCGTCAGCCGGCTGGGCATCCTCGCCCCGGCCTTCCTCGTCCTCTTCCTCCAGCAGGACCATCTGGCCGACTCGCGCACCACGCCCGTCATGGTCGGCCTGTTCGGAGCCGGCATCCTCGCCTCCGGGCTGGTGGGCGGGGCGGTGGCCGATCTGATCGGACCACGGCGCACGATCATCGCCGCCCAGCCGCTCGCGGCCGTGACGGCCCTGCTGTTCCTCGTGACGACCAATGTGTACGCGCTCGGGCTGCTCTGTCTGGCGACCGGGTTCCTGTCCGCCGTGGACCGGCCGGCCGGCGCCGGACTGATCGCCAAGATCGTCCCGCCGGAGCAGTTCTCGAAGGCCTACAGCCTCTTCCTCGTCGGCTTCAACGTGGGCATGTCGCTGAGCCCGGTCATCTCCGGATTCCTGCTCTCCTTCTACCCGCCCGCACTGTTCCTCGTCTGGGCCGCCGGCAGCGCCCTCTACGCCCTCCTGGTCGGCGCCCTTCCCGCCGACGAGACACACCCCGAGCAGCACGACCGGAACACGTCGTCGGCGCTGCGGCGCGCGGCCCGCAGCATCACGGAGCCCTACCGCTCACCGGTCCTGGTCGCCTTCCTCACCCTGGTCTTCCTCCTGGCCTGCGTCTATCTCCAGGTCAACTCGGCCCTGCCGCTGGACATGCGCCGCTCGGGACTGAGCCCCAAGGACATCGGCATCGTGCTGGCCATCAACGCGGTGCTCTCCATCGCCCTGCTCCCCCTGGTCCCCAGGGCGGTCAAGAAAATGGGCGACGAGACACCCCTGGTCCTGGCGGCCACGCTGATGGCCATCGGCTTCGGCCTCAACGCGCTGGCGAGCGACACCGCCGTGTTCACCGTGGCGACCGTCGTCTGGACGCTCGGCGAGGTCCTGTGGGCGCCCATGTCGGCGACCTTCATCGCGGTCCGGGCCCCCGAAGGACGCGTCAGCACCTACCAGGGCTCCTACTTCTTCGCCTGGAACGCCGCCTTCGTCATCGGCGGTCCCATCGGGATCACCGTGGCGAACGCCTACGGATATCCGTCCCTGTGGATCGGCCTGCTCCTCCTCGGGCTGATCGCCGCCGCCGGCTTCAAGTCCCTGCCCCGGTTCCGCGGCTTCACCACCACCGCCACCACTGCACAGCCGCCGGCCCCCGCCGAGGCACCCGAGAGCACCGCGGCGCCGGCGGAACACGCGGCCGCGACAGCGCCGGGAGCGGCTCCCCGACCCCGGACCCATCACACCCACCCCACCCAACCCAGGGAATCGACATGACCGTACAGACCTCGCGCACCGCCCTCCTGATCGGCGCGGCGGGCGGAATCCTCCAGGACGTGGCGCGCGGCCTGGCCCGCGAAGGGCACACCCTCGTCCTCTTCGACAAGAACGAGGAGGCCGTCAACCGCCTGGCCGCCGAACTCGCCCGGCAGACGAAGGTCGACGTGGTCGTCGGTGACATCACCGACATCCCCGCCGCGGAGGCACAGCTCGCCGACATCGTCGACCGCCACGCCCCCTCCATCCTGGTCAACGGGGTGGGCGGAGACACCCGGGTCATCGGGTACGCGGACCTGACCGAGGAGCACTTCAGTCAGTCCCACCTGGAAAACGTTGTCAGCACGTTCGTCGCGATCAAGGCGTGTGCCCCGCGGATGGCGCAGGACGGCTACGGACGCATCGTCAACTTCGCCTCCGCCGGCGGTCGCACGTACAGCCACTTCAACAACGCCGCCTACGTCGGCGCCAAGGCCGCCGTGATCGGCATGACCAAGCAGATGGCCTACGAACTCGCCCCGGCCGGGGTCGTGGTCAACGTCGTCGCCCACGGGCCCATCGCGACCGACCGCGTGGCCGGCGCCTGGGAGCGCCGCGACCCGGAGCAGAAGCAGGCGGTGCTCGCCAAGCTGCCGATGCGGCGCATGGGCACGGTCGCCGAAGCGGTCGGCAGCGTCCTGCACCTGTGCTCCGAGAGCGCCGGCTACTCCACCGGCGCGGTGATCGACGTCAACGGCGGCCTCTACATGTGAGACCCGGCCGCCCGAGAACTCCGGCAGAGCCGGACAGAGCGAGAAGGAGACAACCGTGGCGAAGTTCGTCGTCGAATTCGAGTACAACGTGGACCGCGCGGGACGCCAGGGACTGCACCCGGCGCACGCCGAGAACCTCCACCACCTGGCCCGGAGCGGCGTGCTGCTCCTGGGCGGCCCACTGGCCGACGAGAACGCCGGCCTGCTGCTCTACGAGGTGGAGGACCGGGCCGAGCTCCAGAAGGTGCTGGACGCCGAGCCGTACGTACAGGGCGGGATCGTCGCCGCCACCCGTATCCGCCAGTGGTCGCCCGGCAAGGGCAGCTGGATCACGGAAGGAAGGATCTGACCTTGAGCACCACGACAATCCCCGCATCGCCGGCCGTGCCCGCGCCATCGGTATCGGCATCGGCATCGGCATCGGCATCGGCGGACAGCGGCTGGGTGGCGCTGCGTCAGGAGGCCCTGCACGCCGCGATCGCCGATCCCGCGATGGACTCGATGCGGATCCTCAGCGAGACCGCCATGAAGTTCCCCGACGCCCTCTCCTTCTCCTCGGGAGCGCCGTACGACGGGAACCACGACCTGGCGGACCTCTCGTTCCACATCGACCGCTACGTCAAGCACCTCCAGGAGCGCGGAGTCCCGCAGCAGCGCATCACCCGGACGCTGTTCCAGTACGGGCCGGTGAACGGCTTCATCCAGGACGACGTGGCACAGATGCTGCGCAAGGACGAGGACATCGACGTCCCCGCCGAGGCCATCATGATCACGCACGGCTTCCAGGAAGCCACGCTGGTCGCCCTGCGCGGTCTGTTCGCAGGACCCGACGACGTGCTGCTGAGCGTCTCCCCCGCCTACGTCGGCATCCGCGGCGCGGCCCGGATGCTCGACATCCCCGTCGAGGGGATCGGCGAGGGCCCCGACGGCCTGGACCCCGAGGCTGTGGCCGCCGCGGCGCGCGCCGTGCGGGCCGGTGGCAAGCGGCCGGTCGCGGTCTACCTCGTACCCGACTTCTCCAACCCCTCCGGCACCGTGCTGCCGCTCCAGGCCCGCCGGCGGCTGCTGGAAGTGGCGGCCGAGGAAGACCTGATCATCCTGGAGGACAACCCCTACGGGCTGTTCGCGCGGGACGGCGAGGCGATGCCGACCCTCAAGTCGCTGGACACCGCGGGCCGGGTCGTCTACCTCGGTTCGTTCGCCAAGTCGGCCTTCCCCGGCGCCCGCCTCGGCTACCTCGTGGCCGACCAGCCGGTCACCGGCGCCGACGGCACCACCCGCACACTGGCGCAGGAACTGTCCCGGGCCAAGGCCATGTTCAGTGTCGGATCGTCCTCCCTGTCCCAGGCCGTCGTCGGCGGCATCCTCGCCGAGAGCGGTCACACCCTGCGCCCGGCGACCCGCGAGCTCGCCGCGGTCTACCTGGAACGGCTCCAGGTGACCCTCGACAGCCTCGCCGAACACTTCCCGCCCCAGCACCACGCCGAGCACCAGGTCCGCTGGAACACCCCGCGCGGCGGCTTCTTCCTCACCGTCGAGGTGGGCTTCGAGGCCGGACTGGGCGAGATGGAGCGCTGCGCCCGCGACTACGGCGTCAGCTGGGCGCCGATGAGCATGTTCCACATCGACGGCGGCGGCGAACGCCAGATCCGGCTCGGTTTCAGCAACCTGGCGCCGGAGGCGATCCGCGAGGGCATCGCGCGCCTGGCCCGCTTCATCACCGAGACACCCCGCAGCTAGCCCCCGGACGGCCAAAAGGCCCGGAGCACTCCCCAGGTGGACAAGCGGCCACGCGTCGCGTCAGAAGAAGGACGAGCATGAGCCAGAGCAGCAGTCAGCGGTCCACCGTCGTGGTGGTCGACGGCTACTCCGCCGGAAACTTCTACCCCGCGGCCTTCACCGAGACCGGTGCACGGGTCGTCCATGTACAGAGCACACCCGAACTCATCCCCACGATGCTCGCACCCGGTCTGTCCGCGTACGAGGAGAACATCGTCGAGGACGACGAGAGCAGGCTGCTGGAACGGCTGCGCCCGCTCCACCCGGTCTGTGTGGTCGCCGGCCAGGAAGGTGCCGTACCGCTCGCGGACCGCCTCAGCGAGGCACTCGGGGTGCCGTCGAACGGCACCCGGCTCTCGGCGGCCCGCCGGGACAAGTACGAGATGATCGAGGCGCTGCGGCGAGCCGGTGTGCGGTGTGCCGACCAGTTCAAGAGCGGCGACGTCCGGGAACTGACCGCCTGGGCCGAGAAGCGGGGCGTGTACCCGGTCGTCGTCAAACCGCTCAGCTCGGCGGCCTCGGACGGCGTGTACATCTGCGAGAACGCCGAAGAGGTGACGGCCGCGGCCACCGCCGGGCTGGCCTCGAAGGACATCTTCGGCACGGTCAACACCGAGATCCTGGTGCAGTCCTACCTCAAGGGCACCGAGTACATCGTCGACACCGTCAGCAGCGACGGCGAGCACTACACCTGCGGTGTCTGGCAGTACGAGAAGACGCTGCTGCCCTCGGGCAAGAACATCTACAACCGGGACATCCTCCTGGCCCCCGACGCCGGCCCCGTGCCGGAGCTGGTGGCCTACGCACACCAGGTGCTGGCCGCACTCGAGGTCCGCTGGGGCCCCGCGCACGCCGAGGTCATCATGACCGAACAGGGCCCGGCCCTCGTCGAGATCGGCACCCGCCTCAACGGCAACATCCACGCCGGGTTCCACGACGTGTGCCTGGGCCACAACCAGGCGGGGCTCGCCGCCCGGGCGTACGTCGGGCCGGAGGAGTTCCGCCGGGAGTACGGCGGCCGCGTCTACACCCGGCTGCAACCCGGCGTCGTCTACAACACCCCCACCGAACAGGACGGTGTCGTCGAGAGTGTCGACACCGCGGCGGTGGAGGAGATCCGCGCGCTCGACAGCGTGTTCCTGGCGGCGCTGAAACTGGCTCCCGGGTCCCGGATCCGCCCCACCACCGACCTGCTGACGAGTTCCATGCGCGTCTATCTCACGGCGCGCGACGAGGCGCAGCTCGACGCCGAGTACGAGAAGGTCCGCGGCCTCAAGGACAGCGTCTACCGGGTCGTCCCGCAGCCGTAGCCGCAGCCGCAGCCCGTAGTCATGGCCGGCTGCCTTCCGTGGGTCCTCGCACCCACCTCCTCAGCCGGACCCCACACCCCATCCGGAATCAGCTCCGGAATCAGATCCGTCTTCATATTCCTCGGAGGAATGCTGTGCACAGCCGTATCGGTCTCTTCCTGTCCCCCGTCCACGAGACCGGCCAGGACCCCCACCTCGCCGTCCGCCGCAACCTCGAACTGGTCGAGCACGCGGACCGGCTGAACTTCGACGAGGCGTGGTTCGGCGAGCACCACACCCTGGGCTGGGGCCTGGTCGGCGCCCCCGAGACGATGATCGCCGCGGCCTCGCAGCGCACCGCCCAGATCAAGCTGGCGCACGGTGTCGTACCGCTGTCCGGGCACCACCCCTTCCACGTCGCCAGCCGGGCCGTCCACCTCGACCACCTCAGCCGCGGCCGCTACATCCTCGGCGTCGGCCCCGGCGTCCCCTTCGACGCGAAGATGTTCGGCCTGGCGCCCGACGTCCAGCGCCGGCGCCTGGACGAGGCCCTGCCGACCGTCCTGGAGCTCGTCAACGGCGACTCCCGGATCACGCAGAAGACCGACTGGTACGAACTCCAGGACGCCAAGCTTCAGTTGCCCCGCTTCAGCCCGGACGGCATCGAGGTGGCCATGGCCACCAGCGGCACCTCTTCCTCCAGCCCGCGCCTGGTCGGCAAGTACGGCCTGAGCATGACCTCGTTCGCGCTGCCCTTCGCGCTGATGACGCCGGGCGCCCCGGACCACATAGGCCTGGCGCAGCAGTGGAAGTACGCCGAGGAGTCCGCGGACGAGCACGGGCAGACCCTGCGCCGCGAGGACTGGCGCATCGCGCTTCCGGTCCATGTCGCGGAGACGCGCGACGAGGCGTTCGCCGACGTCCGCGAGGGCTATGACCGCTGGCTGTTCGAGTACTTCGGCAAGGCGGCCGGCCGCGAGGTCATCAGCCCCGACACCCCGCGCGAGCGGGCGCTGGAAGCCCGGGTCGAGGCCGGCGGCGCGCTCGTCGGTTCGGTCGAGGACGTCGTGCAGGGCATCCGGCGCATGCAGGAGGCCACCGGCGGCTTCGGCAAGCTCCTGGTCTACGTGGCCGACTGGACCTCGTACGAGAAGACCAACCGCAGCCTGGAGCTGCTGGCCCGCTATGTGTCCCCGCAGATCACCGGCTCGGCGGCGCGTCCGCAGGAAGCGGTGGACTGGGCCATCGCGTCCCGCGCCGGCAAGCGCTGAACCACGGGCGGCACAGGGTGACACGGCGCGGGGGCGGCTGTACTCCGTCCCCGCGCCGGCCCCAGCCCTTTCTCCTTCGCCTTCGCCTTCGCCTTCTTCTTCGCCTTTTCCTCGTCCGTCTTCTTCGTCCGTCTTCTTCGTCCGTCGGCGTCTTGCCGGTATTTCAGCGGGAGAGCACACATGCTGGAGCAGCGTTCGTTTCGCAACATCCTGGGCCGGTTCACCACCGGGGTCGTCCTGGTCACCGCGCAGACACCGGCCGGTCCGGTGGGCATGGCCGTGAACTCCTTCACCTCCGTCTCCCTCGATCCCCCACTGATCGCACTGTGCGCGGCGTCCACGTCGACCACATGGCCCGCGATCCGCGAGGTGGGAAGCTTCGCGGTCACCATCCTGGGCGGACAGCACGCGCAGTTGTGCCGGACCTTCGCCACCAAGGGCGTCGACCGTTTCGGCGACGGCGCATGGGACTCCACGCACGCCGGACACCCCATACCCGTGGACGGCCTGGCCTGGCTGGACTGCCGCATCACCGCGCTGCACCAGGCCGGCGACCACGAACTCGTCATCGCCGACGCCCTCGAAGGCGCCATCACCGACAGCCAGGGCCCCCTGGTCTTCCACGCCGGACGCTTCGCCGAACTGATCGCCTGACCCTCGGCCCTCGGCACCCGCCCCACCGCCCGCCACACGAAGGGCAGACCCGCGTGTCCCTCACCGATCCCCCACCCGCTCTCCCGGCCCCGGACCACACCGCCCGCCCTGGCGGGCACGCCGACCTCCGTACCGCACGCCGCCGCCTCGCCGACCGCAGCGCGATCAGCGGCGTACTGATCACCGACTGGCGGCAGACGGGCGCCGACACCTTCGTCCTCGGCGCCCAATGGCCCCAGGGGCACGCCTTCTACACGCCGATCGCCGATACCTGGTACGACCCACTGCTGGCGGCGGCGTCACTGAGACAGGCGTCTCTGCTGGTCGGCCGTACCTACGGCAGGACTCCCCGCGGCCACCGATGGGCGGTCAGTGAACTCGACATCGAGGTCGCCCCGGCCGCCCTCCTGACCTACCGCCGGCCGACTCGAATCCAGCTGGAGATCGCCCGCACGCCGACCCCGGAAACAGGGAGGGACACCGGCGGGGCCCCCGGTGCGGGAGGTGTGACGGCCATGACCATGGAGGCCGAACTCCTGCGCGACAACGACACGTTCATCGGCGCCGGCCGCATCAGCATCCGGAGCGTCCCACCCGCCGCCCACACCCACCCGCACGAAGTCCGCCCCGGCCTGCCGTCGGGCCCGGCACTCCTGCCCCGAGCCCTCCCCCCACCCGTCGTGGGGCGCCGGAACACGAGGGACGTGATACTCGGCGTCCCCGCCGCGGGCTCCGGACAGGGCGGCCACTCCTGGCAGCTGCGGATCGACCCCACCCACCCGGCGCTGCCCGACGCCCCCACGGACCACATCCCCGCCATGCTGCTCCTGGAAGCCGCCCGCCAGGCCGCCCAAGCGGTCAGCACCCCCTACCGGATCCTCCCCATCGAGATACGCAGCACCTTCCATCACCCCGTGGAACTCCACACCCCCTGCACCATCACCGCCACCCCGCTCCCCCGGTACGACGCCACGGAGGAGACGGCACTCCATGTGACCGCCATGCAGAACGGCGTCCCTGCCTTCCACAGCCTGATCGTGGCGACCCCCACCGACTGACCCCCTGTTACGGTCGCGCCATGTCCAAGACCGAGATAGACGCACTGACCGCCCGGTTCTTCGGCGCTTTCGACAACCGGGGCGGCGAGCCCGCCGACGTGGACCGGATCCGCCACCTCATGCTTCCCGGCGGTGTGGTCGTCAAGACCGGTCCGGACTTCACCGTATACACCGTCGAGGCGTTCATCGAACCGCGACGACAACTGCTGGCCGACGGCCGCCTCGTCGAGTTCTCCGAATGGGAGACCGCCGAACAGACACGGATCACCGGCGACATCGCCTCCCGGACCAGCGAGTACCGCAAGTCCGGGATCCTGGACGGCGAACCCTTCGAAGGCGGAGGGACCAAGACCCTTCAGTACGTCCGCACCCCACACGGCTGGCACATCACGGCGGTCGCCTGGCACGACCACCCCTGACCACGCATCACCCCTGACCGCACGCACGCTCCCGCCGTCCGCACCGCGCCACCACCGAAGGCGGGCAGGTCACGGTCCGAGCCGGCCGGCCGGAACCATCGGGTTCGCGCGGAGTGCGGCCCGGTCGACGGGGGCATCCGGGCGGTGGTGAGACCCGACCGGAACGACCCGGCGTGCGCTACAAGCGATGGTGCGCGTGATCGGTATCGTCGCGGCGGAAGGCGCCCGTCGGCACACCTCGTCCGAAGGGCGGTGGTCCGAGCAGAGGAGCACGCCATGCCCGATCCCCGGAACGGGGCCGCGTCGGGCGGCGGAGCGGCGACGGGGCGGGCGGAGGGACACGGTCCGAACGCGCACGACACGGTGCGCCTCGCGGTGGTGATCGGTGCTCTCGGCGTGGTCTTCGGCGACATCGGGACCAGCCCGATCTACACCCTGCAAACCGTGTTCGACCCGGGCGATCCGCATCCGGTCCCCGTCAGCACGGACAATGTGTACGGCGTCGTGTCCCTCGTGTTCTGGTCGGTGATGACCATCGTGACCGTCACCTATGTGCTGTTGGCGATGCGTGCCGACAACGACGGTGAGGGCGGCATCATGGCGCTGATCACGCTAGTCCAGCGGTGGGGTTCCCAGCGTGGGCGGCGGATCACGGGCGTGCTGGCCGCGCTCGGCGTCTTCGGCGCCTCGCTGTTCTTCGGCGACAGCATGATCACCCCGGCGATCTCGGTGCTCTCCGCGGTCGAGGGGCTCAAGGTCGTCCAGCCCTCGCTGGAGAGCGCGGTCGTGCCGATCACCGCGGTCATCATCGTCGTGCTGTTCCTGGTGCAGCGCAGGGGGACCGCGGCGGTGGGCCGGGTGTTCGGGCCGGTGATGGTCACCTGGTTCGTGGTCATCGGCGCCTGCGGCGTGGACGGCATCGTCGACCACCCGTCGATCCTGAGGGCGCTGTCGCCCACGTACGCCCTGGGTTTCCTGTTCGGCCATTTCGGCACCGCGTTCTTCGCACTCGCCGCGGTCGTGCTCTCGGTCACCGGCGCGGAAGCGCTCTACGCGGACATGGGGCACTTCGGCCGCCGGGCCATCACGCGCGGCTGGATGTTCCTCGTCTTCCCCGCCTGCGTCCTGAGCTACTTCGGCCAGGGCGCGCTGATCCTGGCGGACCCCCGCAACATCAGCAGCCCCTTCTTCCTGCTCGTGCCCCACTGGGGCAGGTGGCCGATGGTCCTGCTGGCGACGGCGGCCACGGTGATCGCCTCGCAGGCGGTGATCACCGGCGCGTTCTCCGTCACCTCCCAGGCCGCCAAGCTCGGTTACCTGCCGAGGCTGCGCATCGCGCACACCTCCGAGTCCACGATCGGTCAGATCTACGTTCCCTGGATCAACTGGCTGCTCATGGTCTCGGTCCTCACCCTGGTCTTCGCCTTCCGCAGTTCCACGGCCCTGGCGTTCGCGTTCGGCATGGCGGTGACCGGCACCATCACGATCACCACGCTTCTGTTCTTCTATGTCGCCCGTGCCAAGTGGGGTACACCTCTGTGGCTGGTCACGGTCGGCGCGAGCGTGCTGCTCTTCGTGGACCTGCTCTTCGTGGCGGCCAACCTGACGAAACTGGTGCACGGCGCCTGGCTGCCGCTGCTGATCGGCCTCACCGTGTTCACCGTCATGACCACCTGGCAGCGCGGACGCGCGATCGTCACCGCGGCACGGGTACGGGACGAGGGGGCTCTGCCCGAGTTCATCGATTCTCTGCGCAGCGGTGAGCTGCCGACACTGCGCGTCCCGGGAACGGCCGTCTTCCTCAACCGGGGCAAGCAGACCACGCCGCTGGCCATGCGGGCCAATGTCGAGCACAACCACGTACGGCACGAGCAGGTCGTGCTGCTGGCCATCGAGACCGAGCCGGTGCCTCGCGTCCCGGCCGACCAGCGGCTCGTCGTGGACGATCTCGGCTACACCGACGACGGGATCATCCACGTCACCGCCCGGTTCGGATACATGGAGACGCCGGAGGTGCCCGGCACCCTGGCGATGCTCGATCCGGCCCGGACCGAAGGGCCGCTCCAGCTGGACCGGACGTCGTACTTCCTGTCGACGATCGAGCTCCGCCCGGGCAAGGCACCGACGATGGCGCTCTGGCGCAAGCGGCTGTTCATCGCCACCTCGTACATCACCGCGGACGCCGCCGAATACTTCGGCCTCCCCCGGGACCGTACGGTCATCATGGGTTCTCAGATCGACGTGTAGGGGCGGATCCCGGGCGGGCCGGCCGGCGAGGGAGGGATGGCCGGCCCGCCCGGGAGATCGAGGGTCCGGTCACAGGCCGACGTCGCGGCGGCGGATGTCCTCCAGGGACTCCCGGCGCACCAGCAGGCGGGCCTGTCCGTCGCGGACGGCGACCACGGGCGGGCGGCCGACCAGGTTGTAGCCGGAGGCCATGGACAGGTGGTAGGCGCCGGCCACGGGAACGGCGACGAGGTCGCCGGGACGTACGTCGGCGGGGAGGTCCGCGTCGGCCGCGAGGATGTCGCCGGCTTCGCAGTGCCTGCCCACCACGGTCACCCGGGCGGGGTCGGCGGTGCTGTGCCGGCCGATCAGGCGGGGGGCGTAGCGGACGCCGTAGAGGGCGGGGCGCGGGTTGTCGCTCATCCCGCCGTCGACGGCCACGAACACGTGCCCGCCGGTGTGCTTGACGGACAGGACGCGGTAGACGGCAATGCCCGCCGGTCCGGCGACGGCCCGCCCCGGTTCGATGACCAGACGGGGGACGGGGAGGCCGGCCGCGGCGCAGGCGGCGGTGAGTTCGGTACGTACCTTGCGGGCCAGCGTGGTGAGGTCCAGGGCCGGTTCGCCGGGGCGGTAGGCGATGCCGTGGCCGCCGCCGAGGTCGATCTCGGGCAGGACCAGGCCGTGCTGCCGGTGCAGCCGGCTCATGAGGCCGACCATGCGGCGCACGGCGACCAGGTATGGAGTGACACTGGTGATCTGTGAGCCCAAGTGGCAGTGCAGGCCGGTGAGTTCGAGCTGCGGCTGGTCGAGTACGCGGGTGATGGCGTGCGCCGCGTAGCCGTCGGTGATGGACAGGCCGAACTTCTGGTCGTCGGTGCCGGTGCGGATCTTCCCGTGACCGCCCGCGCTGATGCCGGGCACCACCCGGACCATCACCTTCTGGTGGCCGTCCGGGCCGACGGCGGCGGCCAGCCGGGCGATCTCGGAGGGGCTGTCGATGACGATGCGGCCGACGCCCAGGCGCAGCGCGGTGCCGAGGTCGTGGGGGGACTTGGCGTTGCCGTGCAGGACGATCCGCTCGGGCGGAAAGCCGGTGGTGACGGCGAGTTCGAGTTCGCCTGCGGAGCAGACGTCGAGGCCGAAGCCCTCCTCGTCCACCCAGTGGGCCATGGCGCGGCACAGGAACGCCTTGGCCGCGTAGAGGACTTCCGCGTCGGGGAAGGCGTCCCGGTAGGTACGGCAGCGGTCGCGGACCTCGGCCTCGTCCAGGACGTAGACGGGTGTGCCGAAGCGGTCGGCGACCTCGGCGAGCGGCACACCGCTGACGGCGAGGTGGCCTTGCGCTGTCTCGGTGGTGGAGGCGGGCCACACCGACAGGCCCTCCGCGGTGGTGGCCGCGTCGGTCGCGGTGGTGGGTTCGTGAACCGTGGTCATCGTGGCTGCCCCTCTCAGGCGATCCGCAGCGCGGGCATCTCGTGGTCGGCGGAGCCGACCGGTGGGACGGGGGTCGCCGGTGTGCCCGGGACGGGCAGGGTGATCCGTGCGGGCGCCGGGGCGGTGAACTGCGGGTCGACGGTGAGTGTGGTGACGCCGAGCGGTGCGGTCAGGGCGCGCAGCGCGGTCTCGGCGAGTCTGGCCCACGCCTGGCCGGACCCGAGGGTGGCGGTGAGGCGGCCCTCGGAGGTGAAACCGACGGCCGTGCGGACGCCGAGCGGGGTGCGAAAGAGCCGGGCCGCACAGCCGGAGGGTCCCGGCCGGACCGGTACGTACAAGGGTCCGGCCGGGAACCGATCGGCGGGTTCGGGGTCTTCGCCGTGAAGCTGTTCTGCCATGGGGTGCCTCCCGAGGGGCAGGGAGCGTGGGTTCTGGTGTCGGGGATCCCGGACGCGGGGAGGCGGTCCGGGGTTCGCTGTCGACGTTATGCCCGGGACCCCCGGCCGGCGGACCGGTCCTGACGGGACGCTGACGAGGATCGGGGCGTCCTTGACGGGACGCTGACAGTGCCGGCGGGAGGGTGTCGTGAGGACCGTCAGAGAGGCGCCAAGAACCGGTACGCGGACTGTCGAGGGCCAGGGAACGGACGTGAGATGGAGGGCGGTTCCACGAAGAGTCGCCGACCTGGACCCACGGTCGGCCTGTGCGGAAGGTGAAGGCGATGTCCCCGTCCTCCATGCCCCCAGCCGCTCGCGTCGTCGTCGGCGTGGGTGGCTCCCCGGGTTGCCTGACCGTCCTGGGCCGGGCTGCCGACGAGGCCCGGCTGCGGGGCGCGGAACTCTGGCCGGTGGTCACCTGGGAGCCTGTGGAGGGTGGCGCCGCCCGTCGCTTCCCGGCCACGGCCGCCACGGGCCAGGAGTGGGAGCGGCTCGCGCGGGAACGGCTCTTCGCAGCGCTGTGTGACGTGTTCGGCGGCCCCGGCACCGGGCTGCCCGGAAGCGCGCTCGTCGTCCGGGGCGCCCCCGGACCGGCGCTGGTGCGGCTCGCCGCCCGGGACGGCGACCTCCTCGTCGTCGGCGCCGGAGCGCGGGGCCGGCTGCACCGTGCGCTGTGGCCGTCGGTCAGCCGCCACTGCCTCGCGCACGCCGTCTGCCCCGTTCTCGCCGTCCCTCCCTCTCCGCTGCGGGCGGCGCTGACGGCGGCGCGCCGCCGCAACACCCTGCGGCTGCGCCTGGACACCGGTGACCTGGAACGGGAATGCGAAGGTGTGCCGCCCGAGGCCTGAGGTCGTCGGGCGGTGACCGGGGCCGGCGGTCCTGGCTGCTTCGGCCCGCCGCGCTCCGGCGCCGTCGGCACGGCGCTTCTCCGTTCATGCCGACGGGAGTTGACACCCTGAGGTGTCAACTCCCGTCACGTCATGCGTCAGGCGTAAGGCGGGTCAGTTCTTCGCGAGCAGGTCCTTGAGCGCGATGTTGAGCTTCAGGACGTTCACCTGCGGCTCGCCGATGAAGCCGAGGGTGCGGCCCTGGGTCTGCTCCTGGACCAGCTTCTGCACCGCTTCGACGGGCAGCCCGTTCTTCAAGGCGACCCGGTGTGCCTGGAGTTCGGCGTACCGCGGGGAGATGGCCGGGTCCAGGCCGGAGCCGGAGGAGGTGACCGCGTCCGCGGGGACGTCCGAGGGCCTGACCGTGTAGCCGGGCACCGAGTTGTCCTTGACGACGGCGGCCCTGGCGTCCTCGACCTGCTGGACGAGGACCTTGTTGTCGGCGGCGAGGTTGGTGGCACCGGACAGGATCAGCTTGTACCGGGTGTTGATGCTGTTGCCGCCGAGTCCGTTCGCCGGGCGGCCCTGGAACCACTTCAGGTCCGGGTCGGGGGTCTCCTGGCCCTTCTTCGGCGGCAGGTCGTACGACTGCCCGATGAGGGAGGAGCCGACGACCCTGCCGTCCGCCTTGATCTCGGAGCCGTTGGCCTTGTCGCCGAACAGCCCCTGCGCGATGCCGGTCACCACCAGCGGGTAGATGACGCCCGTCACCAGGGTCAGCACGAGGAGGGCGCGCAGGCCCGCCCCGAGCAGCCGTGCGGTGTTGGTTGCGAGGTTGTTCATGGCGGTCAGCCGATCCCGGGGATGAGGGAGATGAGCAGGTCGATGAGCTTGATGCCGACGAACGGGGCGATCAGGCCGCCGAGGCCGTAGATCGTGAGGTTGCGGCGGAGCATCCTGTCGGCGCTCATCGGGCGGTAGCGCACGCCCTTCAGGGAGAGCGGGACCAGCGCGATGATGATCAGCGCGTTGAAGATGACGGCGGAGAGGATCGCGGAGTCGGGCGAGGACAGGTGCATGATGTTGAGCTTGTCCAGGCCCGGGTAGACCGCGGCGAACAGCGCCGGGATGATCGCGAAGTACTTGGCGACGTCGTTGGCGATGGAGAACGTCGTCAACGCGCCCCGGGTGATGAGGAGTTGCTTGCCGATCTCGACGATCTCGATGAGCTTGGTGGGGTTGGAGTCCAGGTCCACCATGTTCCCGGCCTCCTTGGCGGCCGAGGTCCCGGTGTTCATGGCCACGCCGACGTCGGCCTGGGCGAGCGCGGGGGCGTCGTTGGTGCCGTCGCCGGTCATCGCGACGAGCTTGCCGCCGGCCTGTTCCCGCTTGATCAGCGCCATCTTGTCCTCGGGAGTGGCCTCGGCGAGGAAGTCGTCCACGCCCGCCTCCTCCGCGATGGCCTTGGCGGTCAGCGGGTTGTCGCCCGTGATCATGACGGTCTTGATGCCCATGCGGCGCAGTTCGTCGAACCGCTCGCGCATACCGTCCTTGACGACGTCCTTGAGGTGGATCACCCCGAGAATCCGGGCGCCGTCGGTGTCCTCGACGGCCACCAGCAGCGGAGTACCGCCCGCCGCGGAGATCCGGCCGGAGAGGGTGTCGGCATCGGCCGGCACCTCGCCGCCGCGCTCCTGGACCCAGGCGGTGACCGAACCGGCCGCGCCCTTGCGGATCCTGCGTCCGTCGACGTCGACGCCGGACATCCGGGTCTGGGCGGTGAAGGCGATCCACTCGGCGCCGGAGAGCTCGCCCTGGTGGCGCTCGCGCAGCCCGTACTTCTCCTTCGCCAGTACGACGATGGAGCGGCCCTCGGGGGTCTCGTCGGCCAGCGAGGAGAGCTGGGCCGCGTCGGCGACCTCGGCCTCGGTGGCGCAGGTCACCGGGACGAACTCGGCGGCCTGCCGGTTGCCGAGCGTGATCGTGCCGGTCTTGTCCAGCAGCAGCGTCGAGACGTCACCGGCGGCCTCGACGGCCCGCCCGGACATCGCGAGCACGTTGCGCTGTACGAGGCGGTCCATGCCGGCGATGCCGATCGCGGAGAGCAGGGCGCCGATGGTGGTCGGGATCAGACAGACCAGCAGGGCCACCAGGACGACCATCGAAAGGTGTGTGCCCGCGTAGTCGGCGAACGGCGGCAGGGTGGCGCAGGCCAGCAGGAAGACGATCGTCAGTGAGGCCAGCAGGATGTTCAGCGCGATCTCGTTGGGCGTCTTCTGCCGGGCCGCGCCCTCGACCAGGTTGATCATCCGGTCGATGAAGGTCTCTCCGGGCTTCGTCGTGATCTTGATGACGATCCGGTCGGAGAGGACCTTCGTGCCGCCGGTGACGGCCGAGCGGTCGCCGCCGGACTCCCGGATGACCGGGGCCGACTCGCCGGTGATGGCCGACTCGTCGACGGACGCGACACCTTCGACGACATCGCCGTCGCCGGGGATGACGTCACCCGCCTCGCAGACGACCAGGTCGCCGATCGTGAGCGCGGTGCCCGGCACCTGTTCCTCGGAACCGGAGCCGTCCGTCAGCAGCCGGCGGGCGACCGTGTCGGTCTTGGCCTTGCGCAGGGTGTCCGCCTGCGCCTTGCCGCGCCCCTCGGCCACCGCCTCCGCGAGGTTGGCGAACACGACGGTGAGCCACAGCCAGGCGCTGATCGCCCAGCCGAACCACTGGCCCGGGTGCTGGAAGGAGAAGGCGGTGGTCAGGACCGACCCGATCCAGACGACGAACATGACGGGAGACTTGACCATCACCCGCGGGTCGAGCTTGCGGAAGGCCTCCGGCAGTGACCGGATGAGCTGCTGGGGATCGAACAGGCCCGCTCCGACACGGCCCTCGGCAGACTTGTGCCCTGTGGGGACGTCACTGTGCGGCGCCCGGGTGGGTGTGACTGTGGACATGGAGTCCTCTGAGTTCTCTGTGCGGGTCGTCATCACGCCAGCCCCTCGGCCAGCGGGCCCAGGGCGAGGGCCGGGAAGTAGGTCAGGCCGGTGACGATCAGGATCGCGCCCACCAGCAGACCGGTGAACAGCGGCTTCTCCGTGCGCAGGGTGCCCGCGGTCACCGGGACGGGCCGCTGCCCGGCGAGCGAACCGGCCAGCGCCAGGACGAAGATCATGGGCAGGAAGCGGCCCAGCAGCATCGCGAGCCCGGTCATGGTGTTGTACCAGTCGGTGTTCGCGTTCAGACCGGCGAAGGCCGAGCCGTTGTTGTTCGACGCCGAGGTGAAGGCGTACAGCACCTCGGAGAACCCGTGCGCGCCGGAGTTGAGCATCGAGTGCGGCGGGGTCGGCAGCGCCATGGAGGCGGCGGTGAAGACCAGGACCAGCGCCGGGGTGATGAGGATGTAGCAGGCCGCGAGTTTCATCTCGCGGCCGCCGATCTTCTTGCCCAGGTACTCGGGAGTGCGGCCCACCATCAGGCCGGCGATGAACACCGCGATCACCGCCATGATCAGGATGCCGTAGAGGCCGGATCCGGTGCCGCCGGGCGTGATCTCGCCCAGCATCATGCCGAGCATGGTGATGCCGCCGCCGAGCCCGGTGAAGGAGGAGTGGAAGGAGTCCACCGCGCCGGTCGAGGTCAGGGTCGTGGCCACCGCGAAGATCGACGAGCCGCCGACGCCGAACCGGGTCTCCTTGCCCTCCAGCGCACTGCCCGCCGCCTGGAGCGCGGGGCCGTGGTGGGCGAACTCGGTCCACATCATCAGAGCCGTGAAGCCCAGCCAGATGGTGACCATCGTGGCGAGGATCGCGTAGCCCTGCTTCACCGAGCCGACCATCACGCCGAAGGTCCGGGTGAGGGAGAACGGGATCACCAGGATCAGGAAGATCTCGAAGAGGTTCGTGAACGGGGTCGGGTTCTCGAAGGGGTGGGCGCTGTTGGCGTTGAAGTAGCCGCCGCCGTTGGTGCCGAGCTCCTTGATGGCCTCCTGGGAGGCCACCGCGCCACCGTTCCACTGCTGCGAGCCGCCCATGAACTGGCCGACCTCGTGGATGCCGGAGAAGTTCTGGATGGCGCCGCACGCCACGAGGACGAGAGCGGCGACGACGGACAGCGGCAGCAGGATGCGCAGCGTTCCGCGGACCAGGTCGGTCCAGAAGTTGCCGAGTTCACCGGTGCGCGAGCGGGCGAAGCCGCGCACGAGCGCGACCGCGACCGCCATGCCGACGGCGGCGGAGAGGAAGTTCTGCACGGCCAGACCGGCGGTCTGCACGACGTGCCCCATGGTCTGCTCGCCGTAGTACGACTGCCAGTTCGTGTTCGTCACGAACGAGACGGCCGTGTTGAACGACTGCGCCGGGTCGACCGAGGAGAAGTGCAGTGAGCCGGGCAGCACGCCCTGGAGTCGCTGGAGCAGGTAGAGGAACAGGACACTGACCGCGGAGAAGGCCAGGACACCGCGCAGATAGGCGGGCCAGGTCATCTCCGCGTCAGGGTCGGCACCGATGCCCTTGTAGATCCACTTCTCCACCCTGAGGTGCTTGGTGGAGGAGTAGACCCGGGCCATGTACGTGCCGACGGGGACGTGGACGAGCGCCAGCGCGCCGATGAGGGCGATGAGCTGGAGCACACCTGCGAGTACGGAACCCATGGCCGGTCTCAGAACCTCTCCGGGAAGATCAGGGCGAGGACGAGATAGCCCAGCAGGGCGACGGCCACGATCAGGCCGACGACGTTCTCGGCGGTCACAGCTTCGTCACCCCCTTGGCGACGAGGGCCACCAGCGCGAACACCGCGATCGTGGTGACGACGAAGGCCAGATCGGCCATCGCTAACTCCTGAGGTGAGGTTCGGTTGACTCGGACAGTTAGAGACAACCGCGCCTGTGGCCGGATTCGGTCGCCGTTGACGCCTCTCTTACGTCGGCGCTTCCAGCCTTGACGGGGCCCTTACGGCCGTCGGCCCGTACCGGTCCCTCACGGCCGCCCGCGCGTACCTGCGGCCGTGAGGCGACACGCTCCCCGCGGGGGGACTCCCCGGGTCAGTGATGTGCGGCCACCACGCTTTCGATCTCCTTGAGCACGAGCTCGGGGCGGTCCTTCGGAACGTCGTGGGAGCTGCCCTTGGCGGTGACGAGCGTTCGGTGGGGCCCGTCCTGGACGAACGAGGCGGCGGCGTCCCGCCAGCACTGGGCGTCCTCGGGAGAGCCGTCGAACGGTGTCTTCTCCGAGACGATGACCGTCACCGGCACCGCGTCCGGCCACGTGACCTTGTGGTAGGCCTTGTTCGTCGCGACGAAGCTCTGCGCGGTGGAGATGAGCTGGCGGTTCCGCGGCTCGTCCGGGGCCTTCTTCGCCGCGTCGACCTGGGGCCCGCTGAGAGCCACGAGGCGGGCGATCTCCTGGTCCGTGAAGAGCGGCGGCAGGTTGGCGTCGACGAGGACCGCGCCGGAGAGCATCCGCGGGTTGTCCTTGGCGAAGTAGGTCGCGACCTCACCGGCCTGGGAGTGGGACACCAGGGTCACGTTCTCGGTGACGCCCAGCTGCCGGAGCCCCACCTCCAGGTCACTGACGGCGCTCTCGACCTTCCACGGACCGGGCACCACATCACTCTGGCCGAGCCCGGCCCGGTCGTAGGTGATGACGGTGGCGCCGGTGGCCGCGTGAAGCCTGGGGACGAGGTCCTTCCAGTAGGAGGAGTCCTCACCGCCTCCCGAGTCGAGGACGATGACGGAGCCGTGGCCCCGCACGACATGGAAGGCCAGACGGTGACCGCCGTTGTCGATCATGTGGAGCTTCGACTCACCTGCCTGGCCAGTCCCCGGCGACACGGAGGCCGTCACGGACGGCGAGGCCGAGCGAGGGGGAGCGGAGTCGTGGTCGCCACAGGCCGTGACGGCGCCGGCGGTCAACGCCGTCAGGGCGAGGACCGACAGGGCACGGTTCACGGACCGGCGGCTGGACGTGACGCGGGGCATTCTGATCCTTCGGACGAGGGGTACTGGGGTGACGACCTCCATCATTCGGTGAATCGATTCATCGCAGAATCCGGCAGGCCCGCGTGCCGGTGATGCGGCTGGCGCGAGTGAGCGCCGTGGGGTTAACCCCCGTGTGCGCGCCTTTTCCGTACGGCTTCCTGGCGTGACCACCGCCGCCGCCCGCCGCCCGAGAGCGGCCCACTGTCTTCACCTGCCCGCCCGGGATCCGGTTGAATGGCGACCCGTGAGCGAGATCGAGCGTGCGGCGAGCCGGACGGCGGTACTGGTCTGTCAGGGGCGGGCCGCGGCGGACGGGACAGTCGCCGCCGGCCGGTTCTCGGACCCGGTCGCGGTGCGGCTGCTGCGCGCCGAGGAACGTGCGCCCGTGGACGAGGTGCGGACGGGGGTGCCGCCGGAGGGCTGGCAGGCGCGCACGCGGTACGAGAGCGTACGGGCCTGCGCCGAGGTGATGGTGCCGCGTACCGTCGCGATCGACGAGGCCCTGCGCACCCGTGTGACCGACCAGCTCGTGATCCTCGGAGCCGGTCTGGACACGCGGGCGTGGCGTCTGACCGAGCTTGCGCGGACCGACGTGTGGGAGGTCGACCATCCGGCCTCCCAGCGGGACAAGCGAGCCCGCCTCACCGAGGCCGCACGACAGGTCCGGGAGTCGTCGCGGGAGAGCGGCCCTCCCCCGGCCGAACTGCCGGTCGTCGCCCGCTCCGTGCGGTTCACACCGGTCGACTTCTCCGTCGACGACCTCGGCTCGGCGTTGGACGGCGCCGGGCACGACCCCTCCGTAGCGACGACCTGGCTGTGGGAAGGCGTCGTCCCCTACCTCACGCGCGAGGAGGTGCGCGCCACGGTGGCCGCGCTGGCCGCCCGGACGGCCCCGGGCAGCGTCCTCGTCGTCAACTATCAGACGCCCTCCGTGAGGGCGTCCGTGGGCAGGTCGCTGACCCGGGTGATCGGCGGTTCCATCACCTCGGGCGAACCGTGGCGCTCACTGTGGAAGCCCCGGCACATGGCCGCTCTCCTCGCCGAGCAGGGCCTGCGGGTGGTGTCCGACACCGACCTCCAGAGCCTCACCGAAGCGCTCGGTGGCGCGACACGGCGGCGGACGTCACTGCGGTCCGGGCGCGTCGCCGTCGCCGAGAGCCACGGCCACGACCACGACCACGACCACGAGAGCTGACCGGGGGACGGGGCGCGGGGTCGAGGAATTCACTAAGGCTGATTGATAAAGTAGCCTTAGTACATGAGCGATGATCTGGACTCCGACCCCGACCCGGTCGCCTCGGCTCTGCTGGCCGGCATCAGCGTGCTGGTGCGGCGGGTGCGCCTGGTGCCCGTCGACGGCGGGCTCACGATGCCCGAGCGGACAGCACTGTCGCACCTGGACCGCTCGGGTCCCACCACCTCCTCGGCGCTGGCCCGGGAAGTCCAGATCACCGCACAGGCCATGGGAGCGACACTCGGCGCCCTGCGGGCCCGCGGCCTCGTAGAGCGCCGTCCGGATCCGGACGACGGCAGGCGGGCGGTCCTGACGGTGACCGAGGCCGGCCTCCAGGCGCTGAAGAACAAGCGCAACGCGCGGGCGGAGCTCATCGCCCGGGCTCTGAACAGCGGCGCGTTCACCCCGGCGGAGCTGGAGCAACTCGCCACGGCAGCGCCGCTGCTGGAGCGACTGGCTCGGAACATCTGACGCGGACGGGACCGCGACGCGGAACGCGGATGACGAAACCTCCACGACAGGTGCCCCGCGAGCTTCGGCCCGTTACCGCTGCGAGGGGACACCATGACCGTCGGCGAGTTCGACCCCGTCCTCGCACCCGCGGCCGACGGCTGTACAGGAACGCCTGCGGCCGACGACCGTACAGCGAAGCCCGCAGCCGACGACCGGAATGCGAAGCCCCGGCCGAGACCACCACTCCCCCGAGCCTGGCAACTGGCCGACCTCCCCAGGAGAAACAAGCACCATGACACTGACAACGATCGACCCCACGTCCGCACTGGTCGTGATCGACCTGCAAAAGGGCATCGTCTCCGCCCACACCGACCATCAGGTCACCGCCGCCGTCGAGCAGGCGGCCCGGCTGGCCGCCGAGTTCCGGCGGCACGACCTGCCCGTGGTCCTGGTCAACGTCACCGGACGCGCGCCGGGACGCACCGAGACCGTACGGCCCCTGAGCAACGCCACGCCGCCGTCCGGCTGGACCGATCTCGTCGACGCACTCGACGTCCAACCCGCCGACCACCTGATCAGCAAACGGCGGCGCAGCGCGTTCCACGACACCGGTCTCGACACCCTCCTGCGGGACCTTGGCGTCACCCAGACCGTGCTCGCCGGCATCTCGACCAGCTCGGGCGTGGAGTCGACCGCACGCTCCGCCTCCGACCACGGCTATCACGTCGTCCTGGTCACCGATGCCATGAGCGACCCCGATGCCGACTCCCACCGTCACACCATCGAGCGTGTCTTCCCGAAGCTCGGCGAGACGGCCACCACCGCCGAGGTCATCGACATGGTCGAGGCGACGCGATGACTCTGCTCGGCCGACTCCTGAAGAACCGCCGAGCGGGCGAGACCCACACGGCGTGGAACCTGTCGAACCTGCAAGGCCCCGAAGTGCTGAACCTCACCAGCGAGAACTTCGACCACGACCGTGCCCTGCCCCTGCAACACTGCGCGAAGACCATCGGCGGTGACGACGTGTCGCCCCACCTGGCCTGGACCCCGCCGCCCTCCGGAACCGCACAACTCCTCCTGGTCGTTGAGGACATCGACGTACCCCTCACCAAGCCCGCCGTGCACTGCCTCGCCCTGATCGACCCGGCGATCGACCACGTGGACCCTGGCGCCCTCGCCGCGCGGCAGCCGGCCGCGGGAGTGCGACTGCTGCGGTCCACGATCGGGCGCGGATATCACGGTCCCGCGCCCATCAAGGGCCACGGACCGCACCGCTACGTCTTCCAACTGTTCGCCCTCTCAAGCCGCTTGGACAGCACACCTGATACGACGTCAGCATCCCGGACGCGGCCCCGTGTCCTCCTGCCCGCCATCACCGCGTCCGTCCTCACTCGCGGCCGGCTGACCGGCATCGTCGAACGCTGATCTAGGCTTCACCACCATGACTGACAGCGTGTACGTGGGCAATGCGGGCAGTGACGCGGCACTGGACCGGGGGTGGCTGCTGGGGCACTTCAAGGACCACTCCGATCCTCGGCACAGCGAGGCCGTGGAGATCAAGTGGGGCGTCCACCCGAAGGGCGATGAGCGAGCCGTCTGGGTGACGGGCGAGGAGCGCACGGCCCTCCTGGTGCTCATCAGCGGGCGCTTCCGGGTGGAACTGCCCGGACGCAGCGTTCTCCTGGCTCAGCAGGGTGACTACGTCGTGTGGGGCAAGGGCGTCGATCACTCCTGGTTCGCGGACGAGGAGTCCGTGGTTCTGACGGTCCGCTGGCCCTCGGTACCCGGCTACAAGGTGGCCGACTGAGCAGTCTCCGCTGGTGAGCAGGGCCCCGTTCGGCCCTCGCCGGGGTGGGTGTGACTGCTGTGAGTAGGGTGGTGGCATGTACGCACGGGGGCGCAAACTCAGATTCACAGCGGTGTCGGCACTGGTCGTGCTGGCCCTGACGGGGTTCTCATCGGGCCGTCACGGCAGTCGCGGTCATCACAGCAGTGGCAGTGGCGGGGGCGGTTGCAGCAACTCCAGCCAGGACCACGACAGTTCGTCGTCGAGCAGCGGAGGCTCGTCCGGCGGTGGCTCCTACGGCGGTTCGTCCGGCAGTTCCTCCGGCGGTCCGTCCAGCGGTGACACGTACGCGTCCGGGACGAATTCCGGCGGCAGCGGGAGCGGTACGTACCGTTCGCGGCCCACCAGCCGTTCCACGCCCACCACGTCGTCCTCGGGCTCCACCACGCCCCTGAAGGACGGCACCGCCGTGCTCATCCACTGCGCGAGCGTCGACGACCCGTACGCGACCGTCGAGCTCAGGAACCCGAACGGTCGCTCGGGTCTCTTCACCGTGAAGGTCAGCTTCAAGGACAAGCACGGCTCCACCCTGCTCGACACTTCCGATCAGGTGTCGGTCCCCGGGAAGGACAAGGCGACCTTCCGGGTGCCCGTCGCGAGCACGGGACGGGTGGACCAGATCGATCACTGCGAGGTCGATCCACGGACCGTCGCCGTCCGTTGACGGCCGACGGGTCCGGTACGGAACGAGCGCGATGACGAGGACGCGAGGTGCGGCGGCGGTGTGCACGGACGAACGGGACGTCCGTCCGCTCAGCGGGACGCCGTGGACTCGTCCGGGGAGGCCACCAGGGCCGTGACCAGGCGCCGGAGCAGCGGGGCGGCGTCCTGCGGTTGTGGGCCCGGGTGCATCAGGAGGTGGTGGACCGTGCCGGTCAGGGCGAGCGCGAGCATGGGGCAGTCGGCGTCCGGGGCCACGCGGCCCAGTCGTTGTTCGGCCTCGAGGTAGCGGGTCATCGCGTCCTCGACGGCCCCCGGTCCGGGAGCGCCGTCGGCCCAGGAGCGGGCCACGCGCTGAGCGACCTGGTGGCGGGAGACGGCGGCCGCGGCGATCGCGGGGCCGCTCGTGCCGAGCATCGCGAGTGCCGCGGCGGTGAGGTTCTCGCGCACATCGCCGGTTCCGGCCCGGTCGGGCAGCGGGCCCACCTCCGCCGCGATCCGGGCGAACCGGTCCAGGACGAGTTGCGCCACGAAGTCGTCCAGGTCCGTGAAGTGGTTGTAGAGCAGGCCCTTCGCGCAGCCCGCCTCCTGCGTGACGGATCTGTTGGTCAGCCCTGCCGTACCCTCCCGCGCCAACACGCGCTCGGCCGCGGCGAAGAGCCGCTCCCTGACATCGGGGATCGCTACTCCGCGTGGTGACATCGGTTCCTCCCGGTCGCCGCTCGATTCTTCGAGACTCGACACTTGCCAGTATGGGCAAACGCTCATACCTTGGTATGAGCGTTTGCCCATACTAACTCCCTGGCAGGAGTCATCCCATGCGCGAGCTCGTCAACACCGCACAGTCCCAGGCCTGGAACGGCGACGAGGGCCGGCACTGGAGCGATCACCACGACCGATGGAACGCCATCAACGAGGGGTTCAACGATCCCCTGCTCACCGCGGCCGGGATCGGCCCCGAGGACCAGGTGCTCGACATCGGCTGCGGGACCGGCCAGACCACGCGACGGGCCGCACGCACCGCCGCCCGGGGTTCGGCCCTGGGCCTCGACCTGTCCGGCCCCATGCTCGACCGGGCACGCCTTCTGGCCGCGGAGGAGGGCCTGGACAACGTCCGCTTCGAGCAGGGCGACGCCCAGGTGCATCCCCTGACCGAGGCCGCTTTCGACGTGGCCCTGAGCCGCTTCGGGGTCATGTTCTTCGCGGATCCGACCGCCGCGTTCGGCAACATCGCCCGGGCCCTGCGCCCCGGCGGACGGCTCGCCTTCGTGTGCATGGCCGACCCCGCCCGCTGCGAATGGGCCCAGGCCTACGGCACGGTGAGCGCGGCTCTGCCCTCCGTGCCGCAGTCGTCCGGTGACGCGGCCGGCCCGGGCATGTTCTCGCTCGCCGACCCGGTGACCGTACGGGAGGTTCTCGGGAAGGCCGGCTTCGACGCCGTACACACCGAAGCCGTCGACGCGCTCGGCGACTTCGGGCACGACGCCGACGACGCGGCCGGGCACCTGCTGGGGTCAGGACCCGGGCGGCATCTGGTGGAACTCCTCGAATCCACAGGCCGCCCGGACGGCGCGCAGCACGTGCGGTCGGCCCTCCGCACCGCCCTCGCCCCGTACGAGCGGACGACCGGTGTACGTATGCGGACGACGGCTTGGCTGGTCACGGCCGTCCGCCGGTGACATCGGCGTCAGCCGTCCTCGGTTCCCGCGGCGTCTCGGGTGCGGTACGGGGAGGGGGCGGCCGGCGTCATCAGGGCCCGGTCAGCCGAGTGCGGGAGCTGCGGTGCCTGTCGGTGGAGCCTCGGTGGGCGTCATCGTGACCGCGTGTTCCAGTCTGCGGACGAGTTGCCAGATCACGGTGATCGACAGCGCGGCGGCACAGATGTGGAGGCTCTCGCCGATCATCATCTGCCGCAGGGCATGCCGCGCCTGGTTCGCATCGGCCGCCTTCTTCAGATCCTCGACGCCATGGCCGTACCCGTTGGCCGCGGCCAGGACACACACCCACCAGACAGTGAGCAGGGGATGTCCGCGGTGGCGTTTCCCCTCCGGCCGGGCGGCGGCCCAGAGGTCGTTGACGAACATCTTGGGGACGAAGAGCTGCGCCACGGGTATCACCCAGCCGAAGAACAGCCACGCCCTGCGCCGGCGTTGCCCCTCGCGCCAGAGCACTTCCGCGACATCGCGCATACCGGCGAGCAAGATGCTGAACTGAAGCAGGGCGAACAACAGCAGTCCGGTCCGCCAGCCCAGCAGGTTTCCGAGGTAGATGTCCGCCTCGACGAACGGGTTGCCGAAGTAGGGCCCCGTCGCCGACGCTCCCGTCAACAACCGGTACTTGTACCAGGCTGTCAGTCCGACGGCCAGGCTCGCGAGGCCGAACGCGACCAGGGCCCCACAGGCAAACCGGGCCTGCCACCGCGGCAACCGCACCGCTCCAGCCACTTGCATCCCTCCGGAAGCCACCTGTTCGGACTTCGCGCAGGTCAGCAGCGGATCCTACCTTTCGCTTGGAAGATCTTCCACGGGGTCACGCGGGGGCTTCCCACTCCTCGCGCGGCCCCGGAAATCCCGCTCGCCGACGGTGACTCCTGACAGGCAGCCCGAAGGGGTCCGCCCTGTTACGTCGTGGTCAACGCGCAGAGGCGCTCCCCTTCTCAACTTCCTCTGGGAGTAGGGGTGATGTACGCCAACCTGCCCCCGCAGGGCATCCCGTCCGCCCACAAAGCAACCACCATCCGATGTCCGGAAAAGATCGGCCGGATTCGTAGCTGACAGCAGGATTCTCGATCGCGTTACGTGTCATGTCTCCGTCGATTCACGCGCAACCGTCACCGTCCAGACGGAGATTGACCCCCACGATGGAGGAACCTTGACCGGCCCCACGAACCGCCGCAGATTTCCCCTCCGCCCGCCGGCCGCGCCGCGAATCGTGCTGCTCGGCACCCTGAGCCTGATCCTGGCGATCGGCGCCGCCGGAGCCGGCGGCGCCACCGCGACCGCCTCCGCCGCCGACACGAACGCGCTTCAGCTGTCCGGCACCACCACGTCCGGAATCCACAACACGTACGACCCCAGCGCGTTCACCTACCTCGCGCAGGGCCTCGACACCGGTACCTCGATGATCGAGCTGGACGTCTGGGACGACTTCTTCACCCAGGAGTGGAAGGTCAGCCACAGCAGCCTGACCAGCAACAGCAACAACTGCGTCAACGCCTCCTCGGCCGCCGACCTGTACACCGGCGGTGCCAACAAGGACCTGGAGACCTGCCTGGACGACGTCCGCGTATGGCTCGGCGCCCACCCGGGCCACGGGCCGCTGATCATCAAGCTGGAGATGAAGGCCGGTTTCCAGGCCAACCTCGGGATGAGCCCGGCCAAGCTGGACCAGTCGATCACCGCGCACCTGGGGAGCCTGGTCTACAAGCCGAACGACCTGCTGAACAAGCCCGGCGGTGGCCAGTACGCCACCCTCGACGACGCGGCCAAGGCCGGGAACTGGCCGACCCGGGCGCAGTTGGCGGGCAAAGTGCTGCTGGAGGTCATCCCCGGCACGGTCGAGGAGGGCAACCCGACCGACACCCTGTGGACGGACAAGGAGTACGCGACATACCTGCGCAACCTGCACACCGCGGGGACCACCGCGCAGGCGAACATCTTCCCCTCGGTCCACAACGCCGCCTCGGGCGACCCGCGCACCCGCTACTCGGACACGGCACTGCGCCCGTGGTTCGTCGCCTTCGACGGTGACGCGTCCGCGTACGTCAACAACGGCATCGACACGAGCTGGTACGACACCAACCACTACCTGCTGTTCATGACGGACTCGCAGAACGTGTCGCCGGCTCTCGACGACGTCAGCCCGTCGGCCTCCGACGCGTCGGCGCGGGTCGCCCTGCTGGCCAAGGCGCACGCCACGGTCGCGTCGAACGACTGGCGCGGCCTGCCGGACGTACAGTCGCTGGTCCTGCCGCGCGGCTGAAACACGAACGTGTCACGACTGCACCACCACTGAGCCGCGGCCGCACCACGACAGGTCCCGGCCGAGAACAGGAGCGGGGCCCGGCGACAGCCGGGCCCCGCTCGGTGTTCTGCTCTGGCGTCAGCCGCGGACGATGTTCTCCGCCTGCGGGCCCTTCTGGCCCTGGGTGACGTCGAAGGAAACCGTCTCGCCCTCGACCAGCTCACGGTAGCCGTTGCCGGAGATGTTCGAGTAGTGGGCGAAGACGTCGGGGCCGCCACCGTCCTGCTCGATGAAACCGAACCCCTTCTCGGAGTTGAACCACTTCACGGTGCCGCTGGCCATGCTGATGTCCTTCGATATCGCCGAGGAGGACCCCGGCTGCTACATGTCACGGGGCTGCCCAAGCGGACAACGCCCGACGTCTTTTTTACCCCACGAGGCAGACTCATGACTATGGCTTCAGGGTGACTTGGATCATGATTTACGCCCATGAACGAAGGTCTGTCCGCGCGACAGCCGCCCCGTCGCCGGACAAGGCGCCCCGAGCGCCCCGCTCTGTGTTCACTTCCGGAACACAGGTAGCAATCCCTGCCGCTCCTATTGTCAGGTTCTGAACAAGCTCCTACGTTCCGAATGAATGCATGGGACCGCTCCCACGCGTCATCTCCCCCATCGAGCAACGGAGCTCCGATGACGACAGTCCCCGCACGATGCAGGTGGCTCATAGGCCTCGTGCTCGCCGCCTGCATGACGCTGCTCGCGGCACCACAGCCCGCGCACGCCAGTTCCTGGGGCACCCCCCAGACCGTCAACTCCTGGAACGTCATCAGCGGCCGGTGGACGGCCAACAACGAGCTGGAGACCTACACACCGGACTGCGTCTGGTACGACGGCGACACACTGATGATCAAGACCTACAACGCCGGCGGCCAGGTCTACTACTCCGGCCGCGTCGAGTCGAAGGCCCTGTACGGCTACGGCACCTACAGCTTCACCGCGAACATGCCCAGCGGACAGGGGCTGCTCCCCGCGGTGTGGGCGGCCTATCTGAACCCCTGGCTCCCCGAGATCGACGCCGCCGAGATCGTCGGATCCAACCCCAACACCGTCTACCAGACCTTCCACGACACCAGCAACGCGCAGACCCAGCGGTCCGCGACCAACGCGGGGGGCTGGACCAACAACTTCCACGTCTACTCGTTCAGCTGGTGGCCCGACCACATCGACTTCTGGGTGGACGGCGCCTTCCAGGGGACCAAGTGGTACAGCACCGCTCCCGGCGTCGGCATGCACTTCATCGTCAACACCGCGGTCGGCGGCGACTGGCCGGGCAGCCCGAACTCCTCGACCTGGGCCACCGCGGACGGGGCCCGCTACCTCAAGGTCTCCTCGATCACGTACACCCCGTACTACCCCTGAGCGGCCGCGCAGTGGCGCAGCTGTCACCGCCCGGGGAGCCGGGTTGAACGGGTCACCACGGCTGCGATAGCGTCGCACTGACGAGAAATCGCGTCAGTGCGACGCTATCTGTTCCGAGGGGGAGCCATGACACAGGCACTGCTCGCTGGGCGCTATCAACTCAAGGAAGTCCTGGGCCGGGGCGGCATGGGGGTCGTCTGGCGCGCGGAGGACGAGCGGATCGGCCGGACGGTGGCGCTGAAGGTGCTGCGGCCCGAATACGGCGTGCCGGCCGCGCAGGAAAGACTCGCCTCGGAGGCCAGAGCTCTCGGGCGGATCTGGGATCCGCGCGTGGTGGCCGTGCTCGACTACGGACAGGACGCGGACGGCACGGTGTTCGTCGTCATGGAACTGGTCGCAGGACACACCCTGGAGCGGGCCGCCGCCGGTGCCTCGGTGCCCCTGGTCCTGGACTGGGCCGGACAGATCTGCCGGGCCCTTCAGGTCACACACGCGGCCGGGCTGCTGCACCGCGACATCAAGCCCGGCAACGTGATGGTCACCCCCACGGGGACCGTCAAACTCCTGGACTTCGGCATCGCCCGGTGCGTCCGGGAACAGGACCCGGAGAACCGGCTCACCCTGGCGGGCCAAGCTGTCGGAACGCCCGCCTACATGGCACCCGAGCAGCTCGGCGCCCCCGGGAGGACCGACGGAAGAGCCGACCTGTACGCCCTGGGCTGTGTGCTGTACGAGCTTCTCACCGGAGCCCGGCCCGAGTGCGGCGGTCTCTACGAGAGGAAACTGCCGCCCCCGCCCTCCCTCCACTCCCGCATGCCACTGCCGCCCGAGGTCGACGGACTCGTTCTGGCGCTCCTCGCCCCGCAGCGGGAGCACCGGCCCGCCGACGCGGGAGCCGCGCTTCACCTGGTCGGGGCCGCGATGGACGCGTGGACCAGGACGCACGGCCCGACGGATGCAGGACCGACCGCGCCTTCGCGAGCCGGGGAGAGCGGCGCCGAGGGCGCGGGCGCGCCCGATGCCCTGTCTCCGTACGACCCGACCGCTCCGCTCGACGTCATGGCGCCGTCGCCCGCGCGGGCCCAGGCGGACCGGACCCGGGTCATGCCGATGTCCCTCTCCGGCCTCGACCGCGTCCGCGAACTGGCCGCCTGGCAGCGAGGGCACCCGGAGGTGTGCAGGGACCCACGGACGCCCGCGGTCAAGGAACTGCGGCGCCTCGTCGAGGAACTGGCCCATCTCCCGGAAGGTCTGCTGGCCCACATCGACCTGTCCGGCCTGAATCTGGACGGCGCGGTCCTCATCCGGGCCTCGCTGGCCGGGGCGCGGCTGACGGGAACTCAGCTCTCCTTCGCCCTGATGCCCTTCTCCGATCTGCGTGAGGCGCACCTCGTGGGCGCGGACCTGGCCGGCACCTACCTCGGCTCGGCCGACCTCAGGGGCGCGGACCTGTCGGACGCCCAGCTCTACACCACCCACCTCACGGAGGCGAATCTGACGGGAGCCCACCTGAGGGACGTCAACCTCGCGGCCGCGATCCTGTCCGACGCCGACCTCTCCGGCGCCGACCTGCGGGGTGCGGTCCTGCACGGCGTCTCACTCCGCGAGGCCCGGCTGAGGGGCGCCGATCTCTCGGGTTCCGATCTGCGAGGTGCCGACCTCAAGGGTGCCGACCTGAGCGGTGCCCACT
This sequence comes from Streptomyces sp. NPDC024698, assembly GCF_055559015.1. Taxonomy (NCBI): domain Bacteria; kingdom Bacillati; phylum Actinomycetota; class Actinomycetes; order Kitasatosporales; family Streptomycetaceae; genus Streptomyces; species Streptomyces sp. NPDC024698. The sequence continues at coordinate 444,813 of NZ_JBVHLK010000006.1, read as the reverse complement.
GGTCCGTCGAGACCTGCTGGCCGTTCCCGTCGACCGAGCTGCGCAAGCTGTCGTACGCCTCACACGTACCGGGCGGCTTCGTGACACCCGACCCCTGCACCTCGTGGAGACTGCGCCGCCTCCTGGACGGCGACGGCAGATAGGTACCCGAGTGGTGACTCCCCATATGGCGCCTCCCCATGTGGTGCCGAAGCTCCTGGGTCCTGGGCCGCGTGGCTGGTCCGGGCAGCGCCTCGTGACGTGCCCGGACCTGTCCTGCGGTCGGTCAGACGCGGTCGGCCGCGATCAGGAGGTACTGGAAGGAGCCGTCCTTGTACGAGTTGATGAAGGCCGTCTCGATCCCGGTCACCAGCGAGGACGTGGCCCTCAGCTCCCAGTACGGCAGGGTCTCGGGCGTCAGGTCGATGACGGCCTGCGGCACCAGCCGGTTGTTCGCCATGGCACTGAGGTACTCCCGGCGGGAGTGGATGTTGCACTCGAAGTGCGCGTTGATCTGGGAGACCCACTTCGACGGCTGGCCGTAACGCGGGTTCCAGCAGCCGGTGATGGTGACATAGCGCCCGCCGACCGACAGGACGCGGGAGTGTTCGGCGAAGAGGTCCTCCAGGTCGACGTACATGCTCGACTCGTTGTTCCACGAGGCGGCGGCCTGTCCCGTGTCGAGCGGGGTGTCGAGCATGTTGCACACCCGAGCGCGGACATGGTCCTCGATGCCGAGTTCCAGGGCGCGCCGGTTGGCGAACTCCGCCTGCTTGGCCGACAGGGTGACGCCTTCGACGCTGCACCCGAACCGTTGGTGGGCCATGACCATCGAACCACCGCGTCCGCAGCCGGCGTCCAGGAGGGTGTCGTCCCGCCCGATGGAACCGAGGTGGTCCAGGAGGACTTCGGCCTGCGCCGACTCCAGGCGGTGGAGCTCGGAGACCAGCCTGCTCTCGTACCCGGCGTCCGCGGTGTCCCCGAGGGCGGCGTGGTCGATGGCGCCGATGCCGTAGTGGTGGTGATAGAGCCCGTCCACGTCACCGAGACGCAGATTGACGGGCCTGGCCTCGCCGTCCCAGTAACGGGCGATGTCCTCTTGATAGGGCGAGGCGGGGCCGGGAATGAACGCGGTGGTGGCGGTGGTGAGTTCCGTGCTGGTCATGGTGGGATCCGTTCCTTACCAAAAGTCGGGCAGGCTGTATCGGTAGGTGTTCGTCTGGTGCCAGTGGTGGTTTCCGTCGACCCACACGGCCACTCCTCGCAGGAAGCGCAGCACGCTTGGGACGGGGCAGGCGGCCGCCAGGGCGGCGGCCTCGGACTCGAAGGAGTGCATGAGGTCGTTGTGGAGCTCGACGGCCTTCAGATAGGCGTCCCGGTCCGGGACTCCCTCACGCTCGGCGATCACGACGGGCAGGTTGAGATGCCTGCCCGGGCTGTCGAGCTCCTTGGTGTACGAGTAGAGGTCGTTCACGATGGTGGTGGCGTTCGAGGCGAGCGCGATGACCCGCTGCATGTCCGGCTGGGCATGCACGTCCGCGGGAAGTTCGTATCCGCCGACGGTGTCGGTGATCGTCGGGCAGGGACGGAAGTTGTTGAACTGGCGCATCGCCAGGTACTCCCAGACCTCGGGCACGTGTTCCGCCTCGGCCCAAGCCGCCTCCGCGAGGTAGCCCAGGTGCAGGCGTGCCATGTCGTGCCGGTACCGGTCGGCCTGTGAGGCAGTGGCCCGCTCGGAGAAGTAGGCCATGGCGGAGCGGTAGGCGCGCCGAGGCGCGTCCGACTGGAGCGACTGTGCCCAGGGCCCTTCGTACTCCGGTGTGGTGAGCACGGGGTCGAGAGCGGTGTGGGCCAGCAGGAGTCGGCTGCCGAGCCCGACCGGTGAGCCGCCGTGGTCCTCGCAGTAGCAGTCGTCGAGCACGTTCTCAGCGACCATGAGCCGTGTGGCGATCATCAGGTGGTCGACCGTGGGAGCGTCGGGATGGCAGGCCACCATGTACCGCCCCACGGAGAAGCCGTCGAACTGGTCCTCCCACTCCGGGGGGTAGGCCTGGACCTCGTCGACCGCCCAGCGCTTGATCCGGCGGCTGACCTCCTCGACCCGCGCGGGGTCCGGCGGTGCCACCGGGTGGTGGTAGAGGCCGGGGACGGGAGTGCCGTCCGGCGGTGTCTCGATCTCGCGCGGCGTGGGTGGTTCCTCGCGCCGCGCGAAATACAGGCCGGCCGTGCCCAGCCCGCTGGGACCCCGCAGGAGCCGTTCCAGAACAGGGGTCGCGGCATCCATCGCGGCATGGCTCTCCGCCCCGGCCTGGGGGGCGAGCGCGCCGACGGTGTCGACGCCGGTGGTGCCGGCGGTGGTGATGGCACCGGCGGGGGCGGCGCCGGTGGTGTCGTCATGGGTCTCGGCGGGTGTGAGGCGGATTCGGGCCCCGACGAGGGCCACGGCGTCCGCCAGGCGTGACTGCACAGAGGTGGGCCCGGGCTCGGGCATCCTTGGCTCCTTGATGGAATGGTCGAGGTCCTCGCCGGGCCGGGGACCTCGGGAGTCGAACGGGGGCCGGTCAGTGACGACTGCGGGCGATCTGCACGTTCTCCAGCACGCCCAGCGCGTCGGGCAGAAGGATGGCGGCGGAGTAGTACGCGGTGACCAGGTACGAGAGGATCGCCTGCTCGTCGATGCCCATGAAGCGCACCGACAGCCCCGGCTCGATCTCCTCCGCCAGGCCGGTCTGAAGCAGACCGATGACGCCCTGGTTGTCCTCCCCGGTTCTCAGCGCGAGGATCGAGCTGGTGTTCTCGTCGCTGACGGGGATCTTGTTGCAGGGCAGGATCGGGACCCCGCGCCAGCCCGGGACCTCCTGGCCGTCGATGTCGACGGTCTCCGGGTAGAGCCCGTAGGCGCTGAACTCTCGGCCGATCGCCGCGATCGTCCTCGGGTGGGCGAGAAAGAACTTCGTGCCGCGGCGCCGGCAGAGCAGATTGTCGAGGTCGTCCGGCGTGGGCGGTCCGGAGTGACTCTGGATCCGCTGTTTGAAGGCGGCGTTGTGAAGCAGTCCGAACTCACGGTTGTTGATGAGCTCGTGCTCCTGGCGCTCACGCAACGCCTCGACGGTCAGGCGGAGTTGTTCCTCCGTCTGGTTCATCGGCCCGTTGTAGAGGTCGGCGACCCTGGAGTGGACGCGCAGGACCGTCTGCGCGATGGAGAGTTCGAACTCCCGCGGGTGGAGTTCGTAGTCGACGAAGCTGCTCGGCACCTCGGCCTCGCCGGTGTGACCGGCCGACAGGGCGATCTCGGCCTCGCCGTGGTGGTTCTGGCGCCGGAGGGCGAGCGCGCCGAGATGCTCCAGGTGGGTTCGCAGACCGGGGGCCGAGGACAGCACGGCGGCGAAGTCGGAGCGGGACAGCGTCAGCACCGTACCCGCCGTACGGGCGGTGGCCGTGCAGCCCCATGTCGCCTCGGGATCCACGAGGGCGTTCTCGCCGAAGTGACCGCCATCGGCGAGAACGGCGTCCGTCGCCTCGTCCCCGTATTTGCCGACGGACGTCTGGCCGACCCGGCCATGGGCGATCAGGTGCAGCTGCTCGGCGGGGGTGCCACGACGAACCAGAACCTCACCGGCCTGGAAATCGCGTTGGACGCACCGGTCGGCGAGCGCCGTCAGCACCTCGATGTCCTCGAACCCCCGCAAGAGCGCGACTTCACCCAACTGCCGGGGAATCACCCGGACATCGGCGCCGTCCTGGACGAACTCGATGTGTCCGTCACCCACGTTGTAGCTCAGCCGACGGTTCACCCGGTAGGTGCCGCCCTTGGTCTCCACCCATGGGAGCATCCGCAGCAGCCACCTGGAGGTGATCTCCTGCATCTGCGGGGCGGACTTGGTGGTGGTGGCGAGGTTGCGCGCGGCCGCGGTGCCCAGGCTGGACTGCCGACGCGGCTCCAGCCCTGCTTCCGGGCTGGTCTCAACGGTCATCGAGCGAGGTCTCCTTCGGCAACGGTGTCGATCGGCGCGTGCGCGCCACCGGGTGGCAACGGATGGGCGAAACAAGCGGAATTCGCCCAGATCCATGGGGACCGTATCCGCCGATGCGCCCGACTTGCCCGTCGAGCCGGTCGAGTTACCTCGATACGGCGATCTTGCTCGCTGCGTGGTTTAGCCGAGACCAGCTGGATTCGGACAGGGTGATCGAGATCCGGCCGACACCGGGGCCCGGCCGCGCCCCGGACACCCCTCCCGGACGCCTGTCGGAGCGCGCGGACCAAGCTGTGTCGGGCACGCCGGCCCCGATCTGTCGGACCGGAGGGGAATTTACGTTCCCTGGCATGGGCACCCATTGCACAACCAGCGTCTGGCCAGGGATGATGCCCCTCATCATTCGTACGGCAGGGGTGGAACAACTGTGAACGAGGAAGCCCTCGACGACGGAGCGGAATCGTCGGGATCGGTCTCCCGGATCCGCTACCGGGCTTCATGGCAGCAGATCCTGCCTCTGGGCCTGCTCTTCGGCGTCCTCGCGCTGATGCAGTTGTCGAACCTCTTGATGTGGGCACACGCTCGGCCCGGAATGGCGAGCGTGCCGTTCGAGTCGCGCGTCCTGGCCATCGTGCTGCCGATCGTCCTCGCGCTCGAACTGTGGATGCTGGGCCGGTACGTCGGGATCACCCTGACCCCCGAGGCGGCCGTCGTCCACAATCTGCGCCGCCGGACCATTCCCTGGACCGATGTGGCCGAGGTCGCGGTCGAGCCGGTCACCGGTGGACAGCGGGTGGTGCTCTACGAGACGGACGGACGCCGCACTCCTCTGCGCATGCCGAGCTCCGCCTTCCTGTCCCGCGACCGCCGGTTCGACGAGAAGGCCGCGACCATCCGGGGCTGGTGGCTCGCCCACGGTGGCATGTCCCGCGTCCCGGATCCGGCCGATGAAGTCGGCGCCTGGGGACACATGCACGGCCGAGCGTCCGAACGCCTGGGCATGCGACCCGCGCCGAGCCGCTCGACCCCCGCCGTCCTGCTGCTCGTCCTGCTCGCGGCCGATGCGGTGCTGGCGGGATTCGCCGGAGGTCCCGTCGCTGATCACCCGACGACGCTCGGTCGCGTGATCGGCCTCCTCGTCGCGCTCGCGCTGCTGCTGGGCGCGGGCTTCCTGAGCTTCGGCCGAGGCGTCGTCCTCACCGCCGACCATCTGGCCGTACGGGGGCTGCGGACCCGGACGATTCCCTGGGACGACGTCCGAGGGATCGTCGTCGAACCCCACGGCGGGGGGCGCAGGCTGGTCATCGTCGAAGCGGGCAGTCGCCGTACGCCGTTGCCGGTACCGCGCGTGGGACGCGTGCTCTGGGACTCGGAGTTCGAATCCAAGATCCAGACGCTCCGTCATTGGTGGCACGCCCACGCGAAGACCGACACGAGCCCGCCCGATGCGGCGGCTCCGCCACTCCCCGACGAGCCGGCGCTCCTCCCCTACCCCGGACCGCGCGCATGGCAGAAGGCGGTGGTGGCCCTGGTCTGCGTCGTCCTCGGCTACGAGATCCTGGTGTCGGTGCTACTCGGAACCCTGTTCGCCACCATCGGCACATGAGCAGACCTCAGGCGCTGACGCGGCCCTGAGTCGCTCGGGGCTTGAGTCGCTTGGGGCTCAAGCCACCGGGCCTTGAGTCACTGGGGCAATGGGCTCAACCGCCCGCTCATGCGCGGGTCGTCCACCTCTGCGGGCTGCGTGAGGCGGATGCCGAAAGCGTTCTCGACCAGGGACAGGACACCGTAGAGCCGGGGACACTCTCCGGCGACGAGCCCCAACGGGCGCATGTGGGCGTCGAGTCGGGCCGGGTCCTGCCCGGTCGGCTCGATCTCCTGGAGCGTGTGGAAGTCGACCATGATGTCACCTTCGACCGCGTACTTGAACCAGTGCATCGGCTTCTCGTTGTAGTGCAGGGCGACAGCCTCGGTACCCTCGGAGACGGCGCTGAGGATCCGCTCCTCGAGCCCATGCACACCGCCCTGTTCCCATGCCCAGGTCCATTCCCCGTCGATCCCCGTCGTGACGACCGGCTCCTCGTCGTCGAGCAGGTCGTCGCCGAAGTCCTCCGACAGATCCATGCCGTCCCGAAGTGCGAGGGTTTCCTGGTCGACACCCATGCGCGTGAGCAGTTCGACCGGTTGCAGACCCCGTACGAAGGTCACGGTGTAGATGGGGAAGTCGCCAGCTCGGAACAGCTCCAGGCCATGTTCCGCGTGTGCATTCGTCATACGGCGGATGCTGTCACACGCCTCTGACAGCCGGTCCGACTGCCGATCCGCGCAGCCGGAGCAGTCACGTCCTGGTGGCTCCGGTACGCCGCGATTGCTCCTACGATGGCGGGCGGGGCGGGGCCGTAGCGCAGAGGTCGTCGCGCGCGGTCTCCAAAATCGCGAGGACGCCGGTTCAAATCCGGCCGGCTCCGCCTTCCGGGGATGGCAAATCCGTGGTGCAGGCCCTGCGTTCTGCCTCCTGCCCGAGCTTGGGCAGTCCGCGCTTCACCCCGCACCGGAGGCTCTCCTCGCTCCGGCCCCTCGTCCAGGTCGTGATGGCCCCCTGAACGGTGCCGCCCGCGCACGGCACCAAGAACTTCGCCGTCACCAGCCAGACTCCCACCGCTTCGACGAACCGCCCCCGGGCCTCGGTGTCCGAGTCGTTGAGCATCTTCGAGGTCGTGCGTTCGGCCGGGTCGGCCACCGTCAGTCGGGTCCCCACCGGTTCCACGGATATCGAGATCTTGTTCTCCAACGATGCCTGAGCGTCCGCGGGACGCACACCGGCTTCGACGGCCCCACGGGAGATACGGGCCGTCATCGGGCGGATCAGCCTCGGCTCGGGCGGCCGCGCCGAACCGTGCGCGGGAATCCGGATCTCCTCCGCGTCGGAGAGTCCCACCAGCACGACCCGGCGGTCGACGGACTGCCAGACAAAGCCGTCCGTCTCGCACCTGGATACGGGCGAGCGTGACGGGGACGGCTTCCGGGCACCGGCGGCGTCGAGCGACGACTGCTCCTGCGCGGCGCAGGCTGTGAGCAGAGCGACGGCACACGCCACCGACAGGACAGATCTCAACGGTGTTCCTTGCCTCGTACGAAGGTCCGGCCGGACCCTGGTGGCCGCCAGTGTGCCAGGGCGGTGATCAGGCTTTTCAAGGACCTGGCGCTTTTTGATCGCCGTCCGCGGCCTGGGCCACCTGGAGGCTCGTACGGTGGTCACATGATGGACGTGTTGATCAACGAACTCCGCACCGCCTACGACGCCCAACTCCGCGGTGTCACTCCGCCCGGCGGCAGCGTTCGCGTCGAGACGGACGGCCCCTTGACCCGGGTCGTCGGCTGGCACCGCGGCTTCGTCTCGGGTCCACGCGACCTCGGTGTGTACGGGGCGGAGCTCGACCTGCTCATCGCGCGGCAACGCGACTTCTACGCCGCCCGGGGCGAGGCCGTCGAATGGAAGACACGCGCGCACGACCTGCCCACCGACCTCACCGAGCGGCTCACCGCGGCCGGCTTCGTCGCGGAGAACAGCGAGACCGTCCTCATCGGAAAGTCCGCCGCTCTCGCCGCCGATCCCGTCCTGCCCGACGGCGTGATCCTCCGCCGTGTCACCGCCCCATCGGACCTCCAGCGGATCGCCGCCATGGAGAGCGGGGTTTGGGGCGAGGACTGGAGCTGGCTCGCCAACGACCTGGCCGCCCGGATCGAGAACGCCCCGGAGAACATCGTCGTCCTCGTCGCGGAGGCCGGAGACGACGTCGTCTGCGCCGCCTGGCTGGTGTTCAAGGACGGCGCGGACTTCGGCGGCCTCTGGGGCGGCTCGACACGCAAGGAATGGCGCGGGCAAGGCATCTACCGGGCCATGGTCGGCCACCGCGCCCGGCTCGCCGCCGCCCGCGGTGTCCCCTACCTCCACGTCGACGCCTCGGCCGACAGCGCCCCCATCCTTTCCCGCCTGGGCCTGCACGCGGTCACCACGACGACGCCGTATGTGTGGTCGCCCTGAGCCCGGCCGGAGTGCATGGGCACTGCGCCCGGCCCTCGACACATCAGTGGGCGAAGGCCGTCGGTTGATCCTCGGGACGGGACGGAGCGGTCAGACGGATCTGTCGGCTCGCCGGTCGATCCGGGCCAGGGCCGCCACGCGTTCGGCCTCTGTCGGCGCGGGCTTCACCTGGTCCGGGTGACGGATCAGGTAGTGCTCGCGGGCGGTCCGCAGGCCGATGGCCCGGGCCTCCGGGGAGAGGCCGGGGTGCTCGGCGACCTCCACCGCGCGCTGCCACCAACTCCGGCTGCGGGGGTCGACCGCGTAGTGCCACAGGGGCTGTTCGGGGTCGGCCACACCGATCAGTACCCGTCGTAGGACGTGCTCCGCGATGTCCGGGTTGCCGAGCAGCCGGTCGGCCACGAAGAGCGGGGGCTCCCCGTCGAGGCGGGCCCGGACGAGCACCCAGGTCATCAACTGGCCCACGTCATGGGAGCGTGAGGTGACGAACCGCCACAACTCCGCGGCCTTGGCCTCGTCGGGGGCGCCGAGGTGGGTGAGGAGCCGCAGCTGGTCCTTCCAGACCGGCCGGGGCCCGTTCCACCAGGAGACCAGCTTTGCCGTGGCCGGGTGGTCCAGGTCGAGGGCGAGGCAGGTCGACGTGACGAGCGGGTGGCGCCATTCGGTGTACGTGGTGCGGTACGACTTGGTGAGGTCTTTCAGCCGGCGCGGAAGCAGCGCGTCGGCGTCGGCCTTCGTGGCCAGGCCGTGGGCGAGGAGGAGTTCGAGGCAGAAGCCGAGTCCTTGCAGAGCGGTGTCCGGGTCGGCCACGCGCTCCCGAAGCCAGTGGACGTCGGCGTCTCCGAGCGCCCGGTACCGGTGCCACAGATCGCCCAACGCCCCCTCGTACGCGGTGAGATCGGGTCCGGTGCCGGACAGGAGCCGGTCACGGGCAGCCTCGTACCGGTCGACGGCGGCCAGTGTCTCGGCGCTGTCGACGCCGACGAGCACGGAACCACCGGACCGAAGCGCCTCCTCCCGTACGAGGTCGACCTGATCGCGGGCCGCGCTCGCCGCGAGGACGCGCAGGGCGTCCGGCAGCCGTTCGTCGGTGGCCAGGCGGACCGCCGTGAGGGCGGCGTAGGACCGACCGGCCTGGTGGTCCGCCCCGGTCTGCCGGCGCCAGTCGGCCGTGGCTCCCCCGATCAGCGCGTCGTAGAGCCGTATCAGGGAGGTCTCCGGGGCCTCGGAGGCGGTCAGTTCCGCCGCGACGGTGACGGCGGCCCGTACGACGTCGGGCTGGTGGAGCGAGCGATGCAACGCCAGCCAGGCATGGACCGAACCGGGGTCGCCGGCGAGCGCGCGTGTCCGCACCACCGACAAGCCCTGCTCGGACGGCACTTGCTGGAGGATCGCGGATGCCTGGGGGCCGAGGGCTGCGACGATCTCCCATGTGTCCTCGTGGCCGTGGCGGAGCAGCGCGTGAAGCAGTCCGCGCCAGGCACCCCATCCCGTGAGCCGCCCATCGTGCTCCAACCTCCAGGCGCGCAACAGCCGTTCGGTCTCCTCGGGTGTGAGGCCGTCCCGTCGTTCGAGCGAGGCCACGAACCGGGTGGCGGCGGCGAGGTCCAGTGGCTCGCGCAGCCGGTCGTGGAGCCACTCGGCCTCGGCCGGTGACAGGGGCCGGTACCGGAGGGAGGAAGCGCTGCGGTCCACCGGCTCGTCGAGCGCCTTGAGGAACTGGCGCACGCCGTCGGGGTCCAGGGGGTCGGGCAGACCCGCGTCGTCCCGGTGGGTGACCCGGTCAAGCACGAAGGCCTGCCGCGGCCCGGCGTCGACGACCCGGAATCCGGTCGGCCCCTCGCCCAGACCGGCGGCGACGGTGGCGTGATCGCCGCCCCAGTGCACCAGCAGCTCCCCCGTCAGGGCGCCGGTACGGTCGAAGGCACTCGCGTGGGACTGCCAGTGCCAGTAGGCGAAGGAGAGAGGGTCGGTGAGCCCGCGGGCCTCGATGAGTTCGGCGGCGTCACCGTGGCCGTCGGACTGGGTGTAGCGGGCCCGCCTCGGCGGCGGCAGCACGAGAAACGCGTCTCCGCCGAGTTCCCGCCACCAGGCCGTGATCGTGGCGAGGTCCGAGGACCGCCGCGCCGTACCGCGCCCGGGTGGGGTGGTGTCGGGGCTGTTCACGTGCTGCTCCCTGGGGGCTCCGGGATCCCTCCCGAACGAATCATCGGCCGGGATTCACCCTGCCACAGGGGTCTGACATCCCCGACTCCCCCTGTGACAAGGGCCCCGCACCTCCCGGGGCGTGGGCTGCCGCTGCCTGCGGATCGCCGCCGTCAGTGGTCACCCGATGTTTCGAGCACCGACTCCTCGTCGTCGGTGGGCTCCTCCGGAGTTGGCTTCGGAGGAGGGAAGAGAACCGCTTCCAAGAGGTCCAGCGCGAACACCATGAGGAGCAGGGCTACCGGGACGAGCAGGGCTATCAGGATGATCATGGCACCTCCCCGTAAAGCAGTGATCCGTAGTCGGTGATGCGGACGTCGGTTCCCCTTCAGCGTGCAGCCGAATGGAGGATGCCGCATGTCACAGCCCGAAATCACGTAGGCCGATCGAGTGACATCCCGCCTCACCGACGGCCACGGAACGCAGCCGCTGAACAGGATGTTTGTCAGTGGCGCCCGATAGCTTGCGGTCATGGGGATCTATCTGGTCAGTGTCGGCGCGGAGGACTGGTTCGGTGAGGAGGAGGAAGGGTGGGGAGAGGTCGCCACGGCGCTGAACCAGGCGTTGCGGCGACAGGGACTGCCGCCCTATGAGTCGGTGCCCGAGGTGATGGACTTCGTCCGTGGTTCGGGGCGGAATTTCGAGGAGAAACTCATACCTCCGATGGACGGGTTCTCGGCGCTGTGCCGGGCGCAGCTGTCGCGGGAGGAAGAGGAGACCGTCCTCGACTGGGCGGTGCTGGTGCCGTTCTCGCTCGACGAGGCGATCCTGCTACCCGTCGAGACCAGTTACACGACGTCGCCGACCGTCGTGGCGGGTGCTCCCCAAGTGCTGGCGATCGCCGAAAGGCTGACGGCGGCCATAGAGCTCCCGGACGAGACACCACGCATGTGCGACAACCTGGATCTGACCATGTGGTTCATGGACGGAGCGGCGAAAGAACTCGCCGCCTCCCGACCGGGCCCCTGGAGCCGGGACCTGGACACGGCCTTCTATGTCGCGCTGTATCTGCGCGCCGCCCAGCACTCGATACGGCGAGGGTGCCCCATGGTCTACTCCTGACACCACCCGCGTCAGCCATGGTCAACTCGTCGCCGCGCCGCTGCTGGTGCCCCCTGACATGGAGCCATTCACCGAGACAACGACTCGGCCCGCAGGTCGACGCGGTGGGCGTCGATGTCCTGCGGGCGGAGTCGGCGAACAGGCCTAGGTCACGGGTGTGATCCCGGGTGTTGCGTCAGGAGCGACGCGTGCGGCGGGACACGACGACCGCACCGGCTCCCGCGACGATCACCAGTGCCGCTCCTCCCGCGATCGGGCCGAGCATGCTGTTCGCACCGGTCTCGGCCAGCGGCGGCGTGCTCTCGCTGGGTGACGGCTTCGGGGTGGCGGGCGGCGTCGACGTCAGCGGCGGTACGTCCGGTGTCGTCGAGGGGGTGCTGGACGGCTTGGGCGTGGCAGCCGGCGTCGTCGCGTCCGCGGGCGGCTGGCTTGCCGCAGGGGTCGACGGCGTGGCAGGGGCGGACGGCGACGGCGTGGGCGAGTCCGGCGTCGCGGGGGTGCACTTCTTGTCACCGCCGTTCCAGGCGGCTATCAGGTGGTTCGGGGTGACGATGTTGTCGGGCTCGTACGGCAGCGGGCCGTGTCCCTCCCCGGTCTGCCCGTCGTACGAGACGTCGTCGCCGTACAGATCGATCTGGCCGTAGCAGTCGGGTGCCCGCACCGTCAGCTTCTGCCAGGTCTGCTGCGCGTCGGCCGCTTGTGCGACGTCCGCCGAGGTGAGGTAGACGGTGGCCTTGTCGACCTGGGCCTGGTGGCCGGAGGTGAACCAGTTCGGCCCCTCGGTGGTGTACTCGGCCAGGGAGACCGGGTACTTGCAGCCGTCGCCGACGGTCTGGCCGGGGGCCAGCCGGACCTCCACCGTTCCGGGGACGGCGTCCCACTGGTGGAAGCCGCCCTGGGACGACCAGTCCGCGCCCACGGGCTTTCCGTCCGCGTCGACTATGCGGTACTGGACGGTGGCGGACTGGCAGTCGCCGGACGTCGTGGCGCTTGCGGTACCCGCGCCGAGGAGAGGGAGCACGGCACCGGCGAAGGCCGTTGCCCCGAGAGCGGCGAGCATTCTCTTTTGTTGCGAACGCGACAAGATGAGCCTCTGTCCAGGTCAAAGTGTGGGAGGTGGCAGAGTGCGAGGGGCTGACACGGACGGGCGCCATGAAGACATGACCGAACCAAGATGTGGCCGTCTGTGCCACTCGCGTCACTTCGCTCTCTTCAGACACAGCGAAGCGGGCATCATTCTTGTCGCCTTTCACAACTCCCGTCAATTCTGCACGCGTTGAGCACACGACGACTCGACACGGTTTAGCGGGAAGCCAGACGACTCGTCCCTGCCGGGCGACTGCCGGGCGAGCGCCGGTGTGTCACTCGGGGCGCCGCGGACGGCCACGACCGCCTCGTTGCGGACGGCCGCGACCGCCCGTACCGGCCGGACCGACCGTCACGGTTCGACGTAGTCGACGGTCTGCATCATGCCGAGGTCCTCATGGTGGAGCTGGTGGCAGTGGGCGATCGTGCGGCCCGTGAAGTCCTCGTACTTGACGAGGAAGGTGACCCGGTCCCCGGGTGTGCCGCCCGCCAGGCCGACGGTGTCGTGCCACACCGGCGGGTCGAGCCGTCGGCTGTTGCGGTGGGTGAGGAGGATCTGGTTGGTGTGGAGGTGGAAAGGATGGATGTGCTCCGGCATGGTCTCGTCGGTGCGCACGGTCCATCGCTCGACACTGCCCAGACGCAGGGTGTGGTTGGTGTAGTCGGGGTCGAACAGGCCGTAGGCCCGGTCACGGGTGAGGTCGCCGTCGGGTTCGGCCGCGGGAGTCGCGTTCGTGCCCAGCACCCGGAAGGCGTTGGGGAAGGCCCCGGCGAAGACGCCCGCGTCGGCGTGGAAGACCACCTCCCGGTCCGCGTGCGGGTTGGCGATGTCCCGCTCGTCGAGGAAGGGCCTGCCCGGCGGCAGTGAGACCGGCAACGCCATCGGCGGCTCGACCGGTTCTCCCGCGACCTCGACCGTCATCAGCGGACCGGGCGACGCTGCGGTGCGCAGCTCGTACCGGCCGGGCACGCCGCCCCGGACCAGGACGTCGGCACGGTTCCCCATGGCCAGGTCCACCGTGTCCAGGGCGACGGGTCCGCTGAAGGTGACGCCGTCCTGCGCGATCTGGTGCATCGTCAAATTACTTGCTGTATTCACGACTTGAAGCCGCAGTGCGGTGAATCCGGTGGCGGCCACCAACCTCCAGCGCTGGACCTCGCCCGGGCGCAGCCGGAGCGTGGGGTTGACCGCACCGTTGACGGTGAGGACGGAGGGGACGCCGGTCACCCACGCACCCGAGGTGAAGGCGGGGATCCTGCCGTCCTTGATCTTGAGCTCGTTGATACAGACGACGATGTCCGCGGCCGCCCCGATCTCGGGGACCTCGTCGACATCGCCTTCGACGACGATCACCCCCGCCATGCCTCCCAGGACCTGCTCGGCCGTGGACCCGTGCAGGTGGGGGTGGTACCAGTAGGTGCCGGCGGGGTGGTCGGCCGGCACGTGGATGCTCGTCCTGTACGCCGGCTCAGCGGCCCCGGTGGCGACCTCCTCGGCGGTGCGGGGCGCGAACTCCCGCAGTACGTTGTCGGCCCGCCCGGACGGGCGGACATGCATGCCGTGGGTGTGCAGGTTGAAGCTGTTCGCGTGATGCGGCGTGTTGTGGTCGCCGTCGTGGGGCGGGTTGGGCGGCAGACCGTTGATGTGGGTCAGCCGCAGGGTGTGCCCGGCGCGCACGCGCAGGGTCGGCCCCGGGATCGTCCCGTTGTAGGTCCGCGTGGTCACCACCCCGCGACCAGGGATCGCGACGTCTGTGAACCGGACGTCGAGTGTCTGCTCCACGGCGGGTGACGCCGAGCCGGTCACCTGCCGCCAGGAGGTCATCACCGGCTGCGGAAAGGATGCCGGCACCGCCGCGGCGCGCTGTCCGGACAGGATCCCACCGGCCGCCGTGGCGAGACCGGCGACGTGCATGGCCCTGAGCACCGACCGCCGGCTGATTCCGTCACTTTGCCCCATGCTCGGGCAATGTAGATCAACCGCCCCGGACCGACCCCGGTGACGCACCGGACCGGTGAGTGCCGCGCGAAGAGCCCCGTACGGACGTTGCGCGGGCGCGTCCACACCAGCCTTATGCATGACATGAACTGAGGTCATCTCACCTGACGATCCATCAAAATATTGACACTGAGCCCCCTTTGTCCAGGCGCACGGACGGTGGCACTCTCGTCACCGAGCGCGCTTCCGCTGACTCCCGGGCGGGACCAGCGGAAGCGCGCGGACCGGGGCGGTCGCGCCGCCCGCACGGGCGAGGAGCCGCCGCCCTGACGCGGGTCATGCCCTGACGCGGGTCATGCCCTGATGCGGGTCAAGCCTCGCCACGGTCGGGCCCTGGCACGGTCGGGCCCTGGCACGGGGTAGGGCCCTGGCGCGGGTCAGAAGGAGTACGGCCCGAACCGGCCCCAGGCCACGACGGCGGCCAGGACCAGCAGCACCAGGTTCACCGCGGTGAGCGGTGTCTCTTTGCGACGGACATGAACCACTATGGCGCCGCCCATGATCAGCGCGAGGCCGAGCGCGGCCAAGGGCGTCAGCACCGTGGCGATCCCGAGGGCCGCGGGCACGACGAGCCCGGCCGCGCCGAGCACCTCCACCGCCCCGATCAGCTTCACCGAGCGCTCGCTCGCATCCTCGGCCCAGCCCATACCGGCCTCGGCCAGCTTCGCCTTCGGCTGCGCCAGCTTCATCAGGCCGGCGGCGAGGAAGGTGGCCGCCAGCAGTGCGGCGAGGATCCACATCAGGACGTTCATCATGCTCCAGGCCCGTTTGTGACTTAAAGGTTTAACTTGATACTACGATCCATGACTTAACGATGCAAGTCAATGACGGGAGTGATCACTTCATCCGTGAAGCTAGAATGAGGAGATGGAGACCGCGCAGGAGCCGAACTGGCTGGACGACGAGGAAGGCCGGGCGTGGATCGCCCTGGGCAGCATGCTGATGCGACTGCCCGCGGCGCTGGACGCGCAGTTGCAGCGGGACGCCGGGATCAGTCACTTCGAGTACCAAGTCATGGCCGGACTGTCCATGGTCCCCGAGCGCACCTTGCGGATGAGCGAGCTGGCGGCGTTCGCCGAGGGCTCGCTGCCCCGGCTGTCCCAGGTCGTGGGCCGCCTGGAGAAGCGCGGCTGGGTGACCAGAAGCACCGACCCCACCGATGGCCGCTACACCGTCGCCACCCTCACCGACGACGGGTTCGAGAAGGTCTCCGCCACCGCGCCCGGACACGTCCAGGCGGTCCGCACCTATGTCTTCGACGCCCTCACCCGTGCGCAGGTACGCCAGATCACGGCCATCGGCGCCCGTATCGTCGGCGCCATCGACCCCGCGCACCCGCTCGTCAGCGGCGAGATGGAACGGCTTCGCCCGAAGAAGTAGGAGCCCCACGGACGGGTCCCGGTCGACGACGCGGCGTGGGCGCGGCGACGACATCGCGTCGATCCGGTCGACGACAGCGCGTCGGCCGCGACGACGGCCGTGCACCGGCCTCCGGCGCCCGATGGCACCGAGGTCCGATGGCGCCGAGGCCCGGCACCCGGCACCCGGCACCCGGCACCCGCGGGGACCATCATCCACAAGACGGCCCGGACCTCGCGCCCCCCATGGCACACTGCCGCCATGCCTGACGGCCACGCCTCCGTGACGCCGCACTCCCGGCCGGATCCGCCCCGCGTGGCCTGGCGCAAGCAGATGCGCGAGCGGGTCATCGCCGAGGCCAGATCGCTGGCCGCCGAAGACGGCTGGGACCGTGTCCGGGTGGCCGACCTGGCCTTGCGCGCGGACGTGTCACGTCCTTCCATCTACAAGGAATTCGGTGACCGTGCGGGCATCGGCCGTGCCCTCGTGGAGCACGAGACGCAGGAGTTCCTCATCGGCCTCGCCGCGGTCCTGGACGCCCATCGCGGCCACCTCGGCCCGGCTCTGGAGGCGGCCGTGGCCCACGCCCTGGAGCAGGCGGACGACAACCCGTTCGTCGGCGCCGTACTGACCGCCACGCGCGGGGGCACGGACGCGCTGCTGCCCTTCCTGACCAGCAGACCCGAGCCCGTCTTCTCCAGCACCCGGCGACTGCTCCGCGTCTGGCTCGACCGAACCGTCCCGGAGAGCGACGAGGACTCCCGCGCCGCGGCGGCCGACATGGCCGTGCGTCTCACCGTCAGCCACATGCTGCTGCCCGCCGAGGACCCGGGAGCGACCCCGCTCCACATAGCGCGGACCGTGTGCGCGCTCCTGGGCGCGGCGGAGCGAGACCGACCGGCCTGACCTCGTGCCCCGGCTCGTGAGCGCGTCGCGTGGCACCGTCATGGGACGGCGGGGCCGGCCGGGACCGGCGGACGCCGGGTGAGAAGACGATCACTCTCCGGGAAGGACGCGTCGGACGGACGGAACGGCGCTCGGACACCGAAGACTGACGGGCCGGTCCCGCCACAGGTCATGCTCCTGCATCCAAGACGTTGTTGCAAGTAAGACGCAACAGTCACCCGCACCACCCCGGGGACAGGCCCTCACCTGCGACGCGAGACAGCTGACGCCGTGATGGCCGCGCCGACGTCCTTCGACGCGACCATCACGGCCGCACGACACCCGGGCACCGGGCGCATGTAGATGATCTTGGCATGCCCCACTCCTTTTGTGAAGATCCTGTATTCGTCTTGTGAATCAGGACGACACGATGACGCCGAGGTCCGTGTCCGGCCGCGCGATGACGACTCACTCGGGAGCGCGAACCGTGGTGGGTCGCCCCCCCCACAGGCGACGGACGGTCAACTCCCTTGCCGCCCACCTCCACTCCGTTTATAGTCATGCTGACCATTAAGGAGCCCACCCGTGAACTGGAACCTCAGCTGGACCGAAGCGCTCGGCTTCGCCACCGGCGCCCTCTGCGTCTGGCTGGTGGCACGTCAGCACATCGCCAACTGGCCCGTCGGCATAGCCAACAACGTCTTCTTCATCGTGCTCTTCGTCCAGGCGGGCCTCTATGCCGACGCCGGTCTCCAGGTCGTCTTCATCGCGCTGGCCGCCTACGGCTGGTGGATCTGGGCCAACGGCGCCGGACCCGACGCGGCCGGTGCCCTTCCGGTGCGTCGTACGACGGGTGCCGAGTGGGCCTGGCTCGCCGCGGCGGGGGTGCTGGGCACCGGCGCCCTGACGCTGCTGCTCGACCGGGCCACCGATTCCACCGTCCCCTTCTGGGACGCGCTCACCACCGCCCTGTCCCTGGCGGCCACCTACGGCCAGTGCCGCAAGCTGCTGGAGTCCTGGTGGCTGTGGATCGCCGCCGACCTGGTCTACATCCCGCTCTACGCCTACAAGGGCCTGTACCTGACCTCCCTGCTGTACGTCGGGTTCCTCGCCCTGTGCGTGGCCGGCCTCCTCGGCTGGCGGCGCACCCTCGCGGCCACCGGCGCCCGCGCCGCCACGGCGGTGCCCGCGTGAGCCCCGCCGCCCGCCCCTACCGCCACGGCCTGGTGCTCGGCAAGTTCTATCCGCCGCACGCCGGTCACCACCATCTCGTCCGCACCGCCCTCGCGCAGTGCGAGCGGCTGACCGTCCTGGTCTGCGCGGCCTCCGTCGAGTCGGTGCCGCTCGCCGACCGGGTGACCTGGATGCGCGAGGCCCATCCGGGGGCGGAGGTCGTCGGAGCCGTCGACGACCACCCCGTGGACGTGCACGACCCCGACGTCTGGGACGCCCACATGGCGGTCTTCCGCGCGGCCGTCCCGGAGCCGGTGGACGCCGTGTTCACCTCGGAGTCCTACGGCACCGAGCTCGCCCGCCGGTTCGGCGCGACCGAGGTGAGCGTGGACCCCGACCGCGCCCTGTACCCCGTCTCCGGTACGGCCGTGCGCAAGGCCCCGGTGGGCTGCTGGCCGTTCCTCGGCCCGGGCGTGCGCGCCTCGCTCGCCCGGCGCGTGGTCGTCCTGGGCGCCGAGTCCACCGGGACCACCACGCTCTCCCGGGCGCTGGCGGCCCACTACCGCGCGCGTGGCGGCATCTGGGCGGACACCGGCTGGGTACCGGAGTACGGGCGCGCCTACAGCGAGGAGAGGCTCGCCGCGCTGCGGGCCCTCGACCCCGAAGCCGACTGGTCCGAAGTGGAATTCACCTCCGAGGAGTTCCCCGTCATCGCCCGCCGCCAGGACGCGGCCGAAGAGCGGGCGGCACGCGGCGGCTCCCCCGTGCTCTTCTGCGACACCGACTCCTTCGCCACCGCGATCTGGCACGAGCGCTACCTCGGCGCACCGAACCCCGAGGTGGCAGCCGTGGCCGCCCTGACCTCGCGCCATTTGTATCTGCTCACCGACCACGAGGGCGTGCCGTTCGAGGACGACGGTCTGCGCGACGGCCCCCACCTGCGCCCGTGGATGACCGGCCGGTTCAGGGAGGAACTGGAACGCACAGGACGCCGGTTCCTGCTGGTCACGGGCAGTCCCGAGGAACGGCTGCGCGCGGCCGTGGCGGCGGTGGACGATCTGCTCGCCGAGGGCTGGCGGTTCGCGGACCCGCTCCCCGAACGCCGGTGACCCCGCCGACCCGCACAACTCCCGTGTGTGCGGCGTGCGGAGCAGTTCCGGGCCTGTCGCGAGTCGAACGGAGGCGGCAGGCCCGGGCGGGTCAGGAGCGGAACTGGTTCGCCGGTACCGGAAGACCGTAGTGCTCGCGCAGCGTCGTGCCCTCGTACTCCTCGCGGAACAGGCCCTTGGCGCGCAGGATCGGCAGGACGTGGTCGATGAAGGCCGCGAGGCCCGAAGGCAGCGCGGGCGCCATGATGTTGAACCCGTCGGCGGCGCCGCCCTCGAACCAGGTGATGACCGTGTCCGCGACCTGCTCGGGCGTACCGACGAACTCGAAGTGGCCGCGTCCGCCGCCCAGGCGGGAGATGATCTGGCGCACCGTGAGCTGTTCCCGTACCGCGAGATCGATGATCAGGTCGGAACGGCTCTGTGAGCCCTCCAGTTTCGGCCTCGCGAGGATGAAGTCCGGCAGTGGGGAGTCGAGTTCGAAGGCCGAGGGTTCGGTCTCGAAGACGGCGGCCAGTTGGCGCAGCCCGTACTCCGGGACGCGTAGTTCGTCGAACTCCCGGGCCAGTGCGCGGGCTTCGGCCTCGGTCGACCCGATGTACGGGACGATCCCGGGCAGGACGATCACGCCGTCCGGGTCACGCCCCGCCTTCGTCGTACGTGCCTTGATGTCGGCGTAGAAGGCGGCCGCGCGCTCGTAGGTCGTGTGGGCGGTGAAGATGGCCTCGGCGTGGCGCGCCGCGAAGTCCTTTCCGTCCTCGGAGGAGCCGGCCTGGACGAGCAGAGGGTAACCCTGGGGCGGGCGCACGACGTTGAGCGGCCCGGCCACCTTGAAGTAGGTGCCCTCGTGGCCGATCCGGTGGAGCCGCTCGGGGTCGGCATAGCGTCCCGCGGCCTGGTCGGCCACGACGGCGTCGGACTCCCAGCTGTCCCACAGGGCCTTGGCGACCTTCAGGAACTCGTCGGCGCGGGCATAGCGCTCGGCGTGGCCGGGGCGGTTGTCGAGGCCGAAGTTGGCGGCTTCGTCCGCCCCCGCCGAGGTGACGATGTTCCAGCCGGCCCGGCCGCCGCTGACATGGTCGACGGAGGCCAGTCGGCGGGCCAGGTTGTAGGGCTCGTTGTAGGTCGAGGAGACGGTGGCGATGAGACCGATCCGCCTGGTCGCCTGGGACAGGGCGGTCAGCAGCGTCAGTGGTTCGAGCTGGCCCGGCGGCCGGAACTCGCCGGTCCCGACGAGTGCCGGGCCGTCCGCCAGGAACAGTGAGTCGAACTTGGCGCTCTCGGCGAGCCGTGCCAGCTCGATCCAGTGCCGCAGGTCGAAATCGGCCCGGGGGTTGCTGTGCGGGAGCCGCCACGCCGCCTCGTGGTGGCCGGCTTCCATGAGGAAGGCGTTGAGGTGGAGCCGGCGCTGCTTCTCGGTCACGGGTTGTCTCCTTCGCTTCTTCGCGTACGAGGTGGAGGCGGGCGTCAGTTGAAGGTCAGCTTGGAGCTGTCGTAGCCGGCCGGGAGAAGGTTGTCGGTGATCGACGCGAGGTCGACCTTCTTGGTGATCTGACCGGCTTCGAGGAAGGCGTCGGCCAGCTTCTGCTCCAGTGCGATGTCCGACTTCTCCACCGGGGTCACCCGGTTCGAGTACGCGGCCAGCGACGTCTTGGCGTCCTCCACCGGGATGCCCTGTTCCTGCGAGAGCGCCTTCGCGTACTGGTCGGGGTGCTTGATGGCCCAGGCGTACTCGCGGGAGAGCCTCTTCAGGGCGTCGGTGAGGGCCGCGCGCTTGGTCTTGTCCTTCAGTGACGTGTCGCTCGCGACGTAGTAGCTGCTCGTCTGGTCGATCGGCGGGAGGCCCTTGACCAGGATCCGCGCGCCGTTCTTGACCGCGATCGCCGACTGCGGGTTCCAGATCGACCAGGCGTCCACCTTGCCGGTGTTGAACGCCGTGGCGGCGGCGGCCGGATCGAGGAACACCAGTTTCGCGTCCTTCGGGCCGAGCCCGACGCTCTTCAGCGCGTTCAGGGCCAGTCCGTGGGCGGAACTGCCCTGCGGAACGGCGATCCGCTTGCCCTTGAGGTCGGCGGCGGTCCTCAGCTTCGAGCCCTTGGGGACGATGATGTTCTCCACCGCCTGGTCGGGCGTGAGCGAGCGGTTCACGGCGACGATCTTGAAGCCGTACTCCTTCGCGGCACCGGTGATCGGCGGTACGTCACCGACGCTGCCCAGGTCTATGTCCCCCGACGCCGCGGCCTGCACGAGTGGTGGGCCGTAGGTGAAACGGGCGAACTTCACCTTGTAGGGCGCGCTGTCGAAGACGCCGGTCAGTTTCGCCAGGGCCTGGCTGCCGTCACCACCGTTGTCGCCGATGGTGAAGGTGTACTTGCTCCACTCGGGGTGCTTGGCACTGCTCGCGTTGCCGGCGTTGCTCAGCGGCGCCGCGGTGTCCGAGGAGGATCCGCAGGCGACGAGCGAGCCCGCCAGGGCGAGGGGACCGACGGCGATGACGAGCCTGCTGATTGCGTTTCGCATGGGATTGTCCTGTGCTCTCTGTGCTGGAGGGGAGTATTCGGGGGTCAGTGCTGCCCGGCGAGGCCGAGGTCCTCCAGGAGCCGGGCGCGGAGTTCCTCGCGCGCGAGGCTCGCCTCGCGGTCCGCGGCGGAGAGGTGAACCTGGTGCGAGGTGCCGATGCGGCCGTCGCTCATGACGAGGATGCGGTCCGCAAGGGCGATCGCCTCGTCGATGTCGTGGGTGACGAGAAGCATGGCCGCCTGGTGCCTGGTGCGCAGGGCGCGTACGAGGTCGTGCATGCGCAGCCGTGTGATGGCGTCGAGGGCCGCGAACGGCTCGTCGAGCAGGACGAGTTCGGGCTCTGAGACGAGGGCTCTGGCCAGGGAGACGCGCTGGGCCTCACCGCCCGAGAGCTCCTTGGGCCACGCCTTCTCGCGGCCCGGGAGTCCGACCTCGGCCAGTACGTCGCGGGCCCGCTGGTCGGCGTCGGGTCCGTGCAGTCCGAGGGTGACGTTGCGCAGGACCCGCTGCCAGGGCAGCAGCCGGTCGGCCTGGAAGACGACGGCTCGCTTCGACGGGACCTCCACGCGGCCTCCGTCGGGCCGGTCAAGTCCGGCGAGCAGACGTAGGAGGGTGCTCTTGCCGCAGCCGGAGGGACCGAGCAGGATCACCAACTCCCCCTCGTCGATGGTGAGATCGAGGTGGTCGAGCACCACCCGGTCACCGAACCGGCGGACCACCCGTTCCGTGACGACACCGGTCGCCCCACGAAGGTCGGTCGCGACTGTGCTGCTCATGACGCCTCATAACTGGGGCGCCACCGCAGCAGCACCCGTTCGAGAGCCCGGACGAACTGGTCGGCCAGCAGGCCGAGGAGTGAGTAGATGACCAGGCCCACGAAGACCTGGTTGGTCTGGAGGTAGGTCTGTCCCTGGGTGATGAGGAAGCCGAGTCCCTTGTCGGCGTTGACCGTTTCGGCGGCGACGAGACCGAGGACGCTGTAGGCGAGGGAGAAGCGCAGGCCGACCAGGAAGCCCGGCAGGGATCCGGGCACGAGCACCCGCGTCACCAGGCGCCAGGTGCCCGCTCCGGTCGTGCGGGCCATCTCGATCAGCCGCTGGTCGACACCGCGGATCGCGGCGAACAGGTTGAGGTACATCGGGACGCCCGCCCCGAAGGAGATCAGCAGCACCTTCGTCAACTCGTCGATGCCGAACCACACGATCATCAGCGGCAGCACCGCGAGGAGGGGGATCGTGTTGAGCACCTGGACGACACCGTTGAACAGGTACTCACCGCTGCGCAGGAGTCCGCCGAGCACTCCGGCGACGATGCCCACCGTCAGGCCGAGCGCGAAACCGACACCGGCGCGTTGCAGCGAGATGGCGAGGTCGGGCCCGAGCACTCCCTGCCGCCACAGATCGACGGCGGACTTCACGATCGACGTCGGTGCGGGGGCGTAGGTCTTCGTCACCACTCCGGCCCGGGCGAGCACCTCCCAGGCGAGGAGGATCACGACCGGGGTCGTGTAGACGCCCAGCGGCCAGCGCAGCCGTTCACAGAGCGCGGCGAGCGTGGTCCGGCGGCGCGCTCCGCTCGGCAGGAACACCTCGCGTTCCCGCCCGCCGAGGTCGTCGGCCGACGGACCGGCTCGGCCGGTGGGTTTATGGAGGGACAAGGTCATGGGGAGGTCCTTCTCGGGGAGGTGGAGGTACCACCGCGTGCTGAGGGACGGAGAGGCGACGACGGATCGACGCACGGGCCGGCCGACCGGAGTCGGGGCGGGCACGGGGATCGGGACAGGCACGGGTTCCGGACAGGCAGCGCGGTCGGTCCCGAGGCACCCGTGTCCGACGGTCACGCCGAGGGCGCACGCGGCCGACGGTCACGAGGGAGGCCCGTACGACGACAGCACCGACCGCATGCGAGAGGTGAGGCAATGGACGCGACTCAGGCGCCGGACGCGATGATCCCGCGGAACAGCCGAACGTCGGGGACGGTTTGACACCGCGTCAGTCCGACGGGCACAGCGGGGGCGTACCGGCTGCCGGGACGGCCTACCGGGTCAGCGACAACAAAACGCACTGGCGACGTGCGCCAGATCGATGTGGCGCCGCCGGGTCAGGTCCACGCGCGGGTTCATGGAACGGGAGTTCAGCAGACGGTCACATCGGTGGTCAAGGAATTCGGTACGGGTCTTGCATGGCGGACACCGGGCGCCTCTCCGATGGCCGGCGACACCTGATGAAACTCGCCTGTCCGGCTGGTTCGTGACGCCGCCATGTGGTTACCTGGGCTCATGACCGTGCTCGTGACCCGCCGCCACGTCGACTACGTGCGTGTCACCACCACCGGTTGTCCGGCCACGAGCTGACATCACGCTCGGGCTTCTGACCGGCGTCTCGTTCACCGCGTCGCGCTGAGCGTCGCTTCCACCGCGTTGCGCCGAGCGGCCCTTTCACCGCATCTCCCTCACCACGTCGCGTTCGCCGCGTCGCGGCGCGTTCGCGTCGTGCCGGGCGCCGCTTGCCGTACCGGCAGTGGTCCGCGGCGCCGTGACTCCCTGACCCTGCCCGTTCACACTCTCCCGTTCTCACTCTCCGTACAAGGAGCAGCACCATGAGCCAGCCCATCGACTCCGTCACCGCCGGCCACACCCCGGACGAGGCGCCCGCGGGGCCCGACACCTCGGCATGGTCGTTCGAGACCAAGCAGATCCACGCCGGAGCGGCACCGGACCCGACGACCGGCGCCAGGGCGACGCCGATCTACCAGACGACGTCGTTCGTGTTCCGGGACACCCAGCACGCGGCCGACCTGTTCTCGCTGGCCGAGCCCGGCAACATCTACACGCGCATCCACAACCCCACCCAGGACGTCTTCGAGCAGCGAATCGCCGCGCTGGAGGGCGGAGTCGCGGCGGTCGCGCTCGCCTCCGGACAGGCGGCGGAGACGCTGGCCATCCTGACGCTCGCGAGTGCGGGCGACCACATCGTCTCCAGTACGTCGCTGTACGGCGGCACGTACAACCTCTTCCGGCACACGCTTCCCAAGCTGGGCATCGAGGTGTCCTTCGTGGACGACCCCGACGACGTCGAGGCCTGGCGGGCGGCGATCCGGCCGAACACCAAGGCGCTGTTCGCGGAGACGCTGGGCAACCCGCGCGGCAACGTGCTGGACGTGCGGGCGGTCGCGGACGTCGCACACGCCGAGGGGGTGCCGCTGATCGTGGACAACACCGTCCCGACTCCGTACCTGCTGCGGCCCCTTGAGCACGGCGCGGACATCGTCGTGCACTCGGCCACCAAGTTCCTTGGCGGGCACGGCACCACCATCGCGGGCGTGGTCGTCGACGGCGGCACCTTCGACTTCGGCGCGCACACCGACCGGTTCGCGGACTTCACCGAGCCGGACCCGAGCTACCACGGGCTGCGGTACTGGCCGGCCCTCGGCCCCGGCGCCTTCGCCGTCAAGCTCAGGGTCCAGCTGCTGCGCGACCTCGGCCCGGCGCTCTCGCCGCACTCCAGCTTCCTGCTGCTCCAGGGTGTGGAGACGCTGAGTCTGCGCATCGAGCGCCACTCGGCGAACGCCCAGGCGCTCGCCGAGTGGCTGGAGGGCCGCGACGAGGTCGCCGCCGTCCACTATCCGGGACTCGCATCCAGCCGCTGGTACGAGGCGGGCCGGACGTACCTGCCGCGCGGCGCCGGTGCCGTGGTCTCCTTCGAACTGCGGGACGGCGTGGAGGCGGGCAAGCGGTTCGTGGACGCGGTCGAGCTGTTCAGCCATCTCGCCAACATCGGCGACGTACGCAGCCTGATCATCCACCCCGCGTCGACCACCCACAGTCAGCTCGACGAGGACCAGCTCGCGGCGACCGGCGCCTCCCCCGGTCTGGTGCGCCTGTCGGTCGGCATCGAGAGCCTCGCCGACCTCAAGGCGGACCTGGAGGCAGGCTTCCGCGCGGCCAAGAGCGCGTCCTGAACGCCATAGTGACGACTCATCAGCAATCCCTCCCGCCGGCCACGGGCGCCTGGCGGGAGGGGGACCCTCCGGGGCGTCGCCAGTGGTACGACCATGAGAAGCCGCTTCCCCTGGAGACGGGTGGTGAACTGCCAGGTGCGCGGCTCGCGTTCGAGACCTGGGGACGGCTCGCGCCGGACGCCTCCAACGCGGTCCTCGTCCTGCACGCCCTCACCGGGGACAGTCACGTCGCCGGACCGGCCGGATCCGGACACCCCACCCCGGGCTGGTGGGAGGGCCTGGTCGGACCGGGACGCGCCCTGGACCCGGACCGCTGGTTCGTGGTGGTACCGAACGTCCTCGGCGGCTGCCAGGGCAGTACCGGGCCCTCGTCGCTCAGAGTCGAGGGCCACCGCTGGGGCGGCGACTTCCCCTTCCTGACCCAACGCGACCAGGTGGCGGCCGAGGCCGGTCTCGCCGACGCCCTCGGCATCGACCGCTGGGCGCTGGTGATCGGCGGTTCGATGGGTGGGATGCGGGCGCTGGAATGGGCGGTGTCGCATCCCCGGCGCACCGGTGCGCTCCTGCTGCTCGCCACGACCGCTGCGGCCAGCGCCGAGCAGATCGCCTGGGCCGACATCCAGCTGCGCACCATCCGCACCGACCGGGACTGGCTCGGGGGCCACTACCACGACACGGGCCGCGGTCCCCACACCGGACTCGGCCTGGCCCGGCGGATCGCCCATGTCACCTACCGCAGCGAGCCCGAACTCGATGGCCGCTTCGGACGTACGCCCCAGGGGGCCGAGGACCCCTGGAACGGCGGCCGGTACCAGGTCGAGTCCTACCTCGGCCATCACGCCGACAAACTGGTGCGCCGCTTCGACGCGGGCAGCTATGTCGTGCTGTCCGAGGCCATGAACAGCCATGACATCGGCCGGGGTCGCGGGGGCGTGCGGGCGGCCCTGCGCCGGGTGACCGCCCGGACCCTCGTCGCGGGGGTCGGCTCCGACCGTCTCTACCCACCGGCGCAGCAGGCCGAGCTCGCGGCGGGCATCCCCTCCGCCGACCGTCTCCGGCTGATCGAATCGCCGTACGGGCACGACGGCTTCCTCATCGAGGTGGACCAGGTCGGGGCGCTCGTGCGGGAACTCCTTCCTCCGGTGGACGCCGGGCGGCAAGGGCCGGCGGAGCCGCGGGGCTGATGGGTTCCCCCGGCCTCAGGGCCACCGGAAGGGCGGCGAGCCGCGTGGGCGGGGCGAGCCGGCCGTGCGTCAGCCCTGGTCGCCTCGGCCCGAGGCGCTCTTGGAGAAGCCGTTCTGCCAGGCCGCCTTCGCCCCGGAGTCGCCGATGCGGTAGACGTCCACGACGGCGCCCGTGGCCACCATGAGCGACAGCGCCGCGGCCGCGATCCGCACCCACGTGCCGGGCCGGCGCACGGGCTCCGACGCTCCGGACGCCGCGGCACGGCCGACCGACCACCAGACGGCGACCGCCAGGATGAACAGGCCCCCGGCCCAGGGAAGAAGGCCGTCGCCGAGTTCGGCGTGGCGCCGCACCAGGGCGTTGTCGCCGACGTGTCCTTGCAGCCATTCACCGGCGTTCGAGGTGAGCGGCACGCTCACGAGCGTGGCCAGGGCGAGGAGCGGCAGCACGAGGCCCAGGCGTCGGGCCGCCTGGGGCCATATCGCGCAGGCCACGAGGGCGAGCGCGGTCAGGGGGACGAGGACGACCACGAAATGCACCAGCAGGACGTGCGCGGGCAGGCCGTTGACCAGGCTCATCGACAACTCCTCGGGAAGGGTGGGTAGACACCGTCATGATCGGGCGCGCCAGCCTCGCACAGGAATCTCTCAGCTTCCTCTGAGTTCCAGGCTTCCGCTCCGGGCGCCCAGTGGACGCGTCACGATCGCCCCGCGCGCCCCGCCCCTGGCCCGCGGACCGGCCGGTCTCACGTCACACGACTGACATGAAGCCGTCACACCGGAGCGGAATGCGCGCTCGTCGGCCGCTCGTTCCAACGGACATGACCGTTGGCGACCCCGAGGCGTCAGCGTGTCCCGTCCTCCCCGACCCCGCGTCCCGCACGACCACCCCGTCGCTCTCCCGGATCCCCGTATCCCCGCGCGAGCGCGAACCCCTTGCATCGAAGGAGAGTTCATGACCACCGAGGCAACCACAGCAGACCTTCACGCCTTCACCGAACAGTGGCTGGAGTGGTATCGCGGTCAGGAGGCCCGGCTCGCCGATCCGCACGGGTTCCTGGCGATCACCGGCCTGCACTGGCTCGACGACAGACCGCAGCGCTTCCCCGACGCTCCCGGTGCCTGGCACACCGGCCCCGAGGGCGTCGTCGTCACGCTCGACGACGGTGAGGAACTGGTCGTCGACGGAACACCGGTGCGCGGTGAGCACCGCTTCGGCGTGCTGCCCGAACGCGGCGGCGTCGACGCGCTCTGGAAGGACGCCGTCATCGAGGTCGCCAAACGGGGCGGCCAGGACATCGTGCGCCCCCGGCACCCGGACGCTCCGCTGCGCACGGCCTTCACCGGAACGCCCGCCTACGCCCCCGACCCGCGCTGGGCGGTGACGGGCCGCTACGTCCCGTTCGACCGGCCGCGGCCCACCACCGTGGGCGCCGCGGTCGAGGGCCTGGAGCACGTGTACGACGCTCCCGGCCGGATCGAGTTCGAACTGGACGGCCACCGGCTGTCGTTGACCGCCTTCCCCGGCCACGCTCCGGGCTCGCTGTCCGTGCTGTTCACCGACGCGACCTCCGGGGTCACCACCTACGCCGCCAACCGGTCCCTGTCCGTCGAGCCGCCCACGGCCGACGGCACGGTCGTGCTGGACTTCAACCGCGCCGCGAACCTGCCGTGCGCCTACACGGACCTGGCCACCTGCCCGCTGCCCCCGGCGGAGAACCGGCTGCCCGTGGGCATCGAGGCGGGCCAGCGGATCCCGCGCGAACGCGGCGGTTCCTGAACCGTGCCTGCCCGGCCGTGACGGCGGCCGTCCGTGGCCTCTCCTTCCTGCCGCGGCCGGCCGTCTCCGGCTTGCCGCCCTTGGCGCCGATGTGGTGCCGCGACCTATGAACAGGTCACGGAGGAAGGGGAGTTCGACCGCCGCCGTCGGCGACGCCCGTCGGGATCGAGGGACGCGTACGGGTTCCGGTATACGAGTTCCCCGCCCCCGAGACCGACACGAGCTGAGGACCGACGTCATATGACCACCCCCGCCATCACCTCCCTGGCGTTTCTCACCCCGGGCAACTTCGCCGACGACGACCCGTACACCGGACTGGAGGAGACGCTCCAGCTGTTCGAGTTCGGCGAAGCGGCGGGCTTCGACGGTGCCTGGATCAGACAGCGGCACCTCGAACACGGCGTGGGCTCGGCCGCCGTGTTCCTGGCCGCCGCGGGACAGCGCACCGAGCGGATCGAACTCGGCAGCGCCGTCATACCGATCGGCTACGAGAACCCCTTCCGCCTCGCCGAGGATC
This sequence comes from Streptomyces sp. NPDC024698, assembly GCF_055559015.1. NCBI lineage: Bacteria > Bacillati > Actinomycetota > Actinomycetes > Kitasatosporales > Streptomycetaceae > Streptomyces > Streptomyces sp. NPDC024698. Next base: position 415,979 of record NZ_JBVHLK010000006.1, on the reverse strand, counting down.
TGGCGCTGGCCGACGTGCTGTCCCGGGGCAGGCTCCAGATCGGCTTCAGCACCGGGATGCCGCACGCCGACCTGCTCGGCGATCTCGTGCACGACGGGGACTGGCGGGGCTTCGACCTGTCGTACGGCAGGATCGCCCGTGTCCTCGACCATCTGCGCGGCGAGTACCTCGGCGGACCGGACGCGGTCATCCACTCGCCGGGCAACGTCCAGCGCCCCCGGCTTCAGCCGCACACTCCCGGTCTGGCCCGGCGCATCTGGTACGGCGGGGGAAGCCTGCGATCGGTCCGCTGGGCCGGCGAGAGCGGCCTCGGCCTGTTGACCGGCAACATCGTCACCGGCGAGGGAACCGACGACTTCACCACGGCCCAGCTGAACCTGCTGGCCGAGTACCGCCGGGCGCTGACCCCCCAGAGCGCGGAACGTCCGGCGCGGGTGGCGCTGGGGCGGGTGATCGTGCCCTTGGACAGCGCGGACGCGGCCGGCCGGGCCCGCTACCGTGCCTACGCGGCCGGGCGTCACGCGCGGACCCTCGCGCCCCAGGGCCCGAAGCGGACCTTGTTCGCCCCCGATGTGGTGGGCACCGCCGAACAGATCCTGGAACAGCTGACCGCCGACCCGGCCCTCGCCCAGGTGTCCGAGCTGCGGCTGGAGCTGCCCTACGAGTTCCACCGCGAGGAGTACGAGCAGATCCTCCACGACACACGGCACCTGATCGCCCCCGAACTCGGGTGGCGCCCGGCGGTGAACGGGACAGAGCCGGCCGGATTCGAACCGGCGTCCTCCCACATGAGGTGAAGGCGCGACGACCTCTGCGCTACGAACCCTGCCCCACCGCTGATCATACGGCCCGCCTCCCGTGACACCGCTCGAATTCCGGCCCCCGCCTGCCCGTGCGCTTCGCACGGGCAGGCGGGGGCCGACGTGTTCGATCACATGCGAGCACCCGTTACCTGGAAGAAACAGTTCCGCAACCTTGACTGCATTGGTCCAGTCCAATAGCGTCACCACCGCACAGAACCCCACAGCACACAACTCCCCCCAACGGTCTCGTCATTGACGGACCATCACCCCCTCCGGGAGGGCCCCCGTGGTTTCCCGACGTTCCTTCCTGTCCGGAGCCGTTGCCGTCGCCGGCACGGCCGTGCTCAGCCCGTTCTCACCGATCTCGCCGCTGATGTCCACAGCGGCGGCAGCGGGAGTCTCACTCCCCGTGAAACTGGCGAACAACTCCGGCCACGACACCGTCTACGCCTACATATCCGGCACCGACAGCAGCGGCTGGCCGGTCTTCGTCTCCGCGAACGGCGCACTGAACCGACTGCCCAGCCCCTCGTCACCGGTGACCCCCATCGCCGACTACTCGATCGCGCTGGGCGCCTCCGGTTCGGCCGCCAGGACCATCACGCTGACCGACTACATCATCGGCGGGCGCGTCTGGTTCTCGGTCGGACAGAAACTCCAGTTCTTCGTCAACCCGGGCTCCCCGCCCGGGGTGGTGCAGCCCGCCCTGGTGAGCTCGGACCCCAACTGGGCCACCAACTGGACGTTCTGCGAGTTCACGTTCAACAGCGCCAACCTGTACGCCAACATCTCGTACGTCGACATGGTCGCGCTGCCCATCTCGATGGCCAGCACCGGCAGCGGAGGCAACCAGTCGGTCAGTCCGCTGCCCGCCGGCGCCCTCGCCTCCATCGCCTCCGGCCTCCAGACACAGCACGCCTCCGACGGTGCCCCCTGGGACCGGCTCGTGGTCAGCGACTCCTCCGGCGGAGTGCTCCGTGTGATGGCGCCCGCGCACTCACCGGTGGACTTCGGCGGCTACTGGAACGACTACCTGAACCGGGTCTGGAGCCACTACGCCTCCACCCCGCTGACCATCAACGGCCAGGGCAGCATCGGTTCCTACACCGGCACCGTCTCGGGCAACGCCATCGTCTTCTCGGGTCTCAACACCAACGGCGTGCCGTTCACGAAGCCGAGCGCCGTCGACATCTTCGGCTGCGCCTCAGGTCCCCTCTACAACTCCGGGGGAGACGCCCGCGGGGCGATCGCCGCCCGGCTCGCCGCCGCGATCAACCGCAGCACGCTGCTGGTCACGGGCGGGAACAACAACCCCGACGGCGTGACACCCTCGCAGTACTACACGGACCCGATCACCAACCACTACGCGCGACTGGTCCACAAGTACGCCAGCATCGGCTACGCGTTCCCCTACGACGACGTCGGCCCGACCGGCTCCGCCCCCGTCGACGGGCACATCCAGGACGGCGCGCCCACCTCCTGGAGCATCACCCTGGGCGCCGGCGGCGGCTCCGGCGGAGGATCCGGAGGCGGCTCGGGCAACGTCAGCGCCTACAGCACCATCCAGGCGGAGTCCTACTCGGCACAGAGCGGGACCACCACCGAGAGCTGCTCCGACACCGGCGGCGGAAGCGACGTGGGCTACATCGCGAACGGCGACTGGCTGAAGTTCTCCTCCGTGGACTTCGGTTCGGCCTCTCCGGCCCAGTTCAAGGCGCGGCTGGCGTCGGGCGCGGCCGCCGGTGTCAGCGGTGCCGTCCAGGTACGGCTCGACAGCACCACGGGCACGAAGATCGCCGAGATCAGCTTCGCCAACAGCGGCGGCTGGCAGAGCTGGCAGACCGTTCCGGCGAACATCCTCGCCTCCGCGACCGGAGTCCACGACGTCTACCTGGTCTTCTCGGGCAGCACCTCGGACTTCACCAACGTCAACTGGTTCACCTTCACCAGCTGACCTCGGGCTCCGCGCCGCCGACGCGGCAGCCACAGAGGAAACGGGACAGCGGTGCGGTCGCCCTCATGGGCGGTCGCACCGCTGTCCCCGTGTCAGTGAGCGATGTCGTCGATCAGCTCGCGGGCGCCCTGGCGCAGCAGGGCCAGCGCGACGGAGGCTCCGAGGTCCGAAGGGCTGAGGCGCCCGGCCCATTCGTGAGCGTTCAGGACGGTCTTGCCGTCCGGGGTGAACACACAGGCGCGCAGCGACAGATCCCCCCGGGACGCCTTAGCGTATCCGGCGATCGGGCTGTTGCAGTGACCTTGGAGGACGTGCAGGAACATCCGTTCCGCCGTGGCCTCCCGATAGGTGGCGGAGTCGTTCAGGCCGCTGACGACGTCGATCGTGGACGTGTCGGCCTCACGGCACTGGAGTGCCAGGACACCGGCCCCGATCGGCGGGCACATCGTCTCGGTCGACAGGATCTCGGTGATCACGTCGGTGCGGCCGATGCGTTCCAGTCCGGAGACGGCCAGCAGCAGCGCGTCGACCTCGCCCGAAGCGAGCTTGTCCAGGCGGCGGTTGGCGTTGCCGCGGAACGGCACGCACTCCAGCTGCGGGTGGGAGGCGGCGAGTTGGGCGACCCTGCGCACCGAGGAGGTCCCGATCCGCGTGCCCGCGGGGAGGTCGTCGAGGAGCAGGCCGCCGGGGTGGACCAGGGCGTCGCGGATGTCGTCCCGCTTGAGGAACGCGGCGAACGTCGTGCCGGCCGGGAGCGGCCGGTCCGCGGGCACGTCCTTGACGCAGTGCACCGCGAGGTCGGCCTCCCCCGCGACGAGTGCCGCGTCGACCTCCTTGGTGAACGCCCCCTTGCCCTCGACCTTGGACAGGTCTCCCATCCACTTGTCTCCGGTCGTCCTGACCGGGATCACTTCGGTCCGCAGACCGGGATGAAGCACCCCGAGCTCGGCACGGACGCGCTCCACCTGGGCCAGGGCCATGGGCGAATCACGGGAGACGATGCGGATCAGTTCAGGGGCGGACATGCCTTACACGATAGTGCGTCGGAGCCGGGCCCCCGCTCCGAACCCGAAGGCTCAACTCGACTGCGCGGGACGGGTGTTCGAGACCCGGACGCAGGATCGAGGACAGGCCGTCAGCGGCGGCGGCGCCTCAACGCGCCGCGGCGCCACGCCGTCTCGCCGCGGACCGCGCCAACGGGAGCCCCACCGCCGCCAGGAGGAGCAGCACCCCGCAGACGACGGCCGCCGTCCAGGAGGCGTCCGGGCCGGTCGCGGCACGCGTCACGGCATCGGCGGCCGATTCCCCCGTCAGGCTCAACACGGGGGCGGGGTGCTCCGGTTCGGGTCGTCCCGCCACCGTCTTCTGGTCCCAGATGACGACCTCGCCGTCGTCGTACTCCTGCCGTGCCACGAAGGCCAGCTCCGTCACCCCGGTGGGCAGGCGGTCGATGTGGACGACGAAGTCGACTCCGTTCCCGCCGCCGATCGTCCCGCCGGACCAGCCGACGGTCCTGGCCGCCTCGCCCGCGCCTGCCGGCTCGACGGTCCAGCCCGCCACCCGCTCCGTGCGCACCCCTCGTACGCCCCGCGGTTCCTCGATCCGCACGCCGACGGTCCGCGCGGACGCCTTCTCGTTCGGCACGTGGAACGTCGTCTCCACATCCCTCGCGCCGGGGGCCACCTCCTGGTCGGCATGTACGTGCACATGAGCCCAGGCCGGGGCCGCCGTCCCCAGCAGCAGTGCCACGGTGATCAGTGCCGCGGCGGTCCGGGCGGGGGCAAGGAGCTTCATGGGTCGGTTCCTCTCAGGGCGTCCCGGCTTACGGGCGGGCGGTGCGGGAGCGGGGTGGATCGGGGCGGGCGTGCTCGGGGGGCGGGCCCGGTGGCGTTTCGTGGTCACGCGGGCGGAGCGCTGGTGACGAGGGCCGCGGTGACGCCCAGTACGGCGGCCGCGACGAGCAGTTCGGCCAGCAGACCCCGTCGCAGGCTTCGTACGAGCGCGGCGTCCGGCGGCGCGGGCGGGGCCGGTGCGGTGAGCGTGAGCGTCGTGCCAGGCGCCTCGGCGGCCGGCGGGGGAAGGGGTGCCGGGCGGATGGCGTGCCGGTGGACCCAGCGGCGGGCCAGGGCGCCGAGCACGACGATCGCGCAGACCCCCGCCGATTTCACCAGCAGCAGCCGGCCGAACCGTGTGTCGAGGAGGTGGCCCGCGGAACCCACCTCCCGCCAGGCCTGGTAGGTCCCCGTCATGACGAGGGCGACGACGGCGGTGAACGCCAGCCGGGAGAACCGGGGCAGCACGGCGGCCGCTTCGCCGAGGAGTGCGGGGCGCGGCAGGGCGGCCGCGAGCAGCGCGAGTCCGCCCAGCCAGAGCGTCATGGCGGCCAGGTGGACGAGATCGGCGGCCATGGCGAGCGGTGCGTACCGGCCGTCGACGGCGTGCCCGGTCGGCGGCCAGGTGCCCCAGAGCACGGCGACCGCGGCGGTGGCCGCGAGGACCAGCGGTTTGGGGGGCCTGTCCCTCGCGGCCCAGGCTGTGGCCGCCATGGTCGCGGCGCCGAGCGCCAGCAGGGCGTAGAAGCGCACCGCGTAGGCCAGGTCGGCGGTCGCCGCGTGCTGATGCGCGTCCGAGCCTGACCAGGCCTCGGCCAGCGGCCTGCCGTCGGCCCAGACGGTGTGGACGGTCAGGACGGCGAGCGTGCCGGCCGCCAGCAGAGCGAGCCCGCCCCACACCAGGAAGCGGATCCTGCGGTGGCGCAGTCCGACGGGCCACAGCCACAGCGCGGCCAGCAGGACGCCCGGTCCGAGGGCGAGTCCGGCGTAGCCGATCGCCCGGGCCGCCCCGAGGAGCCGGCCGGCCCAGGCACCGTTCTCGCCGCCGAGGGGAGGCACGGCGCCCAGGACGGGCGTGGCCGTGCCGATGGAGAACCGGAACGTGCCCGCCACGGGGTGCCCGTCGGCCGACGTCACCTGCCAGGCGACGGAGTACGTGCCCGCGCGCAGACTGCCGGGCAGGGCCGTGCGCAGGGTCTGCCGCCGCCGGTCGTCCGGGTGGCCGCCGAGGTCCGTCCGGCGCATGTGGTCGTCGAACACGCGCACCGCGTCGGCGCCCGCGGTCACCGGCCGGCGGAACGTCAGCGCGACCTGGGCGGGCAGGCGCGGGAGCACCTGGCCGGCGGCGGGTTCGCTCGACAGCAGGCCGGTGTGCGCGGAGGCCGGGACCGGGGACAGCGTCTGGAGGAACAGAACGCACAGCGCGAGGCCGAGCGTGGTGACGATGCGGCGCATCCGTTCTCCCCCTGGTGCACTGGCCGGACGGCACGTCCAGGGTGTCGCCCCGCCGCCGTCACCGGCAGCCTCGCTCTTGGGGGGCGGGGCCCCCTCAAAACGAGGGGGTCAGGAGGGGAGGGGCAGCACGGTGCGCACCTCTGTGCCGCCGTCGGCGCGTTCGGTGACCGTGACCTCGCCGCCCAGCTCGCTCGCGGTGTCCCGGATGAGCTGGAGTCCGAGATGGCCGGTGGTGCCGAGCGCGCTGCCCGGTCCCTTCCCGTCGTCCGTGACCACGACGAGCAGGTGGTCCTGGTCGCCGGTGACGTCGATCCACGCCCGGCCGGCGTCGGAGTGCTTGAGGATGTTGGTGACGCACTCGCGGGCGCAGCGGTAGGCCGCCGCCACGAGATCCGGCCCCAGCGCGGCCCGCACGGAGACGGTCGGCGAGACGGTGATGCCCTCCCGGCGCAGACGTTCGGCGAGCAGTTCGACCGCCTGCGGGAGTCCGTCCTCGATCAGGTCCGGCGGGTAGATGTCCACCATCAGCGTACGGAGCGAGCCGACGGCTCCGCGCAGCACCTCGGAGATCCGGTCGAGCATGCCGCCCGTGGCCGCAGGGGTGCCGGCCGGCAGGTCGGACCGGACGGCCGCCAGCGCGTACCCGGCACCGGCGAGGTCCTGGACCACACCGTCGTGCAGATCGCGGGCGATCGCGCGCCGCTCGCGCTCCGACGCGGTGAGCGCCTTGCGGAGCAGCCGGCTGCGCTCCGCGTCGGCCTGGCTCACCCGGCGCAGCAGTTGCACCGAGACCGGGAGCTGGGCGACCAGCAGAAGCAGCAGGGCCAGGATCGAGAAGGGGACGAGGGTCCGCATCAGCTCCTCGCGTGCGGTGGCGACCCGCTCGTCGGTGGAGTACACCTCCAGGGCCAGCCGTTCGCCGGAGTCCAGGTCCAGGGGGACGTAGACCTCCACCAGGCGGGTGCCGCCGTGGGGCTCGGTGATGTTCTCCTCGTCGGAGAGGTCGGTGAGGTCGGCCCAGCCGGCGTGCCCGTCGATGGTCCTGCGCACGTCGTCGTTGAGGGGGAAGGACATGCCGATGGCCTGGGGCTCGTTGGAGTAGGGGCTGCGGCATGAGGCCCGCGTCCGTGCCGATGAAGACGAACGGGTCGCCGGTGCTGAGCGAGAACCGGTAGCCGCGCGAGATCGAGCCGTTGAGGATCCGGAAGCGGTACTTGCGCCGCTCGACCTTCATCACCGGCCAGGGCCGCCCGTTGACCAGGATCACGTCGCCGAAGACCCCGGAGTGGCCGCCGTCGTCGTACAGCAGCTGTCCGTCGCGGTCGAACATGGCGTCGCGGACGATCAGCGGGACGTCGTAGCGGCCGTGCGGGATCGGCAGCGACTGCTCCAGGGAGTCGTGCATCGTGTACATCGCGGCCAGGCCCATGTAGGCGTTCTCGGCCGTGTGGTGCACACCGTGGTCGTGGTACCAGAGCGTGCGCGCGTCCTGGGAGTTCGGGTAGTGGTAGTCCTTGTACTCGCCCGTGCGGGTCACGTCGCTGGCGTAGCCGTCGTACTCCGGCAGCGAGGCCGACCCGTGCAGATGGACCGAGGTCCACGACTCGTACCCCAGGCGCGGATGCACCGCGGGCAGCTGGTTGATGTGCCGGACGACGGCGGGCCGGCCCCGGGTGGCCCGGATCGTCGGGCCGCCGAACGTCCCGTCGTACGACCAGGTCTCGGTCTTCATGCCGGGCAGGATCTCGGTCAGCGCACTGCGCATGGTGACGCTGTAGTAGTCGGTGGTGCTCGACCGTGCGACCGGTACCGCCTCGGGCGGTACGGCGAACGGCACGGTGAACGGCTTGGGGAACTTGCTGACGGCGATCCGGTCCGAAGCCGTCTTGGCGCGTACGACGCGTTCGAACGGCAGCGCCAGGGCCGCGGACGCGAGGACGCCGTATTTCACCAGGTCACGCCTGGACAGCGCGTTGTCGTGCATGTGCTGGGTTCACCCCCATGGTGGGCCGCCGTGACGGCGGCTCGGGCACCCCGCCCTCCCCCATGGAGTCGCGGGTGCCCTGGTCTTCTCGGGTTCTCGGTACTGCGGTGTGTGCCGGAGGTGCGGTGGGGCTCGCGGCGGTCGTGTCTCCCGGCCGCGGGGCGGCTCGCGGTGTTCCTGAACGCACCGCTGAGGGACACGACCGGACGGGCGGGGTGCGGGCGGCCGGTGGAGGGGGTCCACCGGCCGCCCGGCAGGACAGGTACGGCCTGCGAAGGAGGGGATGCCTTCGGCCGCCCTGCCCCGGCGGGCGCCCGGCCGGTCGGTGTTCGCGGCACGACGAACACTCCCCGCCGGGGCGCCGGTCGGCCGGCTAACCGTTCGGCACGGTCACCGATTCGAGGACCCCGCCCTTGTCAGAGGAGATGTGGACGGGACTGGGGTTCCTGGTCGTGGCGGGGCCGGTGCGCAGCCGCAGGCTCCAGGTGCCGTTGACGGCGCCCGCGGCAGGCGGTTGCACGATCACGGCGGAGGCGAAGACCTCACCGTTCGGCCCGCCGATCCGCAGGGTCAGCGACGCGCCGGGAATCGATCCCGTGCCTTCGAGTCGGAGGTCTCCGGACTTCCACTTCGCGAGGGTGATCGCGATCTTGTCGACCGCGGGCGCCTTGGGCGTGACCTCGACCGAGGTGGACGCCGCTCCGTTGCCGACCGCGTTCACGGCGACGACGCTCACGGTGTACTTCGTGTCGTTCTTCAGCCCTGTCAGCAGCACGCTGGACGCGCTGGCTCCGGCCGTGGTGGTGAGGGGCGCACCGGAGGCGGGCGTCGCGGTGATCTCGTAGCCCGTGACCGGGGAGGTGCCCGCGTCCGCGGGTGCCGTCCACCGCACCGTGGCACTCGCGTTGGAGCCCTGCGCGGTCACCGACTGCGGAGCGCCCGGCGCCTTGGCCGCACCGAAGGTGTACTTCTCCATCCGCGCCTGCGAGGCGTTGCCCGCCGCGTCGAAGGCCACGAACCGCAGGGTCCTGGGCCCGTCGGAGGCCTTCAGGTCGAACGGCCCGGTGTAGAGCGTCGCCACGGGTCCGGTGGTGCCCGCCTCCAGCGGGTCGGAGCCGTCGAGCGTGTAGTAGATCTCGGCGCTCGCCTCGTCGGCGCTGAGCGTGACCGTGGTGTCGGCCGTGTACAGGCCGCCGGCGGGCTTGGCCGTGACGGTCGGCGGTGTGGAGTCCGCCGACGCGGTGGCGCCCGGCAGCGCGGGCGGCCAGGACTCACCTGCCTCTCCGAACGACCGGACCTCGATCCGCTTGCCCTCGACGGAACCCGGCAGGGTCACCGAGGTCGCGTCCGGGTCGTTGACGCGGACGCCGGTCTCGCCCTGCACGCCCTTCTTGCTGAGCCGGTCGACGGCCCGCACGGTGTAGCCGAGGATCGGCGCCGCGCCCGGGGTCGGCGCGGACGGGGTCCAGCTCACCTCGGTCGTGTCGCCCTGGTCGTGCACGACGACTCCGGTCGGCGCCGCCGGTCCCTGCTGGACCGCTCCGGCCGGGCAGCCGCCCATCCCGGGTCCTCCCACCTCGCCGAACTCCGAGATGGTCTCGCCCTGGGTGTTGCCGTCGGGGTCCTGGTCCTGCCAGGTCGACACGGTGTACAGGCCATCGGCCGCGACGGCCGCGGTCTTCTCGTTCAGGAACTCGTACGTCGCGGTGAAGCCGCCGTCCGCGGCCACGCGCAGGCCGGAGGAGTAGCCGCCCTTCGGCGCGTTCGCCAGGGCGCCCGGAACGGGCCCGTACGTCGCGCCGTGCCACCTCGGTGTTCCGCAGGGCCGGTTCGATGATCCGGTGCTCCAGGAACGCCGGGTCGACCTCGGGTCCGAGCCGCCCGTGGATCACCAGGGTCGTCGGCGTGGTCAGGGCGCCTCCGGTGACGCCGACATCGAGGGCCGTGGCGTCGGCGGCCACCACGCCCCCGAACCTCACCGACACGACGTCACCGGCGCGGATGTCGGGCGTCACCTGGAGGCCGCCGCCCGCGCCCCAGCACAGGCCGCCGGGGTGGTTCACCTCGATGGCCGGGTTGCCCGCCGCGATCGACTCCGCCGACGCCATGGTGCCGCTCGCCGAGCCGACGAGGCCGGCATGCGGGCGCTGCACCTCGATGGTGACCTGCTTGCCCGCGTACTCGGAGAACCCGTCGACCGAGACGAAGTCCCGGTCCGGGAAGATGGTGATGTTGTCCGGGAAGGCCGGAACGGCCGCGTGGGCGGTGACCGGTGCGACCGAAGCGCTGATCACCATGCCCGAGATGACGAGGCCGGCGGCGGCCTTGCGCCTGCCTCCGCCCCGCGCGAACTTACTCATGACGACGTCCCCTCCTTGGCCGTACCCGGACCGGGCTGCGCCGGGCGGTCGGCAGCGATGAGCGGACGCCAGCCTGCCCAACGCGCCGCCGTCCCGGCAGCCTTGTCTTGGGCACCCGCCCCTCCCCAATCTGGAGGGGTCGTCGTCGTGCCGGGCCTCTACCGGGGAGGTCGGAGAGCCCTCAGCGGTCGTCGCCGCCGTGGCCGCCCCGGTGCCGGTCGCGGCCACGCCCACCGTCGTCACCGCCGTGGTCCTCCCCCGCGCTCGGGTGGTCGTCACCCCCGACGTGGACGCCGTGGTCGTCACCCGGAGCGTCGTCCTGTCCGCGGGTTCCACGACCGTGGTCGTCTCCGGCGGTGGGCGCGCCGTGGTCGTCCGTTCCCGAACGCACGACGCGGTCGTCGCCATGACGGTCGTCGCCGCTCCGGTCCAGGGTGACGGCGCCGGTGCGGACGTCGACGCGCACCTCGCGGCGCACCTGGTCGGCGCCGACGAGGTGCACCTCCCAGTGACCGGAGTGGTCCGCGTCGCGTTCGACCCCGACGACCGTTCCCGGGTACCGCTTGCGCGCGGCGGCCGCCGCTTCGGCGGCCGTCAGGGAGTGGGACGAGGGTGACATCGAGGGTGCCGGCGAAGCCGTGGCGGACGGCCGGTCCTCGGGACCGCCGCCGTGCCGGTCGGTGCCGCCCGTCGCGAGCGCCGAGTATCCGCCGCCGCCGACGAGTACGGCGGCCACGAGGGCTGTGGTGATGGATGCGGTGCGCTTCATGTCGAGCCTCCCCGACCGGACAACTGCCCGGCCTGTGTAGTTTCTGTGTCCTGCTTGCTGGGTGACGCCAATGTGCCTGGGCAAAGCTGAAGGGGACCTGAAGCCACCTGAAGATCCCTTCAGGTTCCGTTTGGGAGGCTGGGCACATGCGCCTGTTGATCGTGGAGGACGAGACGCGGCTCGCGCTCTCGTTGGCGAAGGGCCTGCGGGCCGAGGGTTTCGCCGTGGACGTCGTGCACGACGGGAACGAGGGCCTGCGGCTGGCCTCCGAGGACGTGTACGACCTGGTCGTGCTCGACATCATGCTGCCGGGCCTCAACGGCTATCGGGTCTGCGCGGCCCTGCGCGCGGCGGGCCACGAGGTGCCGATCCTGATGCTCACGGCCAAGGACGGCGAGTACGACGAGGCGGAAGGTCTGGACACCGGCGCCGACGACTACCTGACGAAACCGTTCTCGTACGTCGTGCTGGTGGCACGAGTCAAGGCGCTGCTGCGCCGCAGCGGCTCCTCCGGCGCGTCACCCGTCCTGCGCGTCGGGAGTCTCGTCGTCGACACGGCCACCCGCCGGGTGTGCCGGGACGAGACGGAAGTGACGCTCACCGCCAAGGAGTTCGCCGTGCTGGAACAGCTCGCGACCCGGGCCGGACAGGTGGTCGGCAAGCCCGAGATCCTCGAACACGTCTGGGACTTCGCCTACGACGGCGACCCGAACATCGTCGAGGTGTACGTCAGCACCCTGCGCCGGAAACTCGGCACGGAGACGATCCAGACCGTGCGCGGCGCGGGCTACCGGATGGTGGCCTCATGACACGGCGGCTGTTCGGTTCGGTGAAGGCCACGATGGTCCTGTGGGCCACCGCCGTGGTGACGGTCGCGCTGGTCGGCGCGGGGATCGCGGTGTTGGTGTCCCTGCGTGTGAACCTCACCGAGCAGGCGCAGAACGAGGCCAACGACACGGCCCGCAGGATCGCCCTCGGGGTGGCCACCTGGCGCGGAGGTGACGCCCGGCTCACGCTGCCGGAGGGCGCGCGGGAGGGAGTGCCGGTGCAGGTGACGGACGAGGAGGGCCGTCTGCTGGCCGTCGGCGGAGGGCTGGAGAGCATCAGCGGCACCGGAGTGACGGCCGTCCGTGTGCCGCGGAGCACCGCCTCCCCCGCCGCCTCCTCCCCGGCCGTGTCCGCCTCCCCGACACCGGCTCCGGCCCCCGCCACACAGCTCGGCACCACGTCGGCCGACGACCACGGCGGCGGCCGTGGCCGTGGCCGTGGCCGGGACCGCGGTGGCGACGACGGTGCCTCCGACGACAACGGCTCGGGCAGCCACGGCTCGGACGACGGCGGTACGGACAACCACGGTACGGACGGCCACGGCGCGGACGACCACGGTGCGAGCGGCGGCCCGACGCCCCAGGCCGGTGACCCGGCCATCGGGACCATCGGCGACACCGTCCAGGAGGGTTCCGGTCACGCCGTGATCGACGGGCGGCGTGCCCCGTACCGCTTCGCCACCGTCAAGGCCACCGATCTCGGCGGGCGGACGGTGCTCGTCCACGCCGGGGCGCCCCTGACGGCGCGCGAGAGCGCCGTCCGCAGCGCCGCGGTGGCGATGCTGGCGGGACTGCCGCTCGTGCTGCTGGTGGTCGGCGGTGTGACCTGGCTGGTGACACGGCGCGCCCTGGCCCCCGTCGAGGGCATCCGGCGCGAGATGGCGGCGATCACCGCCTCCGAGGACCTCTCCCGGCGTGTGCCGGAACCCGCCTCGCACGACGAGGTGGCCCGGCTCGCCCGCACCACCAACGAGACGCTCACCGCGCTGGAGGCCGCCGTCGACCGCCAGCGCCGCTTCGTCGCCGACGCCTCCCACGAGCTGCGCAGCCCCATCGCCTCGCTGCGCACCCAGCTCGAAGTGGGCTCGGCACACCCGCAGTTGCTGGATGTGCCCGGCGCGGTCAAGGACACGGAGCGGTTGCAGCACCTCGCCGCCGATCTGCTGCTGCTCGCGCGGCTCGACGCCGGAGAACGGCCGGGACAGGGGCGGGTCGACCTCGGCAAGCTGGTCGGCGAGGAGACGGGCCGCCGCCCCCCGGGTCGCACGCCGGTGTCCTTCCCTTCCGGCGGGGCCCGTCAAGTGACGGGATCGCGGGGTCAGTTGTCCCGGGTGATCGCCAATCTCCTGGACAACGCGCAGCGGCACGCGCGCACCGAGGTCGTCGTGCGCGTGGCGGACGAGGGCGACCAGGTCGTCCTCACGGTCGCGGACGACGGCGACGGTGTGCCGGGCACGGAGCGTGAGCGGATCTTCGAGCGGTTCGTACGGCTGGACGACGCGCGCGCCCGCGACGACGGCGGCGCCGGGCTGGGCCTGGCCATCGCCCGCGACGTGGTGCGGCGCCACGGCGGCACGCTCACCGTCGGCGAGGCTCCGTCCGGCGGGGCCCTGTTCGCACTGCGGCTGCCGGCCGCGACCGCCCCGCTTCCTCACACGCACGCGACTCCGGAGCCTGCCCACGAGTCCTGACGGCCGGAGGCGCCGCCCGGTAGAGCCTGGCCCCGGTCGCCCTGATTGTCGGGAATTCCGGTGTCCGCAGAGGGAATCGGCGAGATCGGCCGAGGTCCCTCCCTCTACCCACTCCTGAGGCGCCGAAACGGCGGGGAGCCTGTTCAGAGCGGTATCCGGGCGCCTCGGTCGTCGTGTTGTCCGCAACATGCCTTGCGTGAAACAAGTCACGGCGGCGCCCTGTGCCAAACAGGCAGCTCCTGCATGTAAGTTCCTGCGTCCAAGGGGCGTGGACTCCCCCTGATCGAACATTCGTGCCCGCACATTTGCGCCCCCCGAGGGAGACATCGCCATGCCCGCACAAGAATCGGCCCACCACCCGCCCCAGCACATCGGAGTAGTCGCCGAGTCCACCCCCGGGGAGACCCGTGTCGCGGCGACGCCCGCCACCGTGCGTCAGTTGGTGGGACTGGGCTACGAGGTCGTCGTCGAGTCGGACGCCGGTACGGCGTCGGGCTTCACGGACGAGGCCTACTGCGCGGCGGGCGCACGGATCGGAGACGCCTGGCGGACGGACGTCGTCCTCAAGGTGAACTCCCCGTCGTCGGCCGAGATCGCGCGCGTGCCCGACGGCGCGACGCTGATCGGGCTGATCGGCCCGGCCCAGCGGCCCGACCTCCTCGCGGAGCTCGCCGGCCGGCCCATCACCGTACTGGCGCTGGACGCGGTACCGCGGATCTCGCGCGCGCAGTCCATGGACGTGCTCAGCTCCATGGCCAACATCGCCGGCTACCGGGCCGTGATCGAGGCGGCGCACGTGTTCGGGCGCTTCTTCACCGGCCAGGTGACGGCCGCGGGCAAGGTCCCGCCGGCGAAGGTGCTGGTGGCCGGGGCCGGTGTGGCCGGGCTCGCCGCCATCGGCGCCTCCTCCAGTCTCGGCGCGATCGTGCTGGCTACCGACCCACGGCCGGAAGTGGCCGACCAGGTACGGTCGTTGGGCGGCGAATACCTCGGGGTGAACGTCGCCCAGGAGGAGAGCACCGACGGGTACGCCAAGGCGACCTCCGCCGACTACGACCGCGCCGCCGCCGAGCTGTACCACCAGCAGGCGAAGGACGTCGACATCGTCATCACCACCGCGCTGATCCCGGGGCGCCCCGCCCCGCGTCTGCTGACGGAGGAGGACGTGGCGGCGATGAAGCCCGGCAGCGTCATCGTCGACATGGCCGCCGCGCAGGGCGGCAATGTCGCGGGAACCGTCGCGGGCCGCATCGTGGTCACCGACAACGACGTGACCATCATCGGCTACACCGACCTCGCGTCCCGGCTGCCCACCCAGGCCTCGCAGTTGTTCGGCACCAACCTGGTGAACCTGATCAAGCTGCTGACGCCCGGCAAGGACGGGCGGCTGGTCGTCGACTTCGACGACGTGGTCCAGCGGGCGGTGACCGTGGTGCGCGAGGGCGAGGTCACCTGGCCTCCGCCGCCGGTGGCCGTCTCGGCCCCGGCCGCCCCCAGGCCCGCCCCCGTGGCCGCCGCGCAACCGAAGGAGTCGCGGCTCACCCCGTCGGCCCGCTTCGCCCTGATCGGCGCCGGCATGCTGGCGATGTTCGCGCTGGTCGCCTTCGCGCCGGCGCAACTCGCGGCGAACTTCACGGTGTTCACGCTGGCCGTGGTGATCGGCTACTACGTGATCGGCAAGGTGCACCACGCGTTGCACACACCGCTGATGTCCGTCACCAACGCGATCTCCGGGATCGTGGTGATCGGAGCGCTGCTCCAGATCGGGCACGAGAGCGCGGTCGTCACCACGCTCTCGTTCGTGGCGATCCTGCTGACGAGCGTGAACATCTTCGGCGGCTTCGCCGTCACCCGCCGCATGCTGTCCATGTTCTCGAAGGGCTGAGCCGCCATGACGTCAACCACAGCCTCACACGCGGCGGACCTGGTCGCGGCCCTCCTGTTCATCCTCAGCCTGGCGGGGCTGTCCCAGCACCGCACGTCCCGCGCCGGTGTCGTGTACGGCATCGCCGGGATGGCCCTCGCCCTGGTCGCCACCGTCGTCCTCGCGGCGCAGAGCATCACCGCGGGCGCGGTCACTCTGATCGTCGTCGCGATGGTGCTGGGTGCCGGGATCGGCATCTGGCGGGCGCGGCGGGTCGAGATGACCCAGATGCCCGAACTCATCGCCGTTCTGCACAGCTTCGTCGGTCTCGCCGCGGTGCTGGTCGGCTGGAACAGCTATCTGGAGGTCGAGGCGCACGGTGCCGCGCAGTCCCACGTGACGGCCGACCTGCTCCGGATCCACCACGCCGAGGTGTTCATCGGCATCTTCATCGGCGCGGTCACCTTCACCGGCTCCATCGTCGCGTTCCTCAAGCTGTCGGCGCGCGTCAAGTCCCGTCCGCTGGTCCTGCCGGGCAAGAACGCGCTCAATGTCGCGGCGCTGGCCGCCTTCGTGGCGCTGACGGTCTGGTTCACGATCACTCCGAACCTCGGTCTGATGATCGCGGTGACGGTGCTCGCGCTCGTCCTGGGCTGGCATCTCGTCGCCTCGATCGGCGGCGGCGACATGCCCGTCGTCGTCTCGATGCTCAACAGCTACTCCGGCTGGGCCGCCGCCGCGGCGGGGTTCCTGCTCGACAACAACCTGCTGATCGTCACGGGCGCGCTGGTCGGATCGTCGGGCGCCTACCTGTCCTTCATCATGTGCAAGGCGATGAATCGTTCCTTCCTCTCGGTCATCGCGGGCGGCTTCGGAATCGAGGCGCCCTCGGGCGGCGACGAGGAGCAGGGCGAGCACCGCGAGGTCCGCGCCCAGGAGGTGGCCGAGCTGCTGACGCAGGCCCGGTCGGTCGTGATCACCCCCGGCTACGGCATGGCCGTGGCGCAGGCTCAGCACCCGGTCGCCGAACTCACGCGTCAGCTGCGGGAGCGGGGCGTGGAGGTCCGCTTCGGCGTCCACCCCGTGGCCGGCCGGCTGCCCGGGCACATGAACGTGCTCCTGGCCGAGGCAAAGGTGCCGTACGACATCGTCCTGGAGATGGACGAGATCAACGACGACCTCGCCGACACATCCGTCGTCCTGGTCATCGGTGCCAACGACACGGTCAACCCGGCCGCGGAGGAGGATCCGGGCAGCCCGATCGCGGGCATGCCGGTGCTGCGGGTGTGGGAGGCGGAGCACGTCGTCGTCTTCAAGCGCTCGATGGCCTCCGGCTACGCGGGCGTGCAGAACCCGCTGTTCTTCCGCGAGAACAGCGGCATGCTGTTCGGCGACGCCAAGCAGAGCGTCGAGGACATCCTGCGCGCCCTTCCCTCCGACCCGCGCACCCAGGCGTCGAGCGAGGCGGCCCTCGCCCGCTGAGGTCCGCGCCCCGGGCGTATCGCCTCCACGGCCCCGTGCGTACCGCCTTCGCGCATCCCCTGCCTACCGCCTTCGCGTCACGCACGGCCGCGTCGGCGTCGGCCCAGTGCACGTCAACGGCCCACCGGCTGCCCCTCGCACGCTTGAGTGCGGGAGGGCGGCCGGTGGGCCGCGCGCTTTCTGAACGATCGCCTAGCCGATACGCGTCCCGGCGCCGCTGACCCGGACGCGGGGGTCGCCCGCGCGCAGCGTCACCGTGAGCTCGCCGGGGCGGCCCAGGTCCTCGCCCTGGTGCAGGGTGAGGACGGCTTCCCCGGGAACGAGACCCATCTCACGGAGGTACGCACCGAACGCGGCGGCCGCGGCACCGGTCGCCGGGTCCTCCACGACACCGCCGACGGGGAACGGGTTCCGGACATGGAAGACGTCGGCCGACTCGCGCCAGACCAGCTGGACCGTGGTCAGGTCCAGCCGGTGCATCAGGGCTTCGAGGCGGGCGAAGTCGTAGGCCAGATCGGCGAGGCGGGCGCGCGTGGCCGCCGCGAGGACGAGGTGGCGGGCACCGGCGAACGCGATGCGGGGCGGGAAGGCCGGGTCGAGATCGGTGTCCGGCCAGCCGAGCGCGGCGAGCGCCTCGTCGAGGTCGACGCCGGCGATGTCTGCGAGGTGCGGCTCCACACTGGTGAGCGTGGCCCGGACCCTTCCGTTCTCCTCGACCACGCTGACCGGCACGATGCCGGCCTTCGTGCTGAACACCAGGTCCCCGGGCCCGATCCGCTCGGCGAGCGCGATGGCGGAGGCGACGGTGGCGTGCCCGCAGAACGGCACCTCGGCCTTCGGGCTGAAGTAGCGGACGCCGTAGGCCCGCCCCTCGTGGCCGTCGAGCCCGTCCGGGAGCGCGGTCAGGAACGCGGACTCCGAGTATCCGAGGTCGGCGGCGATGGCCAGCATGTCGCCGTCGTCCAGGTTCGTGGCGTCCAGGACGACACCGGCGGGGTTTCCGCCCTCGGGTTCGGCGGAGAAGGCGGTGTAGCGCAGTACCTCGGGCCGCGGCGCATTCGTTGTCATGATCGCCAGAACAGGGGGCACCCGCCGGCTATTCCGCGGCGGCCACCCGCGTTCCAACGGTCCCGTGTCTTCGCAGCGGCGGCGGAACATCCCCGTCCTCCTGGCACCGCCGTTTGACCTTGACACCGTGGCAAGGACTTCACTGCGTGCCGAGGAGGTGGTCTCGATGACGGTCACGGGACAGGACGCGGACGAGGTACGCATGCTGCGGGCGCTGGAGGACACCAGTTCGTCCGTACGGCTGCGGGCGGCTCTGGCGGTCGGCACCACGCCCGATCCACGCTTCGTCGCCGAGCTCGTCCGGCGCTGCGCGGTCGAGCCCGAGTTCTTCGTCCGCGACATGCTGACCTGGGCGCTCACCCGCCATCCGGTGTCCGTGACCCTTCCCGCGCTGCTCGGCGAGGTCCGCTCCGACCGTGCGCGGGCGCGGAGCCAGGCGCTGCACACCTTGTCCAAGATCGGGGACCGGCGGGCATGGCAGGCGATCACCCCCGCGCTGCTCCACGACCCCGAGGACGAGGTCGCCCGAAGCGCCTGGCGCGCCTCGGTCGTCCTCGTACCACCCGGCGAAGAGACGGTACTGGCGAGGGAGTTGGCGACGCAGCTCGGGCGCGGCGGGAAGGAGACGCAGCTGAGCCTCAGCCAGGCTCTGGTGGCGCTGGGTGAAGTCATCGTGCCGGTGCTGCTCGCCGCGACGCCGGTGTCTGATCCATGTGTGCGGGCGCACGCGCTCGCCACGCGGCGGCTGTTGAGCGATCCGGACGCCGGATTCGCGTCGGCGATCGAGGAGGCGAAGCGCGTCGCGGTCCTCGACGGGCCCGGACACGAGGGACCATGAGACGTGTTGATCGGTGAGGTGGCGCGACGATCCGGGGTCAGTGCCCGCATGCTGCGGCATTACGAGTCGCTCGGCCTGGTACGCCCTTCGGGGCGGACCGGCTCCGGCTACCGGGAGTACTCGGGGGACGACATCCGGCGGATCTTCCACATCGAGAGTCTGCGCTCCCTGGGGCTGTCGCTGCGTGAGATCGGGCGCGCGCTCGACGATCCCGGGTTCACTCCCGCCTCACTCGTCGGAGGTCTCATCAGCCAGACGCGCGAACGCATCGCGGCGGAGACCGAGTTGCTCACCCGGCTGGACAGGATCCGGGACGCGGAACCCGCCGACTGGGAGGACGTGCTCCAAGTCGCCGCGCTGCTCAACGCGTTGACCTCGAAGAGCGCCGACGCGCGGCAGCGTGCTGCGCTGTCCTCGGCCGGTGACGTGCCGGTGCCCGTGGAGGCCTTGGTCGAGGCCGTTCTCGGCGAGACGGAGCCGAACGTCGCCGGGGCCCTTCGCTGGGCGCTCGCGCGCTCCGGCGACCGGGGAGCGGAGCTGCTCGCGGAGGGCCTGGAATCGCCCGAGGCCGCGGTACGGGAACGCGCCGTCCGTTCGCTCGCCGAGATGCCCGGCGCCGAGGCCGCCACCGGCCTGCGGGCGGCCCTCGGGAACGCCGACGCCGTGGTCCGCGGACATGCGGCTCTGGCGCTGGGGACGCGCGGTGTGGCCGATGCCGCCCCGACGCTCATCGACCTGATCGTGGAGGGACGCAACGACACGGACGCGGCGGACGCGTTGAGCCTGCTGGCGGGCGACGCCGCCGCGGCGGACCGGCTGGCGGCCGGGCTCCTCGACCGGCTCGCCGCCCACGGCAAGGAAGCGGCCGCGCGCGGACGGCTGACCCAGGCTCTGGCGGGTATCCCGGGGACGAGGGCCGCGGACGCGCTGGTCGAACTGTCGAAGGACGAGGACCGCGCCGTCGCCGTGACCGCGACCTACCTGCTGCACCTGCGCGACGGGCGATGAGCGACGGGCGATGTCTCCTCGCTCAGGACGGTACGAGGTCGGGGGCGGACTCGGCGGGGGGGACTCGGCGCGGCCGAAGGCGGGGCGGACTCGGCGCGCCCGAGGGCTGGGGGACGCAGCCGTGAATGCCCCGCCGTCGTCGTCACTCCGTCAGCGGCCGTCGATCACGAGGAACTGTCCCTGGCCGTCGTAGTCGACGCGGCAGCTCAGGTTGCCCTCGGCGGAGCAGTTCGGCGCGACCTTGCCGTCCGGGGCGACCGTCGCGGTGACACGGACCTGTCCGGCACCGCCGTCGGACGCGTACACGGCCGTGGAGGGGCCGTCGATCGGCACGGTGACGTTGTAGTTCGGGAAGATGGTGCGGGGGTAGTCGCCGCTGCCCTCGTGCGAAGCGAGCTGCACGCCGGAGAACGGCAGGCGGGGGCCCGTGACGATACGCACCACCGCCGCACTCGCGCCGGGGGCGCCGACCCCCGTCGACGGGGCTCCGTTCCCGTTCCCGGAGCCGACGATGTTGTCGTGACCGACGTTGAAGATGTCGCCGTCCGCGCGCTGGTTCACCGTGGTGATGACGACGAGGGGTCCGTCTCCCTTGCCGGTGGCGACAGCGGTTGCGGCGGTGCAGGGCAGGGCGACGAGGGCGGAGACGAGCAGTGCGGCGGCCCTGGCAACTGTGCGGTTCACAGATCGTTCCTTCGCATTTGTCCGTTGGGTTCGAACATGATCGTAGGAACCGCGCAACCGCTCGTGCGGCATCGTCGCCCGCCCGGGTGGTGTCGCTGCGCCGATCGCCCTACCTCGACGCGTCCCCGCGCCACGACGCGCATCGGCCCCGGTCCCCCGAGGCTCGTGCGGTACCTGCTCCCATCCGCCGTGTGAAGCTTGCGCCATGAAGGATCAACCCGGGATCGTCGTCGTCCGCCGGCCGGACCGGTCCCCTGCCGCCGAGGACGGGCTCCCCGCCCTGCTGACGGCCTATCACCTGCGGACGCAGGCCGAGAAGGGCGAGGCCGTCACCGACGTGTCGGGACTGCCCGACCGCTACCGTGCGGAGATCTCGGACCCGGACACCGCGTTCGCCGACGATGTCGTGCTCATGGCCTTGATCGGGGACACCGCCGTGGGATGCCTGGTGGTGACCGCGCCCACCGATGGACAGTCCGAGGTCAAGCGGCTCTGGACGGACCCGGCGTTCCGAGGACGGGGCATCGCGTCCCGTCTGCTCGGTGCCGCGCTCACGCGGGCCGCCGGCGACGGCGCGAGCGGTGTGCGACTGTCGGTGTGGAGCTGGCGGACCGACGCCATCGCCCTCTACGAGCGCCACGGCTTCACCACCACCGCGTCCTGGGACGCGCGCGATC
The DNA here is from genome assembly GCF_055559015.1 of Streptomyces sp. NPDC024698. Taxonomy (NCBI): domain Bacteria; kingdom Bacillati; phylum Actinomycetota; class Actinomycetes; order Kitasatosporales; family Streptomycetaceae; genus Streptomyces; species Streptomyces sp. NPDC024698. The sequence goes on along the minus strand of NZ_JBVHLK010000006.1, from coordinate 394,683 downwards.
GGCTGGTCTGCATGCGGCGCTCGGTGTGAGTGCCGTGCGGCCCGGAAGGGCGACCACACCTCCTGGCCAAGTTTGCGTGTAACAGGCTTGTACTACAGGCCGGTTGCGCGGAACGCGGTACCGGGGCCGGTGACTCTTGGTGGTCAGTCACGCTCGCTCGCGGCGAGCCGCCGGCACCACCGACCGACACTGGGGAAGAAAACCATGCGCGTTCACAAGCTCACCCTCGCCACCCTGGCCGTTGTCGCGGGTCTCTCGCTCACGGCCTGCCAGAACGGGGACGACGGTACGGGACAGAGCGCACCGTCCGCCCCGGCCGGTGCGGCGTCCACGAACGGTGGGTCGGGTTCGAGCGGTTCGGATCAGGGCGGCGGTTCCGCCTCGGGCAGTTCGGACCAGGGCGGCGGGACGGGTGGCTCCGGAAAGGGCTCGGCCGGGAAGGGAACGGGTTCCGGGACCGGCACCGAAGGGAGCACCAAGGTCGGCAGGTGCCATACGGACGCGCTGGAGATCACGGCGAAGGACGCCACCGTCGGCGGCGACTCCGAGGGCACCGTCGCGGTCCAGCTGAAGAACCGCAGCGGCCGGGACTGCGTGATCTCCGGGTACGCGGGCGTCGACCTGAAGACGGCCTCGGGATCGCTGTCCGCGAAGCGCACGGGTCAGCAGGCGACCCAGGCGGTCCTCAAGAGCGGGCAGTCGACGGCCTTCGGCATCACCTACCCGTTCAACAACTCGGGCGGCTCGGGCGTCCGCGTCACAGGTCTGCTGGTGACCCCGCCGAACGAGACCAAGACGGTCTCCCTGGCCTGGCCGGGCGGCGCCACGCTGCCGGTCACGGACGGCTCCGGCGACCCGGTGAAGGTCGGCCCGGTCGGCAGCGCCGGCCAGGGCGGCTGACCGTCGCGCCGGGGGTCCCGGATTTCGACGCGGCCCTGTGCGACCAGGCCCCGGGCGGCGGTGGCGGCCTTGCTAGGCTCCAGCCGGCCCGAGCGCGGTGAGGCGGGCCATCTCGTCCTCCGAGAGCCGCAGCGCGCCGGCCGCCACGTTCTGCGCGAGGTGGTCGGGGTCACCGGTCCCCGGGATCGCCAGTACGTGCGGACCCTGCCGCAAGGTCCAGGCCAGCCGGACCTGCGCGACGGACACACCGTGCGCGCGGGCGACGCCGTGCACCACCTCGGCGTCACCGGCGACCGGTCCCGCCTCGCGCCCGGGGCCGGCGATCGCGAAGAACGGGACGAAGGCGAGGCCGAGTTCACCGCAGAGCCGCAGTAGTGCCCGGTCCTCGCTCGACGCCCCGATCCCGTAGGGGTTCTGCACGCAGACGACCGGGGCGATGGCCCGGGCCTCGGCCAGTTGCTCGGACGTGACGTTGGAGACGCCGAGGTGACGGATGAGCCCGGCGTCGCGCAGTGCGGCCAACGCGCCGAAGTGCTCGCCGATCGAGCGGGTCCGCCTGCTCGGAGGCACGCGCAGATTCACCACGTCCAGGTGATCGCGGCCGAGTTGGCGCAGGTTCTCCTCGACCTGACCGCGCAGTTGCGCCGGCTCGGCCCACCACCATGCGCCCGAGGGATCGCGGCCCGGCCAGACCTTGGTGGAGATGACCAGGTCCTCCGGGTAGGGCGCCAGCGCCCGGTTGATCAGCTCGTTGGCGGAGCTCGTCGCCGAGAAGTAGTAGGCGGCGGTGTCGATGTGGTTCACGCCGAGATCGATCGCCCGCCGGAGCACGCCGATCGACCGTTCGCGGTCACGCGGCACACCGCGGTCGAACGGCGCGGTGCCCGTCAGACGCATCGCCCCGAACCCGACGCGATGGACGGTCCGGTCCCCGAGGCGCCAAGTACCGCCGGCGGTCGCGGTGTTCGTCCGTTGACTCATGACGTGGATCTCCTCTTGCGGTGGGCGACGAAGAACGACGGGTGGACACGGCGCGTTCAGGCCGCTCGGCAGCACGAGAGACGCGACGCGGGTCCACCGGCGTCGGGGCGGCAGACAGGCCCCGGGCATGAAAAAAAGCCTCCTCGGCGGATCAGGATCCGGGCCGAGAAGGCTTGCGTGATGGGCACATTCTAGCAGGGCGGGAGCTCCGCCAACGGGTCGTCGGACAAAGGGCCTTCGAAGTCGCGGAGACGCCCAGTCAGACGGTCCGGGGCACCGGGCCGACGGCGTCGGTCCGGTGCCGCGCCCCGGCTCGGATCAGCCCTGCGGCACCGACACGGCCGTGCGCCCGGTGCGCAGGTAGTCGCGTCGTACCCACCAGAAGATCAGGGGCACCGCCACGAGCAGGAGAGCCGACGCGGTGTTGCCGAGCCCTGCTGCCGTCAGGGCGAAACAGGCGGCACCGGGCACGAGAGTGATCATGGAGAACTTGATCACGGCCATGCCGAGCGAGTGCGCCCTCGGCATCCACCGGTCACAGCGCCCGGTCTTCAGCATCACCAGGCGCGCCACACTGGCGACGGAGCCCACGACGAGGGACGCGTAGACGGCGACCGACACGGCGACCGCGAGGACGAACAGCGCCAGACCCAGTACCAGGACACCGAGGACGAGTCCGCCGGAAAGGCCTATACCGCCGGAGGACGACTGGCCGTAGTCCGGTTCGTCGGCCGCGGCGCGGGCGTTGTCCGCGTGGGACTGCGCCTGCTTCGAGAACTCGTCGGCTCGCCGGTCCGCGGCCCTGGCCGCCTTCTGCGCGTAGTCGTAGTGACGGCAGCCGGAGCAGCTGCTGTCGAAGAACATGTGACCGCATTGCGACTTCGTGCTGGAGCCGCCGGACCGCCGGCTGCTCGCCAGTTCCTCGATCTCGTCCGCGCTCATGCGTTCCGCGTCACGCTCCAGTTGCCGCAGACGGTCCTCGTGGGCACGGTCGGCCTCTCGCTGGCTCCGCTCGAGTGCCTTCAGCTCCTGGCAGTTGGAACAGGAACTGCTGTACATCAAGTGCCCGCAGGACATGGCCGCTTCCTTTTCGTGACGAGGGTGTACCGACAAGCGGCGTCCCTAAAGATCGGGGACACCGCCGTCCAGGGCTTCGGCCTTCGGCCTGAGGTGAGGACCCCGCGCCGGCGCGGGCATGGCATCGACCGCGAGGAATCGCTTGATCCCCCATGTGGATCATGAGCGTAATGTGAAGGCGACGTGAAGATCAAGAGGTCGACGCCGGGATGGCGCTCGGGGATCGGCGACGGCTGTGCGGATCGCGCCGCGGTCGCGCGCGAGTGCGGCGATGGACCGGCCCTCCAGGTACGCGGCGCGGAGGGTTTCGGTCTTCGCGGCCGCCACGGCGGGACGGCGTCCACCCTTGCCGCCCCGGGCCTCTACGGCGCGCAGCCCATCGCGGCAGACGGGCGAGTGTCCCATGAGCGACACCTATGGAACGTCCGCGGGCATTGCCTGCCCTGGTCGCCGAACACTGCGCCGGGAGCGCGGGATGGCCGGTCGTGGAGCGAGGGGACGCCTATGTGGCCCCGCGCACCGCGTAGCCGGAGAGGGACGGTTCCAGGAGTGCGAAGACCTCGTCGGCTTCCTTCGTCAGGGTGCCTGCGATGTGGCGGGTCGTGCGACCCGCGACGGTGAGGTCCAGGGCTCGGTGGAAGAGGGTGCGGTGAGCTGCGGCGAGTAGAGCGGCGGCGGCGCGGGGGGCGAGGGCGTCGGCGCGCGCCCCCGTCTCGGCGGCAAGGGCCTCGGCAAGGGCGTCTTCACGCTGCTGATGGAGTTCACGCAGGAGGGCGGCGAGGGTGAGACTGCTGGTGATCATCCTGGCGAATTCCGGTCCGGAGAAGCCGGCGAGGGCATCTTTTCGGGCGACGGCCGCCAGATACTCGCGGCGCAGCGCGGACTCGCCCTCGCCGCGGGACTCCAGCGCGGCGGCGAGGCCGCTGCGGAAGGCCTCGTGGATGCGCCCCTACGTCGAGCACAACCAGGCCATCGGCGTCCGCGGAAGCCAGTACGTCTTCACCCCCCCGACCCAGGAAGTGTTCGACGCGCCGGCGGCCCGGTCCCGTGAAGGCGAAGCCGGCCCTGAACCGCAGATGGAGAACTGACTGCACCGCCCACCCCGACCTCGTAGCCGAACGGCGCTTCACCCGAGCGGAGCGGTCCCGGCCATGGGCGGCGGCAGCGGCAGCGCGTCGGGCTCACCGGCGGCCCTCCGCGCCTCCCCTCCCGCATGGTCAGACTCGGCCCATGGTGCGACGCTGGAGGGGAGAGGTATCCGTGGGGCCACCGGGAGGGCCTATGGGACGCGACGTTCCGGCGCAGGTCTTCACCCGCGAGGACCGACGCCAGTACCGGATCAAGATGCAGGAGTGTCTGGACGCCTTCGCGCAGATGCTGCGCGAGGCACGCTTCGACGTGGAGCGGCCCCGGGTCGGCCTGGAGATCGAGCTGAACCTGACCGACACCGACGGCGAACCGACGATGCGGAACGCGGACGTGCTCGACGCCATCGCGGATCCCGCCTGGGACACCGAGCTGGGCCGCTTCAACCTGGAGATCAACGTTCCGCCCCGGCGGCTGATCGCGGGCGGTCCCGACGCCTGGGAGGACGAGATCCGCGCCGCCCTGAACCACGCGGACGAGCGCGCCCGGTCGATCGGTGTCCATCTGATCATGATCGGCATCCTGCCCACGCTGCGGGAGTCGGACGTCGGCCCTGAGGCCCTGTCGGAGAACGCCCGCTACCAGCTGATCAACGAACAGGTCTTCGCGGCGCGCGGCGAGGATCTGCTCATCGAGGTGGACGGGGTCGACCGGCTGCGGACGTACGCGGAGACCATCACGCCGGAGGCCGCGTGCACGAGCACGCAGTTCCATCTCCAGGTGTCGCCCGAGGAGTTCGCCGACTACTGGAACGCGGCGCAGGCGATCGCCGGGGTCCAGGTCGCGCTGGCGGCCAACTCGCCGTTCCTGTTCGGCAAGGAGCTCGCGCACGAGACCCGTATCCCGCTCTTCGAGCAGGCGACGGACACCCGCCCGCAGGAGATCAAGGCGCAGGGAGTACGGCCCCGGGTGTGGTTCGGCGAGCGGTGGATCAACAGCGTCTTCGATCTCTTCGAGGAGAACGTCCGCTACTTCCCGGCGCTGCTCCCCCTGTGCGAGGACCAGGACCCCACGCAGACACTGGACCGCGGGGACACACCGGAACTGGCCGAACTCACCCTGCACAACGGCACGATCTACCGGTGGAACCGTCCGGTCTACGCCGTCGCCCAGGGCCGGCCGCATCTGAGGGTGGAGAACCGCGTGCTGCCCGCGGGCCCCACGGTCGCCGACACCCTCGCCAACGGCGCCTTCTACTACGGCCTGACCCGCGCGCTGGTGGAGGAGGACCGGCCGGTGTGGTCGCGGATGTCCTTCTCGGCGGCCGAGGACAATCTGCACGCGGCGGCACGGCACGGGATCGACGCCCGCCTGTACTGGCCCGGAGTGGGTGAGGTCCCGGCGCCCGAACTCGTCCTGCGGCGGCTGCTGCCGCTGGCCCACAAGGGCCTGGAGCTCACAGGCATGGACGAGGCCTGGCGGGAGCCGCTGCTCGGCATCATCGAGCAGCGCTGCGTGACCGCGCGCAACGGCGCGGTCTGGCAGAAGGAGATGCTGCACCGCTTCGAGGCCTCGGACCACTGCGGCCGTCACGAGGCACTACGGCGCATGACACGGCAGTACATCGACTACATGCACCTGAACGCACCGGTCCACACCTGGCCGGTGGACTGACGGACGCCGCAGGACGAACGCACGGGCCAACTGCCCGTCGAGGTCAACCGGTCGACATCTCGGTCAGGGTCTCGCGCACGATCCGCACCGCGGCCTGCGCGTCGGCCCGTGTCACGTCCAGGTGGAACACGAAACGCAGTTGACCCGGGTATCCCGCGCAGAGCAGGCCACGACGGGCCAGCCGGTCGCGCAGGTCGTCGGTCTCGATGCCGGGGGCGGACTTCGCGAAGACCATGTTGGTGCCGCTGGGCTCCATGGTCAGGCCCTCCACGTTCCTGAGGCCCTCGGCGAACAGTTCGGCGTGCGCGTGGTCGTCGGCGAGCCGTGTCACCTGGTGGTCGAGCGCGTAGAGCGCCGCGGCCGCGAGCACTCCGGCCTGGCGCATCCCGCCGCCCAGCACCTTGCGCCAGCGCCGCGCCTCGGCCACGAACTCCCGCGACCCCAGGAGCGCCGAACCGACGGGCGCGCCCAGGCCCTTGCTGAAGCAGACGGAGACGCTGTCGAAGTGGCCGGCGATCTGCCGCGCCTGCTCGTACGCGTCGCCTCCGGCGGCCACCGCCGCGTTGAACAGCCGTGCACCGTCCAGATGCGTGGCGAGTCCGTGGTCGCGGGCCACGTGCGTGGCCGTCTTCAGGTACTCCACCGGCACGGCCCGGCCACCGATGGTGTTCTCCAGGCAGAGCAGCCGCGTACGGGCGAAGTGGGCGTCGTCCGGTTTCACGGCGGCCGCGATGTCCAGCGGGTCCAGCGTCCCGTCGGCCCGGTGGGACAGCGGCTGGGGCTGAATGCCTCCGAGCACGGCGGCGCCGCCGCCCTCCCACCGGTACATGTGGGCCATCTGTCCGGCGATGTACTCGTCCCCGCGGCCGCAATGGGTCAGCAGGGCGCACAGGTTGCTCTGCGTCCCCGAGGAGACGAACAGCGCGGACTCGAAGCCGAGCAGCCCGGCGATCCGCTCCTGGAGCGCGTTGACGGTCGGATCGTCTCCGAAGACGTCGTCCCCGACCTCGGCCTCGGCCATCGCGCGGCGCATGGCCTCGCCGGGCCGGGTGACGGTGTCGCTGCGCAGATCGATGAGGCGGCCGGCCTCGTCCTGGGCGGCACCGGCCGCGTTCGCGGCGCGGGAGACGTCGGCGGCATCGGCGGCACGGGCGGAATCAGTGGTGGGCACACGCACACTCTGCCATGCCGGGAGGGGGGCCGGGGTGCCCGGGGTTCGCTCGAGGTTCCGGTCGGCGCACGGCCGCCGTACGCGTACCGTTCGCCCGTTGTACGCCTTCTCCGTGTCTCCTTATCGATGGTCGTGGACACGACAGGGTGCAATCCGGCGTACGGTCGGCATCCTTTGTGTCCACCTCGTTCTCGACTCCGGTCCACACGCTTGGCCTTCCGGGCTGACAACGTTGTCTCCGCGTGGCCGGGCCCGTACGTGCGCATGAGCGACGCTGGAGAGGTTTCGTGCCCATCAGAACCCGTTCCCCCTTGCCCCGCGTGCTCCGTCCGAGGTCCGCGGGCGGACGTCACCGGCCGCTGCGCGCGACGGTCGTCGCGCTGCTCACCGGCGCGCTCGCCCTCACCGCCGCGGCGGGTGGCGGCACGGCCGCGGCCTTGCCCCTGGCCCCTTCGTCCGCGAGGTCCGCCGCCTCCGCGCCGTCCGCCGCGAACGGCGAGTCGTCGGGTGGGACTTCGAGCGGCACCGACTACACGCGACGCGTCGACCCGTTCGTGTCGACCGCGGGCGACGACGGCAACGACCTCCCGGGCGCGCAGGCGCCCCACGGTCTGGCCAAGGTCAACCCGATGACCACGCCGGGCCGCAACCACTCCGGGTACGACTACGACGAGAGCCGCATCGCCGGGTTCACCGCCACGGACCTCGACGGTGTCGGCGGCTCGGGAGGCGGTGGCGACCTGCTGGTCGTCCCGACCTCCGTGCGCTACGACAAGCGCCCGGCCCCCGGCACGTACGCCCACGCCTACACGCACGACGACGAGACCGCGACACCCGGGTACTACCGGGCGGGGCTCGGGTCCGTCTCCGGAACCGGCACCTCGGTGACACAGGACCCCGGGACCGTCGAGGCCGAGGTGACCGCGACGACGCGCACCGCGCTGGAACGCTACAGCTTCCCCTCCGGGTCGGACCCCGAACTCGTCCTCGACCTGGCGAACAACTTCACCCGTCGCACCCGCTCGACCCTGAAGGCGACGACGCTCCCGGACGGGACCACCTCGATCAGCGGCCTGATCGCGGGATCCTTCAACGGCGCCTCGTACGAGCTGTATTACGACGCCACCACCAATGTCCCGGTGACCTCGCTGAAGAGCTGGGGCGGTGACGGCGGGCTGGGCGACGCCACCACGCGGGACGGGGCCGACACCGGTGCCGTCCTCGGGTTCGACCGGTCCGCGGGGAACGACATCGAACTGCGGATCACGCTGTCACCGATCAGCGCGGAACAGGCGGCCACCGACCAGCGGAACGAGGTGGGCGGGCTCACCTTCGACCAGGCACGCGCCCGGACCCGGGCCGACTGGAACCGGGCGCTCGGCGCCGTGGACGTACACGCCTCCGCGACGTCCGACCCCGGGTCGACGCTCACCCGGGAGTTCTACACGCACCTGTACCGCATGTACGCGCTGCCGGTGAACGCGACCAGCACCAGTGGCACCTACCGGGGTGTGGACGGAGCGGTGCACCGGACGAACGGCTTCACGTACTACGACGGCTGGTCCACCTGGGACGACTTCCGGAAGTTCTCCGTCGAGGCGTACGTCGACCCGCCGGCGTACCGGGACATGGTGCAGTCGCTCATCGAACTGTTCGCCGACGCGCACACCGCCGGCAAGAGCCCGGGCAGCCTGACCCACTCGGTCCCGACCGTCCGCTGGGAGCGCTCGGCCGTGCTCGTGGCCGACGCCCTGTCGAAGGGGTACAAGCACTTCGACCGGCTCGACGAGGCGTATCCGGCGCTGGTGTCGTACGCCGGGTCCTACACGGACGCGGAGTTGCGTCAGGGATACATCGCGGGGGATCCCGGGACCACCGTGCAGCGCGGCTACGACCAGTGGGCGCTGTCCGTCATCGCCGACGCGCTCGGCAAGGACGCGGACGCCAGGGAGCTGCGCACCCGGTCGACCATGGCGATCGACCACCTCGTGAAGTCCGGTGCCTGGACCGCGGCGGACGGCACCGAGGTCGGGCTGCTCACCCCCCGTGCGTCCGGCGGCGACTGGCAGAGCGCCGACCACGAGAAGTTCGAGGAGGCCGGCCTCTATCAAGGCACGCTCTGGCAGTACCACTGGTACGACGCCTACGACATGGGCGGTCTCATCGAGGCCATGGGCGGTGCGAAGGCGGGCAGGGCCGCCGTGGAGCACCTGTTCGGCGAGGACTCCGGCGCCGACGACGGTTCGGCCATGCTGCATTCCAACGCGAACGAGATCGATCTCCAGGCCCCGTACCTCTTCAACTACGTCGGCGAGCCGAGCCTGACGCAGAAATGGGTGCGCGCCATCTACACCGGCTCGACCTGGAACCGCTACATCGCGACGGGTTCGTCGAACGAAGTCCCCAGTACCGGCGGGGAGTTCCGCCCGCCGGTCAGGACCCAGGTCTACAAGCTCTCCCCGAAGGGCTTCCTGCCGACCATGGACAACGACGCCGGCACCATGTCGACCATGTTCGTCGGCGCCGCTCTCGGCCTGTTCCCGGTGACCGCCGGTTCCAGCCAGTTCCAGATCGGCAGCCCGTTCTTCGACTCCACGACGATCCGCTACGCGAACGGCGCCCGGTTCACGGTGAAGGCCCACGGGGTGTCGGCGGACCACTACTACGTGCGGAGCGCGAAGCTCAACGGCAGGCGTTTCTCGGACACTTGGCTCGACTACGCGCAGATCGTCGCCGGTGGAACGCTGGACTTCACCATGGGCGCCGCGCCCTCCCGGTGGGGCGCCCGTACCCGGCCCGCGTACTCGCTGAACACGGACACGGGCGACACGGGCGACGGCACGGCGACGGGCAAGGGTGTCACCGTCGTCTCCCTGCGGCCCGGCAGCGTCGACACGGAGGCCGACGGCTCTGTCGACCACGGTGTCCGACTCACCTTGTCCGGGCCCGCGTTGTTCGCCGCCCGCAACGGAACCAGCCTGACCGGCACCGGGGCGGCCACCGTGACCGGGCTGCCGGGCGGGGTGACGGCGGACCTGCGCGTCAGCGGGCCGCGCACGGCGGAACTCACTCTCACCGGCAGCGCGCGGACCGACGCCCGTCTCGGCCTCACGTTCCGGGACAAGGCCTTCGATCACGGCGTGCGGGCCTCGACGGTGCGCGGCACCGGTGTCTCACCGACCGACCCCCTCCTCGTGTCGGCCGCCGCGGTGCACCGCGAGGCGCTGGACGCACTCGTCGGCCAGGCGCTGCTGGTCCGCGGCACGCACTACTCCGACGGCTCGTGGAACGCGTTCCGGTCGGCGCTCGACCACGCGCGGACCGTCCTCGCGGACACCGCCTCCGCGACGGGCACGCTCATGCCGGCGGACGACGTGCTCCGGTCCGCTGCCGACGCGCTCACCATCGACGAGGGCGGCTACGCCGTGCTCCAGGCCGAGGACCCGGACCAGAAGGAGGGCCCCTCCCTCGTGAGCGAGGCGTACTACTCGGACGGCGACCTCGGCGGGGTCACCGAGGGATCGTGGGAGCGGTTCAACCGGCTGGACTTCGACGGGGTCGCGCCGCACAGCGTCTCGGTCCGGTACGCGAACGCGCAGGGCGCGCGACCGAGCAGTGTCGACATCCACGCCGGTACCGCCGATGGTCCCCTGGTCGCCACCGTCCAGCTTCCCGGGACGGGCGGCTGGCAGTACTACAGCACGGTGCGGGCACCCCTCACCGACCCGGCAGCCCTGCTGGGCGCGTCGAGCGCGACCTTCGTGTTCCACGCCCCGTCCGGCCAGTCGTGGGTGTCGAACTTCGACTGGTACCGGTTCTCCCCGGACGTGGCCTCCCCGGTGGCGTTCGACGCGACCGCGTTCCGCTCGAACAGCGGCGGCGGCCTCAAGAGCGAGCCGGCCGGCTGGAGCGGCGCGAGTTCGGCAACCGACCTCGGCGGCACCTACGACAGAGCCTGGCTCGACTACGGGGACATCGACTTCGGCGACGCGGCGGAGAACACGGTCACGCTGACCTACGTGAACAACTCCGCCCGCTGCGGGGCCGGTTCGGCCGTCCAGATCTACCTCGACTCCTTCGACGCGGCCGCCCCCGGGACGCCGTACGCGACGGTCCCGCTGCCCGTCACGGGAGCCGCCTGGTCGTCCGGAGGGACGGCGAGCCTGACGCTGCCCCAGGCGATCACCGGCACCCATGCCGTGCACCTGCGGCTGGTGACGACCCCCGACTCCTCGCACCCCTACGTCGCGAACCTGGGCCGGATCACCTTCGACCACGTCGACGCGCCCGCCCTCACGGACAAGTCCGGGCTGCGGAAGGCGATCGAGCGGTACGCCGGACTGTCCGCCGACGCGGGGCGCTACGACACGATCGACTTCGGGGTGTACGAGCGCGAACTCGCGGCGGCGCGCGCCCTCGTCGACGCCGACGGCATGACCCGGTCCGAGGTCGACGCGCGGACCCGGAGCCTGACCCTCGCCGCCGAGCAGCTGGTCCCGCTCCCCGGCTGAGACGGGAGGACCCGGTCGCGTGATCACGGCGCGGCCGGTTCCGCCCGGTCAGAAGCCGATGGCCTCGCGCAGCAGCAGGACGGTGCCGCGCCCGGGGTGAGGTTCCGCGTTGAGGACGAGCAGGCGGTTGAGCGCGCTTGGCACGCCGTAGACCTTCCTGGCCCGCTCGTCCTCCAGCGGGACGCAGTGCTCGTCGACGCGGCGCAGCGCGCTGTCCAGGTCGGGGACCACCTTCTGCGCCCCGACGACCCAGATCGCGCGGGGAGCGGCGCCCGCGAAGGCGGGCAGCTGGCTTCCGCTGGCCGAGGCGGCCACGAGGGAGCCGGTCTCGGTGACCGCGCAGACGCTGCCCACCACGACGTCGGGGCAGGCGAGCATCCGCCAGATCTCGGCCATCTGCGTGGCGCGGTCCATGGCCGTACCGCGTGCCTTGACGGAGTCGTAGCGCCCGCTGTCGTTGATGTCCGCTTCGATGCCGGACAGCCGCAGGGTCTCACTGGCAACGGTGAACACGGCGCTGCCTTCGGGAATCAGGTCCTTGACCCGGGCGCGCGCCGCGGCGGCGTCGTCGAGGATCTCGACGTCGAAGTTCTTCTCCTTGAGCGCGGCGGCCACCCGCTCCAGCAGCTCGTCGGTCGCCGGGGCGGTGAACGGCGTCGCGGTGGTGGTGGCCGGGGACCGCGGGGTGGTGGTCGGTGTCGCCGGTGTCGAGGCAGTCATGGTGTCTCAGACCTTCCTGTCCGCTGGATGATGTGTCGGCTGTGCCGGTCTCACCGGTTCGACAACACAGCCCCGCGGAACGTGAGGCGCGGCTTCGGCCTCACATTCCGGTGCGCTGTCCTGTCGAACCGGTGAGAGCGGATGCGACCGAGGGAGCTGTCGGCACCATGACCACCCGATCCGAACCAGAGGACGGCCGTCCGGGCCTGGACGCGGTGATGAGCGAGCGGCGTCATCTGGTGAATCTCGCCTACCGGCTGCTGGGGTCCCTGACCGAGGCCGAGGACGCCGTCCAGGAGACGTACACCCGCTGGTACGCCCTGTCCCGTGAGGAGCGGGACGCCATCGTGTCCCCCGGCGCCTGGCTGACGACGGTCGCCGGTCGCGTCTGCCTCAATGTGCTCGGTTCGGCACGGGTCAGGCGCGAGACCTATGTGGGTGAGTGGATCCCCGAGCCGCTGCCCGGGCGCACGGAGTGGGTCAGCGGGCGGACGGGGGGTGCGAGCGTCGACCCGGCGGACCGGGTGACGCTGGACGAGTCGGTCAGTCTGGCGTTCCTGGTCGTGCTCGAAGCGATGACCCCGGCCGAGCGCGTCGCGTTCGTCCTGCACGACGTCTTCTGCCACTCCTTCGCCGAGGTCGCCGGGATCGTCGGCCGTACGCCCGCGGCCTGTCGCCAGCTGGCCTCCTCGGCCCGCCGCCGGATCAGGGCGGCACGGCCCGCCGCGACGGCGGCGGTCGGGCGCACCGATGTCGTCGGCGCGTTCAAGGAGGCGTGGGAGGCCAAGGACATCGACGCCCTCATCGGCCTGCTCGACCCGGACGCGACGGCGGTGGCCGACGGCGGCGGCCTCGCCCGGACCTTCCTGGAGCCCATCGAGGGCGGCGAGCGGATCGCCCACGCCTGGGTCGAACTCGCCCGCCGCAGGCCGGACGGCATGACGCTGCTGGAGCGTACGGTCAACGGCCGGCCCGGCCTGGTGGCCCAGCAGGACGGTGTCACCGTCACGGTGTTCGGGTTCGAGGTCGCGGGCGACCGGATCCGTCGCATCTGGGTGGTACGCAACCCCGAGAAGCTCCGTCCCTGGACCGGCGGCTGACAGCCGCCCGACCGTCGGCCCGGCCCGCCCCCGAGGCGGGTCGGGCCGACGGCCCGCCGCTATGCCACGCGGAGGGTGTAGCGGCCGGAGGCCTGTGCGGTGAGCCGCCAGCCGCCGGGCTGTCGCGCCAGCCGGATGCCGGTGAGGCCGGTGTTCGTGACCTCGGGGCGGCCCGCTCCGGGAACCCACACGTCCAGCGTGCCCGTCCCGGTGCCCGCCAGCCGCAGATCCCGCTCGGTGAGCGAGGACCGCAGGGAGGTCAGACGCCCGGGAGCGCTGCGCGGGTACGCCTGGGACAGCGCCGTGATCTCGAAGGACGGGCTCGGCAGCGGCTTGCCGTCGGGGCACGTGTACAGCACGACACCGCCGCCGGAGGTGGTGGCCGCCGGGTCGTTCTGCGGATCACCGCAGGCCTTCTTCCACACCCAGATCGCCGAGCCCAGTACGTCGGTGTTCTGCCGTTCGAGGAAGCGGTCGAACCGGGAGCGGAAGTCGTCGGGTTCCCCGAACCAGCCCCACTCGCCCGACCACAGCGGTGCCCCGTACGCCCGGGCGGTGCGCTCGGCGGTGGTGTAACCCTGCTCGATCGAGGTGAGGGTGACACCGAGGCCCTGGTCCATGGTGATCGACTCGCTGTACAGGTGGGGCGAGAAGACGAGCAGCGGGTCGTCGGCGAATCCGGCCGGCGGGGTGGTGTCGAAGCCGAGGCCCGACCAGAGGATGGAGGGCTCGAAGAACACCAGGTGGTGGAAGCTGCCGGGCACCTTCGACTCCGCGGTCCGGATCGAGGTGATCGCCTGCTGGTAGAGGCGTCCGAGCAGGATCGAGGAGGTCACGCCCGGGGCATTGCCGGGGCCGGGCTCGTTGAGGAGGTCGTAGCCGGCGACCGCGGGTTCGTCGGCGAAGGCGTCCGCGAGGTGGCCCCAGGCGCGGGCGAACTCGGTGCCGATGCCGTCGGTGTCGTCGTAGAGGTTGGTGAACGCCTGCTGGACGTTGGGGGCGAGGTCGCGGCCGAGGAAGCCGCATGCCTTGGCACCGTCGGTGCGGGTCGCCCACTCCGGGGCGCCGTCGTTGCCGAACTCCGGTGAGGCGTTGGCGCGGCAGTGCGTTCCCGGTGCGGCGCTGACGTACTTCGAGAAGGTGTCCTGGTGCAGGTCCAGGACGGTGTGGATCCCGTGGGCGGCGGCCTGTCGGACGGCGGTGCGCACCCGGGCGAGGTACGCGTCGTCGAAGACGCCCCGCTTCGGTTCCAGGGCCGACCAGGACAGGGCGAGACGCTGGACGTCGAACCCGTACCGCGCCATCAGGGCGTAGTCGGAGTCCTGGAGGGGCCACACCGTGGGCTTGCCGGGGTCGGGCTGTCCGTAGTCGATGAGCTGGTTGACGTTCACACCGCGGAGCAGCACCTGACGGCCCGTGCTGTCGCCGATCACCGGGTCCTGTCCCTCGCGGCGCAGCACGGTCAGCGGCAGCAGTCCGGTCCGGTCACCGAGGCCGGCGGCCTGTCGTGGCGCGTCGACGGCGGCGACCCCTGTCACCGATCCAGGTGCCAGGGTGCCGGCGGCGAGGGCCAGTACGGCGGCGATCGCGACCGGCGGCGCCCAGCGGACGGCGAGCCCGAGGCCTCCCCGCTCGGCCGAGGCTTCCGTACGGCGCCGCCACGCCAGCTCCGCGACCCAGGGCACGCACACGATGCCCGCGCACACGCCCGCCGTGACGCCCTCGGCGCCATGCGCGAGCACGGACGCGATCGGGAACAGCGCCCCGCCGAAGCCGTTCAGGCACCCGTCGAGAAGCCACAGCGGCACGAATCCGAGGACGCCCGCCGCGGTGAGCGTCGTGGCGAGCGACCACAGCGTCACGCCGGTGCCGGCGCGGGTCAGGCCCGGCGACACCACCCGGCGCCAGAGCCCGATGCCGGCGAGGACCGCCACGACCCCGCTGACGAGGGTGGCCGTCCCCAGGCCGCCGGGTATCGGGCCCGCGGCCCAGGCGAATTGGCCCCTACCCGCCTGGAGCGCCACGGCGGCACCGCCCGGCAGCCAGGCGAAGCCCGCGATCCCGGCCAGGCCCGCGAGGCCGGTGCCCGCGCCCCCGGCGACTCGCCCGCCGCGCCTGTCGCCTTCTCCGCGCGCCTCGCTTTCCGAGGGCGCGTCCGCTTCACCGCTGACGCCGCTCTCGACGCTCCCGCCGCTGTCAGCGTTCTCGCCGGCCTCGCCGCTCTTATCGCTCTTGTCGCTCTTGTCGCTCTTGTCGCTCTTGTCGCGGGAGCGCCCCAGGCCGATCCGGTACGCCACCGCGGCCAGGCCCGCGACCAGCGGCCCGAACACGGCGTACTTCGCGCCCGTCATGCCGCACTCGGCGAGCAGCGCCCCGGCCGTCGGGAACAGGTGCAGCCCGCCCGGTCCGGCGATCGCCAGAAGCAGCACGCTGTAGACCAACTTGGCCAGGAACGCCACCAGGATCAGGGTGGACCAGACGGCGCCGAAGACCCACCGCGCACGTGCGGCGGGGGCCGCGGCACGCACCAGCCGGTACACGGCGAGCGCGCTACCGCCGATGAGCAGCGGCAGGAACACCACGGTGGCCCAGGCGGGGCTGGTCGCGCCGCCGGGTACGAACCCCGCGTCCGGCCAGTTCTCCGGAGCGAAGAGTCCGGTCCCGTCGGCATAGCCGAGAACGGCGCAGAGAACCGCGAGGACGACCGCGGTGGTGAGGGAGGCGGTGTGGCCGAGCCGACGGCCGCCGCGCTGATCATCGGCAAGGAGCATGGGTGCAGAACATAGAGCAGCCCGAAGGGCACGCGGAAGGCCTGTGAGCAGGAATTTCTTCGCATCGGCGGCACCTGGCCGGGTCCTGGCGGCGCGGTGGCCCCGGGGCGCTCCCCCGGTGTTCGTACGCCGGAGCCGGCGAGGCGGTCCGAACTCGCCCTCCGGGCTGGGGAGTCACCGGTCCCGGAGCTCCTCGGCCCCCCGGCGGGAGGGCCCCGAAGGAGCCGCCCGCCGTCCCCGTGAACGCCGGATCACAAGGTGGACACGACGGGGACGACGGGGACGGTGGGGACCGGCGCGAACGGGCGGGATCCGGTGGGAACGGCGCGGGAACGGTGAACTCAGTCGAGGCAGAACTCGTTGCCCTCGATGTCCTGCATCCCGATGCAGGACTCGTTCTCCTCGTCGGCGACGAGGGTGCGCACATGGACCGCGCCGAGCGCGACCAGTCGAGCGCATTCGGCCTCCAGCGCGGCCAGACGCTCCTCGCCCACGAGTCCGGTGCCGACCCGTACGTCGAGATGCACCCGGTTCTTGACGACCCGACCTTCGGGAACACGCTGGAAGTACAGTCGCGGTCCGGCGTTTTCGGGATCGACACACACGAACCACGCGTCACGGTCCTCGGGTGACCGCGAGTTCTTGTACGCGTCCCAGGAGGCGAACCCCTTCGGCGGCGGTGGCACGACGTATCCCAGCACCTCGCACCAGAAGCGGGCGACACGCTCGGGTTCGGCACAGTCGAAGGTGACCTGGAACTTCCTGACGGATGACATCGGATCACCGTACTCAGGGGCGCCGTGCCACTCAACTTCTTTGAGGAGGCGACGCGTTGCCCCCTGTCGTCCGCCGCAATGTCCTGGTTCCCTCCCGGAACTGTCCGTGATCTGTAACAGGCGGATCCCCCGGCGGCCGATGCTCGTCCTGCCAGGTGGTTGGGGGACGACCGCGGAACAGCGCGAAAGTGGGGCGGACATGGCACGGCACGGCAGTAGGCGTGGGTGGTACGGCAAGGTGGCCGGGGCGGCGCTCGGGGTGACCCTGCTCGCCGCGGGTGCCTCGATATGGACCGCTCAGGCCGGTGCCGTACACGGCTCCTCGCACCGCCCCTCCGCGCAGTCCGCCGTCAAGCCGGTGGCGGTGACCATCGCGCACTCCTCGGACAAGGGACCGCACGGCGTCAACATCACCATCGACGACGGCCCCGACCCCGTGTGGACCCCTCAAGTGCTGGAGGTGCTGCGCGAGTACGGGGTGAAGGCGACCTTCTGCATGGTGGGCACTCAGGCACAGGCCCACCCCGACCTCGTGAAGAAGGTCGTCGCGGCCGGACACCGGCTGTGCGACCACTCGGTGTCGCACGACACCACCATGGACCACAAGTCCGAGGCGTACCAGTCGCGGGAGATACTCGACGCCGAACGCATGATCACCAAGGCGTCCGGGGGCGTACGGCCGATGTACTACCGCGCGCCCGGCGGGGCCTTCACCCCCTACAGCCGCAAGCTGGCCGCCTCCCGTGGCATGCGGCCCCTCGGCTGGAACGTGGACTCCAAGGACTTCGAGCGGCCGGGCACGGACGCCGTCGTCGGCACGGTCCAGGGGGAACTGCCCAACGGACCGACGCTCCTGTTCCACGACGCGGGCGGCGACCGCTCCGAGACCGTCGAGGCTCTGCGCCGGCTCCTGCCCTGGCTCACGTCGCAGGGCCACACCTTCGGCTTCCCCGTGCGCTGAGGGCCGGTCCGCGGCCGGTTCTCAGGGGTGGTTCGGGTTGATCCACACCGCGTCGAAGTCCCGCGCGGTGAACGTCGACGGCCAGCCGAGCCACTCGTCCGCGGTCGTCAGCGGATAGCCGGTGTCGACCGTGAGGGTCAGCGGGTCGGCACGGACGTACATGTCCTCCTTGAAGAGGTACGCCTTGCCGTTGGGGAGGCGTACGGCGTCGTCGATGTCGAAGCCGAGTCCCGCGTCGGCGAGGCTCGGCGCCAGGGACGCGATCGGGTCCGGGCCGGTGATGATCCCGCTGGAGGCGTCCCCGCGCAGGCACATGTCGTCGTGGAAGAACCAGCACGTGCCGTCCCCCACGTCGAGGGCGCCGTCGATGTAGTTCTCGAAGCCTGTGCCGGTCAAGAAATTTGACCATCCGTCAGTGAGGGGCCACGGATAGGGCGGTTCACCCACCAGGTCGGAGATGTTGTTCGCCGCGATGTCATAGCGGACGTAGTTGCCGCCCTGGTAGAAATACACGTACCCCGCACCGTCGTTCACGGCGGCGTCGATTCCCCGGTCGAATCCGCGCACGGCCATGCTGCCCCAGTTCGCGCCGATCGATTTGACGTATTCCACGGTTCCGGGGTCCGGGTCGAGCGCGTAGCGCGCATAGCTGTCGCCCTTGATGAAGTAGACCTTGGCTCCCATGGCACGCACCCTCTTGCAGGCGTCAATTCGCTGCCGTTTACCTGCGATCCATGGTTCTCTCCCGCGACAGGACACGCAAACGCAGTCGTGAATCCAGGTTCCCTCTTTCATGTCGGGGAGAAGACCGTCTCGCGTCGGGAACTGGCCGGATCCGCCGTACGGTTGCGGATCACTCGGCGGAAGCGCAGCATTTTCTTAGGTGCCGGGTCGACGAAGAGGTCTGTCGTGACCGTGACGATGCTCGATTTCCTGGAACCGCTCCTCCCCGACGCTTTGGCACGAATCGTCTTTCCGGCCGATATCCGCGGGCTCCTCGATCATCTGGCGCCCGATCCGTCCGCACCGGCCGGTCCTGTCACGGGCCCGTTCTCGGGGACGCTGAAAGCGACGGCCGACGACTCCGCGGGCGGTTTCGCCCGGCTCTCCATCAGTCCGCTCGGACCCGCGATCCCGTTCACGCTGCGACTGACCGGGCCGGTGGCCGCCCGTACCGGCTTCGAGCTGGACCTGATCCCGGCGAGCGGACTGCTGAAGCTGCCCGCCGCCTGCGGCCCGGCCACGGTCCGGTCTGACCCCGTCACCGGCGCTCGCCGTCTGGTCGCCGACCCGGCGGGCGGCGGCGTGGCCCTCACGCTCAACGGCACGGATCCGCTGGCCGTACGGATCGAGGGCAGCGCCGGTGGCCTCGCCCGACAGGGCATCGTCGCCCTGGACGCGGCCGGGCAGGGGTTGTTGACCGTCGGGACGGCACCGGCCGCCTTCCTGCTGGGCGGTCAGGGCTTCGGGCTGCACCTGCCCGGCGGACTCACGGTCGACTCGTCACCGACGCTCGCACCCCCTCCCGCCCCTCCGGTCCCCGCCGGGACCGGAGGGCAGCCGCCTTCCGAGACACCCGCCTGGCAGGGCATCGCCGTCCGGGGGGCCGAACTCTTCCTTCCCGCGACGACTCCGCTGATCGGTGCGGGTCCCCTCCCTGTCGATCTCGACCTCGGCACACCGGTCGGTCTCCACGGACGGACCGAGGCCCGCGTACCGGCCGACGGACCACGTCCGGCCTTCGACGCCACCGTCGTCTGGGACGACCCAGGTGCCACCTCGCTCGCCTCGGCCCTGCCGGCCATGATCGAGATCCGTGTCTCCTGGAGCCCGGACATCACACCGGGGCCGCCCGGTGCCGGATCGATCGAATGGCTCGGCGGGCGCCCGCTGCGCGTGACGGGCCGCTTCACCCGCAGATCCGGCACGAGCGACTTCGACTTCGGTCTCGTGGTCGAGGCCGACGGCGACCAGGGGCTGCTCGTCGTCAAGGGCCCCGGCACGGCCGGCATGGTCGTCGTCACCGCGGCCGCGGTCGCCGCCGCCTTCATGGCCGACGCCGAGCGGCCGACTCCCGGGGAGCCCGTGTACGACGGCTTCGGTGCGACGCTCCACGCGCTGCTCGTGGCGGCCGTGGGACTGAGTGCCTTCACCGCGAACGGTACGGTCACCGTGCACGCCGTCGAGGTGGACTCCGGCTTCTCCCCCGCCGGGACCAAGCTGGGCCTGCGGGTCGACTACAGCGTCGACGTGCTCGTGAAGAACGTCGACCTCGGATTCATGAGCATCGGCATGAAGCCCGACGTCCCGATGCGCCTGCGCTATCGCAACGTCCGGCTGCTGGTCGACTTCGCCCAGCAGGGACTCGAACGCTTCCACCTCTCCTACGGCGAGGCGGACGTGGACGTGGAGGACCCCGGAGGCTGGCAGGTCGACTCGCCCGGAACGCTCAAAGACCTCTTCGACGTGCTCGGCAGCCGCTCCGGCCACGGCTCCCAGTGGTTCGAGATCGACCTCCGCTTCGCGCTCGACCTCGGCCCGGTCAAGGTCAGCGGCGCGACCGTCCGCGTCACGCTCGCGCCGAGCGGCGCCCTGCACCCCCAACTGCGCGGCCTCGACGCCGCCTTGGAGATGCCCGGACTGTTCGAGGGCGAGGGCAGGGCCTCCCTGGGTGCGGGGGATCTGGACCTCGCCCTCTCCGCCCGGATCGTCCCGCTGAACATCGCCACGGCCGCCGCCCTCACGTACAAGCCCTGCGGCTCGGGCGTCAACCAACTGGTCCTCTCGCTGCGGACCGACCTGCCGGGGCCCATCCCCCTCGGCAACAGCGGGCTCGGCCTGTACGGGCTCGGCGGTGTCTTCGGTGTCCACGCGGCGCTGCCCCGCCCCGGACCCGACGTCGATCCGGTCCTCTTCCAGCTCGGCCTCGACCCGTTCCGGACCGACGCCTACAGCTGCGCCGACGGCAGCGTGTTCGGTCTCGGCGCGGTCGTCGGTACCGCCCCCGACCTCGGCTTCACCTTCAGCGCCAAGTGCGTCCTGGTGATCGGACTGCCGGACGTCGCCGTACGGGCGTCCCTCCAGGGCCGGTTCCTGTCACCCCGCGTGCGGATGACCGAGGACCTCGGAGAACCGTCCGCGGGCGGCAGTCTCGTCGGCGCGCTCACCGTCGACGACGACGGCGTCACGGCCGCCCTGCGCGCGCACTACGAGGTGCCCGTCCTGTTCACCGCCGACGCGCCCTTCGGTGCCCGCTTCCCCGCCCGGGGACGCGACTGGTACGTCAGGCTCGGCTCGGACAACGTGCTGGGCCGCGGACCCGGACCGCTTCAAGTGCGGGTGCTGCCGGACTTCTTCCCCATCGGCGCCTGGGCCTATTTGATGGTCGAGGGCGACGGCATCCCGCACCTGGGCGGCGACCCCGCACTGTCACCGGCCGGTTTCTCGCTCGGCTTCGGCGCCGGGTTCACCGCCCGGTACGGCATCCCGCTCATCCATGTGGACGTCAACGCGTCCGTCCTGCTGGCCCTGGGCACCCGGCCGGTCCTGCTGGCCGGCGTCGGCCACCTCTCCGGCAGCCTGCATCTGGGGCCGGTCTCCATCGGCACCAGTGCGGAGGTGACGTTCCAGGTCGCTCCCGAACTCGGTGACACCTGGGTCCAGTTCAAGGTCTGCGGCGAGGTCGACCTGTTCTTCTTCAGCCTCCAGGGCTGCGCCGGCGTCGAACTCGGCGTGAAGGGCGACACGATCCCCGACCCGGTCGACTGGCCGCTGGAATCGGTCGCGCTCGCCGACCACCGCTACACCACGACGGCCGACGCCGTACGGTCCGAGACCCGGCCGCCGAACGACTCCCTCCCCACCGTCTGGCCGGACGCCATTCCCCTCCTCCAGTTCACCGCCGGACCGGCCGACGGCCTTCGGCCGGGCCCCTTCAGCGCGGGCCTCGCCTGGGCCGCCGCGGAGATCGGGGACGGAGTCGTCGGCAACGACCGCATCAGCCACACCTACACCCTCACCAGCCTCGATCTGACCGCGGTCGACCCCGTGACCGGCGCCGAGACCCCGGCCGGCGGGCCGCTCGACGCCGCCTGGCAGGACATCAGAGCCGGGGCGCCCGGCCAACGGGGCGCGCGCGAACTGGCGCTGCTCACCTGGGAGTCGGCCCTGTGGACCCGCAAACTGGCCGACGGCGGCACACTCGATCCGAACAACCCCGCCCAGAAGATCGCCCGCCGCTGCCACACCCGGTACGAGCCCGACCCCGGATGGGCCCTGGGCGAACTCGGCGTCCGGCCCGGTCCGGGAACCCCGTGGCGGCTGCCCACCGAGCCCACGGGCGGCGCGTACGCCTCGGTGTTCGACGCCCGTGTCGACGCCGTCTGGGGCCAAATCCCGCTGGACGACGCGACGGCGGGCCTGTTCCCGTACACCTTTCCCCTGCGTCTTGGCACACCCGTCTCCTTCGAGGAGCAACTCGACACGACGGAGCGCCCGTTCACCGGCGCCTTCGCCCTCCCGCACGTGGACGGGCTGCCGTACGACAGTGACCCGGAGGAAAGCGCTCCCGGGGTCGGAGAGGTGTGGATCGATGTCTTCCTCGCCTTCTCCGAGGAGCTCCGAAACCCGTGCCTGCTGCTCCAACTGCCCTT
This sequence comes from Streptomyces sp. NPDC024698, assembly GCF_055559015.1. Lineage (NCBI taxonomy): Bacteria > Bacillati > Actinomycetota > Actinomycetes > Kitasatosporales > Streptomycetaceae > Streptomyces > Streptomyces sp. NPDC024698. The sequence goes on along the minus strand of NZ_JBVHLK010000006.1, from coordinate 372,303 downwards.
CTGGCCCGACGGGTTCGCGGACCGGATGCGGGTCGGACTGCTCGCCTCCGACGGCTCGTCGACGCCGTTCCCGTACGCGCCCGGGGACGACGGGCCGGGCCTCGGTGACGCGTTCGTCCGGCGCTACGAACTACGGGACGGCGCGATGTACACGGGGGTCGTCCTGAGCTACCACCCCGCGCTCGCCCCTCAGGTGCTGGGTGTCCGTGCCGTCACCCAGAAGGCCTGGGAGACCGCCGAGGGCGCCACCTCCGCCGGACAGCAGGCCGCAAGCACCGCGGCGGCGAAGGCGGCCGCCGTCACACCACGCCCGATGCTGCGGCCCGGCACCGTCTACCGCGTCGAGGTCGGCATCGACGGCCAGGGCCGTCGCGAGGGCAAGGACGGCAACCTGGTCCACCACACGGACCGCTACTGGTTCCGCACCGCCGACATGTCGGGGCCCGCCCCCAGCGGCGACCAGCAGTACGTGCAGGGCCCCACACCGCCCACACCCGCCTCACGCGCGCTGGCCAGGACCCACTACGACGCCTTCGTCGCCGCCCCGAGCGTCCACCAGCGGACCGACCGCTTCGACCCCGTCTACCTCCAGCGCTACGTCCTGTCCTGGATGCCGCGCGACAAGGCCGGTGACTGGTTCCACGGCGACCCTGTCGGCGTCCAGCTGGAGGTCGACCACGTTCCCGACCTCGCGGCCGTCTACGACCACGACACCGTCGTACGAGTCCGCCGCACGGACCCCACCAAGGGACACCCGGACCCGTTCGAGGAACAGTCCTTCACGGCCGCCCGGCACCGGTGGAAGGCCGTCGTCTCGGAGGCACAGCCTCAGGCGGACCAGCTGCTCCAGAAGGCGATCGGCGAGTATGGGGGCTGCGCCTTTCCGAAGCCCGGCGCGACCGTGGGCGGCAGACCCACGCTCCAGCCCCGGAGCACGTACGAACTCTCCCTCGCCTTCCCGTTCCTCGACTCCGGCGGCACCGGGAACACGGGCGGCGCGGAGATCCGCGGCGGGATCTTCGGCACCTCCCGCTACAGCGGTCCCGCGGCACTGCTCGACGACCTCGGGTTCACGCCGGACGGTGCCGGCGGCGGGCTCGCCGGTGATCTGCGAGCGGTGAAGGTGCCGATGGCCCCGGGCGACACCACGGCGGACGGCGGTCTCGAACAGGCCCTCGTGCGGCTGGGGATCGGCCGGCTCGCGGCCGTCCGCTCGGGACGCACGAGCGCGCTGTGGGTGGACCTGGGCGGTGTCTGGGCCCTCCACGGGGTGCTGGTGGAAGCGCCGGAACCGGTGCACAGGACCGACTCCCTCGGCATCAGCGGCTACGGCGGCCGGCTGCGCGTGGACGGCCTGCGCTGCGGCACCCACGCCTTCGAGACGGTGATCCGCAGCGGGTCGGGCGACCGGCTCCTCTTCCTCACCGCGGTTCCGTTCGGGCCGGCCGGCCCGCTCGCCCTGTCCGTGACGGTGCAGGACGTACCGCTGGAGGCCGCCACCACGGCGAGGACGGCGGACGTCGTCTGCCCCGTCACGACGACGCCCGGCTTCGCGGAGGACCTGCCATGAGCATCCCCATCGCCCCGCCCTCCCTGTTCCGGGCGAGCGCCCTCGCCGTGAGCGACACGACCTGGCTGGCCGAGGGCTTCCACCTCCGCGTGCGGGTCAGTCCCTGGCTCGGTATCCCGCTGCACCCCTTCGCCGCCTGGCGGCTGTCCGGCGCCGAGACGCAGCGGATGCCGGTCGTGTGGCGGGACGTCCGCGGACAGCGCCTGACCGTCCCGTTCGAGCTGGAGGACGCCGGCGGGCGCGCCGAGGGGGCCGTCTTCGGCATCCCCGCCGACGACCCGTACCTCTGGGCCGAGGTCGCGGTGCCCGACGACCGGGGGCTGCGCATGGAGCTGCTGGACGCGAACCGCACGGCGGGCGGGGGCGACCGCGTCCTCGCCACCCTGACCGCGCCGCACTACCGCTTCGGCCACACCCGGGTCGTCCGGCTGCGGGCGACCGGCGCCGGAACCATCGGCGAGGCATGGGGCGTACGGCAGTCGTCCGTGCATCCGAACGGCCTCGGCGACATCCGTCCCGAGATCTTCGGGCTGCCGATCGAGCTGCCTCCGTACTGGTACGCCCCCGATCCGCGCACCTCCCCGCGGGACGCCGCGCGGGACCGTGTCGCCTCGGCCGTCCCGCCCCGGCTCGGACCGCCGGACACCTACGGGCCGGACCCCTCGGGCCCCGATCCGGTCGCGGACACCGACCGCGTCATGGACCGGATCGGGCCCGAGTTGATCGATCCGTGGCTGACCAGTGGCTGGAGCGATCCCGCCACCGCGCCGGCCCTCGCCTCCTACGGCGACCTGCTCACCCTGGAGGACGGCCGGACCGGCCGTGCCACGGCTCCGGTGACCCCGTCGCTGCTGACCATGTCCGTGGACCCGCAGACAGCCCGCTATCTGGGGTTGGCGACCCTGGTTCCCTTCGCCGCCACCGGACCGGTCGAGGACTGCAACCTCTGGCTCGTCGCGTCCCGTTGGGCGGTCCAGGAACAGCGGGTGGTGCGGGAACCGGGCAGCCCCTTCACCGGCCCCGTCACCCTGGGCGACGTGCTCGGCCCCCCGCCCTCACTGCCCGGCCTGGAGCCGACACTCGACGGCCTCTTCCCCGACGCGCCCGCCCTCATCGCCGGCCTTTCCGCCGTCGAGGGCGGTGAGTCCGGCCCCTGGAGCTGCCGCACACTCCTGACGCTCGCGGTCGCCCCGGGTGACGCACAGCAGGACCCTCCCGCCCCGTTCCGGCTCGCCCTCGACTCCCCTGGGGCCTGGAATCCGCGGGCGGACCCCGGACAGGCGGGACCCGAGAGCTGGCGGCAGGCGCTGTCCCTCGGCGACGAGCCGGCCCGCGGCATGGTCGGATGCGTCCGGACGGCTCCGGGACCCGCCGTGCCGCTGAACCGCTTCGAGCCGCCCCCGGGCGAGGGCTTCGTCAGCCGCGCCCTGGCGCTCGTGCCGAACTGGGCCGGCAACAACCGGCGGATCCTGGCGGACGGCGCGGTCCCCGCCGACCCGGACGGCGCCAGCTGGCGGGTCTGGGGCTCCGACGAGTTCGGCCAGTGGTCCGACGGCTCCGACCTCACCGCGCCCCTGCCGGAGCGGCCGGCCCCACCGCCGCCCGTGGTCGAGGCGGCCTTCGACGCGGACGCCGACGACGGGACGAGCGCACCGCGGGTGCCGGGGACGCTCCGTCTGCGCTGCACGGTCCCTGATTCCGTGCGTACGGCGCCGGGCGGCCTGCCCGTCCGCGAGCTGTGGGTCGAGGCCGACGGGATCGCGCTCCCGCCCGAATCCGTCGCCGAGAACCAGGAGGTGCTCGTGGAGGTCCGGCCCGCGGCCTTCGCCGTGGGACAGCAGCGCAGGGTGCCGGTCATCTCCTGGTTCGTCGACTCCGAGGGCACCCCCTCGGCGAAGTCCACCGTGCTCGTGCTCGCCCATGACGCCCGCTCGCCCCGGAGCGTGCCCACCTCTCCGACGCTCGTCTGGACGGCGGGGGCCGACTCCACCGGCCTGGCCGAACTCGCGCTGCGCTGGCCGCCGTCCGCGGGCGCCGCCCGTTACCGGGTCTACCTCGGTGACGCGCGCCGCCTGGCCGGGTCCCTCGTCCCGCCCGTCACCCTCCCGACCGACTCCGTCAGGGCGGCGCAGGCCCGACGGCTGCACGCCGTCGCCGACCGTCTCACCGACAAAGGGGTGTTCACGTTCCTCGGGGAGACCGGCGGTACCCCGCAGGCCGACGGCACGGTCCACTTCTCCACCCGGCTGCCCGGAGGGCTGCGCAGTGTCCAGTTCGTGCGGATCGTCCCCCTGACGGCCGGTGGTGCGGAGCCGCCGTTCGCGACGTGCGGTCTCGTCCCGGTCGCCGTCCCCCGGGCCGACCGGCCGCAGCCGCCCCTCCTGGACGCCGTCACCGCTCCGGACGGCGGGGTCGCCCTCACCGTACGGGCCCGGGGTCTGCGGCCCGAGCTGCTCGCCGGGGCGGTGGGCGGGGCGCCGGAGTTCCGGATCCGCCGCACCCGAACCGGTGCCGACCGTCGGTTCGCGCCGGTGTGGACGACCGGGGCGCTGACCGCACCGGGCGACGGGGCGCCGTGGACGGCGGAGGTGACGGCACCGGCGAGCGCGCTCAGCCCCTTCGTGCACACCGATTGGTACGCGGAGGTGCGCTGTCCGCCCGAGCCACCGCTGCCGCCCGGGACCGCCGCCGTACCCGTCGACGGAGGCGTGGAACCCGTATGGGGAGCGATCGGGGACGACGCGGAGGGGACCTGGAGCGAACCCTCCCTGCCGGCCGTGTCCCTGCTCGTTCCGGCCGATCCGCCCACGGCTCCGGCCGCTCCGCTGCTCACCACGGCGGCGGACGGCTCGGTGACGCTCGCGCTCAGCGGCCTTCCGACCACGCACCCCGCTTCGGGCAGCCCGTACCGTCTGGAGATCTACCGGGGCACCCCCGACAGCGTGCCGCTGGAACTCGCGGTCCTGACCGTCGCTTCCGACGCCCTGTCATGGCAGGACGCCGCACCGGTCCCGGCGTACGCCCGCTACGCCCTGGTCGTCGTGGACCCGCTCGGCCGACGCAGCCCGGTCACCGAGGCCGCCGTGAACGGTCACGCGCCCTAGGCCGTGTCTGACACTTCCCGTCCGCCCGGCGACGCCATACACGCCCTGGGTCGTCTCACGGCAGCCGCCCGGAAGCCTCTGCTTCCGGGCGGTCGAGTCGGGTCGGGGCAGGGCGGATCAGCCCTGCTGCGTCCCGGGCGGGAGCGCCAGGCCGGCGGGAGCGCCGTTCCAGGAGCTCTCGGCCTGGGCGGGCGCCGAGGTCCGCAGGGGCGGCATCACTCGTTGCAGGTCGCTGCGAATCCGCTCGGCCTCACCTCGGACCTGCGCGGGGACGTCACCGCGCTCCGCGACGAGCTGGCGGTAGATCGGGGCTTCCTGGAACACGGACAACGCGTCCTTCCTGTCGGGGCCTCGCGCCGGACACGGAGGCGGTTGCCGAGTGTACGGGCCCCGGGGCCCCCTCCGGTCCAGCTCGGGACACCGACGCTCCCACCGCACCCCCGCCGACCCGTGCCCGACCGCGCACGGGGCCTGCTCCCCGCCCCTCTCCCACCTCAACAGGACCCGCGAAAGCCCCTGTTCGGCACCCCCCGTTTCACCACCACCGACGGATGTGCATCCGGCCACACTGCCCCGGCCAGAACCCCACCGCGGCTCACGGACCCTCGCGGTGTCGCATCAGAACGTCTTGAAGGTCGGCTGAACAGGGCCGATCTCACCGTTGGCGACCAGTTCCTCCAAATCTTCCGGTTCCAGGAACTCCAGGGCCTCCGGTTCGATGCCGTGGTACCGATCTACGTCAAGCAGCTGCCGTACGAACGTGAGGGCGAAGCCCGAGAACGTGCTGTCGAAGGTCTCGCAGCCCTCTTCGTGGACCATCGTGACGATCTTCCACCGGTCCGGGTCCGGGTCGCAGGGCAGGAAGAAGTGCTCGTCGCCGCTGCGGTCGTACCCCCAGGAGATCAGCCCACCAGGTGCGGGGTGGAAGGGGTACGGGATGTGCTCGGAGTCACCGCGACCCAGTGCCCTGTCCCGGCGCTCGGTGAACGTCCGGTGCGTCGCGCGCATCCGCTCCAGGAGCGGGCTGGATCCGGTGGGGTGGAGGACGACGAGTTCGTCGGACATGACCCCGCCGCCGTAGGCGTTCAGGAACGCTTTGAAGTCGCCGGGCAGCGCGGAACCTGTGTACTGCTCGACTTCGTCCCAATCGTCCGGCTTCGGTCGCCGATGAGCCGGAGCCCCCAGCAGTGCCTGCAACTCGTCCAACGAGGACATGTACTGCTCCAAGTCTGCTCAGCGGTGACGGCGGCGCGCCAACTTCATGGTTCATCAGTCTGGTTGCCGACCAGGCGGCGGGCTGCCGCTACGCGCCGTTCCAGGTGGAGATGCAGGGCTACCCGTCTTCGTTGGCCAGGATGCTGAGGGTGCCTGGATGCGGGTGGCCGAGGAGTCGAGCGGCGGACGCGTCGAGGCCGACCCAGCGTGCGGTGAGGACCCGCGCGAGATGGCCCTGGGCGACGACGGCGACGTCCCCTTCGCTCAGCAGCGGCCGGATCAGGTCCAGCACCTCGCCGGTGCGGGCGGCCACCTGCGGGAGTTGCTCGCCGGGGAGGTCGGCCGGCTCGGCCGTGCGCACGGTGCGGCGCAGCGGGCTGCTGGACACGACGGCCAGGCGACGTGGGGCCGGCCTCGGAGCGAGGTCCTTGGCCGCCGCCTCGCCCTCCTCGGTCAGTGGAAGGCCGGTGCGGCCCGCGTGTCGACCCGACAGGCTCCACTCGGTCCGGCCGTGCCGGATCACTGCCAGCGCGCCCATGGCCGTGCACGCTTTCTGTTTGTCCGGCCCGACGGGACGGAGGCATGTGATCATTGCCCGCATGTGGGGGGTCAGGCGTCGTTCGGTGCGTGGTGGTTTGTCTGTCGTCGTGTTCGCAACCGCGGTGGCATTGACCGGGTGCGACGGAACTCCGCGGCCGGTCGGGGATCCCGATCCCGGGCATCGGCGGCTCGATGCGATTCGCCCGGTGCTGTCCGTGGTGCCGGCGCACGCGAAGGTCACGCTGAAGCAGACCGCGGTGCCCAAATGGGACTCGTGCGACGGGATGACGTCGACCTACGGCTGGAATCCGGCGACCGTCGCCGTCGACTTCACCGGAGGCGGGTCCGCGCGTCAGGTGGCCGCGTCCATAGAGACCGCGATGCGGCGTCTGGGGTGGACGCTCGACCACGGCTCGGTGGCGGGGGGCGAGTGGATCTGGCACATGAGGTTGGCCGACGGCGGCCGGGCCTCGGCGCAGTTGCTCGGCGGTCCCGATGCCGAACCGCCCGACTGGAACCTCCAGGCGACGGCACCGGCCGCCACCCACCCCAGCGAGGGCTGCTGAACGCGACCCGCTGTACGGGAACTCCCTTGCCGACAGGGCCGGTTACCGCCGCCGGCCAGGGGTGTTCTCTCAGTAGCGCCAGGCGAAGGCCGCGCTTTCGCGGAGGTCCCCCGGGAAGACGGCGTCGGCGACCCGGTGCGCGAAGCGCCGGTAGGCGGCCTCCTGTTCGGCGGTGAGCACGCGCGAGGCCGGTTCGCCCGCGTCCGTTCGCGCGGGCGCTGCGAGCAGCGGCCGCAGCAGTGCCAGATCCTCGGGCGCCGGTTCGGGACGGAGTGTGTCCAGCAGGATCCGCAGGTGGCCGCACAGGCTCGACGCGGTGGACGGGCCGAGCGGGTAGGGGTGTTGTCCGGCGATCCGGTCCAGCAGGGCGGCGCCGTGCAGCCGCCCGGCGACGACCTGTGCCAGGCGGTCGAGCAGGGCCGCGAGCGTGGCCAGGTCACGCTCCGAGAGTTCCACCAGGTGTACGGGTATGCGCTCGCGCCCGTCGAGCCCTCGCAGGCCGCTGCCGCGAGCGACCCGGTCGCGTTCGTCCACGGCCTGCCGATACACCTGGTCGCTCACCGATCCCGAGGAGTCCGTGCGCTCCGTACGGTCCGAGGGTTCGGCGGCGTCCCCGGCGGGCTCGGGGACGTATGCGCGCAGCTCCTCGGGAAGGGCGGCGCACAGTGCTTCCCACGCCGCCAGGGCCGCCACCGGGTCGACGCCGTCCGGCAGTTGGGCCGGCTCCCGCTCGGCCGCGGCGGCGAGGGGGGCGAGGAGCATGGAGTGCGCCCGGTGGAAGTCCCAGAGCCATGCGGGGTCGCCCGGTACGAGCCGTTCGCAGCGGACGGCCGCCGTGCCGGGGGTGCTTTCGCCGAGTGTCACAGGGGTCCTCCGAAGTCGGCCGGTCTCAGGGAAGCGCCGGCGGGCGTACGGACGCACGCGGGTGCGGCGTCCGTACGAGCCCGCCCGACGACACCCTCACCATATCGTCAAGTTGACGATATACGGGAGGTTTCCCGGGATCCTATGGCTTCCGACCCCGCTCACGTGCGCTGGTGCAGTGCGATGGCCAGTGGTGTGGCGGTGAACATCGAGGAGTAGGTGCCCACCACGAGGCCGATGAGGAGGGCCAGGGCGAAGTCGGTCAGGGTGTCGCCGCCGAGGACGGCCAGCGCGGTGAGGATGAACGCGGCGCCCATGCCCGTGTTCACGGTGCGGGGCAGGGTCTCCAGGAGTGCCTGGTTGGCGGTGCGCGCGAAGGGCTCCTCGCGGTCGCGGCGGCCGCGTTCCCTGATCCGGTCGAAGACGACGACGGAGTCGTTGACCGAATAGCCGATGACCGTCAGCAGTGCGGCCAGGAAGACGCCGTCGATGGGCTTGCCGAGCCACGCGAAGACGCCGACGAGGATCACGGCGTCATGGGCGAGGGCGGCGACTGCGGAGGTTCCCAGGAGCCAGCGGAAGCGCGCGGCGAGATAGACGAGCTGCGCTCCCAGGGCGACCAGGAGGGCGATGAGGGCGCCTTGGCGCAGTTCCTTGCCGAGGCTGGGTCCGATGGACTCGTCGCGGATCTTGTCGGCTCGGCCCGCCAGATCGCCGACGGTGTCGTCGAGGGCGACCGCCTGGGCGTCGGTCAGGTGCTCGGTGCGGACGGTGAGCCCGCTCTCGCCCGAGGTCTGGACGACGGCCCGGGGGAATCCGGCGTCCGCGAGCGCCGTACGGGCCCGGTCGGGGTCGAGGGAAGGGGCGGTGGTGTATTCGATGAGACGGCCTCCGGTGAATTCCACGCCGAGGTCGAGGCCGCGCACGGCGATACCGGAGGCGGCAAGGACGACTGCGGCGCCGGAGACCGCCAGCCACCGGCGCGAGTGGCGCATCAGGTCCGGCTCGGTGCGGGCGAGGCGGGCACGGACGGCGCCGGTGTGGGCGATGCCGGAGAGGTGCGGGCGGCGTCGCAGACCGGGGCGGGTGACGGCGAGGTCGGCGAGGGCCCGGGTGATGACCAGTGCGCTGACCATGGAGGCGAGGACGCCGATGCCCAGCGTGACACCGAACCCGCGCACCGGCCCGGAGGCGAGGAAGAACAGGAGTCCGGCGGCGATGAGCGTGGTGATGTTCGAGTCGGCGATGGCGCTGAAGGCCCTGCGGAATCCCGCGGTCAGGGACGACCTCGGGGTGGCACGGTGGCGAGAGGCGTACTCCTCGCGGGCGCGTTCGAAGACGAGCACGTTGGCGTCGACCGCCATGCCGATGGCCAGCACGAACCCGGCGAGGCCCGGCAGGGTGAGGGTGGCGCCGAGGACGGCGAGGGCGGCGTAGGAGATGAGGCCGTAACAGGCCAGCGCGACGGCCGCCAGGACTCCCATGATCCGGTAGACCGCGATGATGAACAGCGAGGTCAGAGCGGTGCCGATGGCAGCGGCCCAGGCGCTGGCCGTGATGGCGTGCGCGCCCAGGGTGGGGCCGACGGTGCGCTGTTCGACGGTCTCGACCGGCACCGGCAGGGCGCCGCCGTTGATGAGCAGGGCCAGTTCCTTGGCTTCGCCGGCGTCGTAGGTTCCGGTGATCTGGGTGGAACCCCCGCTGATGCCGGACCGGCAGGCGACGGACGGGGCGACCTGCGGCGAAGAGATGATCTTGCCGTCCAGGACGATGGCGACACGGCGGCCGGGATCTCCGGGCGGCCGGCACGCCGCGTCGCCGGTCAGGCGGGCCCAGCCCGCCTCGCCCGCCCCCTCGAAGTCGACGGTGACGTGCCATCCGGCACCGCCCTGCTGGTCGAAGCCGGCGACCGCCTTCTCGACGTCCTTGCCGGTCAGCGAGGCCGCCCTGAGGCGCAGCCGTTGACCGGACTCGTCGGCGATCACCTGCTCCTGGGGCCGTTCGGGCGGCGGTTCGGGCACGTCGTGAGCGTCGTTCGCCGCGCCGAGCACCTGGTGGAAGCTGAGCTGGGCGGTGCGGCCGAGCACGTCGGACGCCTCGCGGGGGTCCTGAAGACCGGGCAGCTCGACGACGATCCGGTCGCTGCCGGAGCGCGCGATGACGGGCTCGGCGACACCGAGCGCGTCGATACGGCCGCGCAGCACCTCCACCGTACGGTCCGTCGCCTCGTCGTCGGCGTCGGCAGCCGCGGTGGGGCGGGTCTCCAGGACGATCTGGGTACCGCCCCGCAGATCGAGTCCGAGGTGGACGGGCACGGTGAGCGCGACGTACAGGGACAGGACGACGACCGCGAGGGCGATCAGCCCTCTGACGTGCTGGGATCGGTTCACAACGAGCCTCCGGCGGGCACACCGCGGCCAGGACAGTGGCCGCGGCCGGGAAGGGAGAGGGTGATGGTGCGCGGGCTCGGGCCACGGGTGCGCGGAGCGTCGCGCGCGAGGTGGACCCCCGCCCCCTGACCCCGTCCCCCGGCCCCGGTCCGGGCTCAGGCCTCGATGAGGCCGGCGCGGATCGCGTAGCGGGTGAGTTCCAGCCGGTCACGCAGACCGAGCTTGTGCAGCAGGTTCTCGCGGTGCCGGTGAACGGTCTTGATGCTGATGAAGAGCATCTCCGCGATCTCCTTGGAGGAGTGGCCCTCGGCGACGAGTTTGAGGACCTCCTCCTCGCGCGCGGTCAGCACCCGCTCGGGCGGCTCCTCGCCCTGGCGCACCCGGTCGAGATAGGTGCGGACGAGGGCCGTGACCGCGCCCGGGTACAGGAAGGGCTCGTCCCGCATGGCGGCCCGGCACGCCGCCACCAGGTCGCGGTCCGCCACGGACTTCAGCACGTACCCGGCGGCGCCGGTCTTCAGTGCCTGGAAGAAGTACTGCTCGTTGTCGTGCATCGTCAGCATCAGCACCCGCACGCCGGGCTTCACCGCGAGGAGTTCCCGGGTGGCCTGCAAACCGGTCATCCGGGGCATGGCGATGTCCATCACCGCCAGGTCGACCTCATGGGTACGGGCCAGCTCGATGGCCTCGGCGCCGTCCCCCGCCTCGGCGACGACCTCCAGATCCGGCTCCCGTTCGAGGATGAGCCTCACCCCTCGACGTACCAGAGCGTGGTCGTCGGCGAGGAGGATACGGATCACGGAGGTATGGGGCGTGGTCATGGCTGCTTCCTGAGGAGGGGCACGGTCAGCCGGACCTGGGTACCGGCCCGGGGAGTGGAAGTGACGTCCAGGGTGGCCCCGATCAGCAGGGCCCGCTCGCGCATGCCGCGGATCCCCGCGCCCTCGCGGGCGACGCCGGTTCCGCGGCCGTCGTCGGCGACGGCCAGCACCACCGCCTCGTCGATGCGGCGCAGGCTCACTTCGACCTGGTCCGCCTCGGCGTGACGGGCGGCGTTGGTCAGGGCCTCCTGGGCGACGCGGTACAGCACGAGTTCCGTCTGCCGGTCGAACGCGGGCAGGCCGGTGTCGAAGCGGCGCACCACGCGCAGTCCGACATGGGTGGCGAACTCGCTGGTCAGCGAGGTCAGGGCGCTGATCAGACCGAGGTCTTCGAGCGCGCCGGGCCGGAGCCGGCGCGCCAGCCGGCTCACCTCGTCCAGGCTCCCCCGGGTGATCTCCCGCAACTGCCGGAGATCACCGCGCAGGGGCTCGTCCGCCTCGCCCGCGGCCCGTTCGAGCGCCAGCAGGATCGCGGTCATGCTCTGGCCGACCTCGTCGTGCAGTTCCTGGGCGATACGGCGGCGTTCCGTCTCCTGCGCGAACAGGGCACGGGCGCTGCTGGTGGCCCGTTCGTGCTCCAGGCGTTCGAGCATGGCGTTGAAGGTGCGGATCAGTTCGGCGACCTCACCGCGTCCCCGTACCGGCAACCGCTGGCCGGGGCGCAGCAGATCGACGGTGGTCATCATCCGGGTGAGCCGGCCGAGCGGGGTCAGGCCGATCCGCAGCAGGGCCGCGTTGGCCACCAGCATGACGGCCAGGCCGGCCACGAGGATGACCGCCTCGGTCAGGACCACCGGCACGGAGACGGTCACGGGAGCCCACAGCAGCAGCGCGGTGGCGCTTCCCAGCACGATCGCGTTGAGCGCGTAGATCCGCCAGAACAGGGACACCGGGATGACGCCTTTCGCTAGGTGACACGGCTTCCTTACTACTGTCGGTCACCGTGCACCTCTTGCGTGAGCTGCGGCCACTGGTCTTGACCGGCCTGTCGCCCAGGCTGCCCGCTCACGGCCGTCGCGTCGATGGGCTCCAATGCCCATTTCCGGGACCTGGCCCGTCTCCGCCGCGATGAGCCCCGCGCCGTTCCGCGTATGGGTATCGCGCCCTATGGGCTTTCCGGGAGACCGCGGCCAGGGTGGAGGCATCAACCGGCCCCCGCGGCTCCCCCGCCATCGCCTCCGACAGCCGCCTGCCGCCTGTCTGCCCGGCGCGATCCACCCCCTACTCGAAGAAGGAACGGTTATGTCGCTCGATACGCCCCGGACCGCACCCCGTCATGAACGGCTGACGGCGCACGAGGCACTCCAGCGCCTCGAACAGGAACGTGCCTCCCGGCTCACCCAGTTGCGGGCCATCGGCGAGGCCAAGCCCGACGCCGAGGAGCATGTGATGGCCGCGCAGAAGGAGACCGTCCGGCGCGTTCTCAAAGAGGTCGAGGCCGCGTTCGCCCGTGTCCGGGACGGCAGTTACGGACTCTGCCGGAACTGCTCCAAGCCCATTCCGGTCGAGCGCCTGGAAATCCTGCCCCACACGCCGTTCTGCGTCCCCTGTCAGCGCGGCACCGTCTGACACGCACCCTCCCGCTCCGCCTCTCCCGCCTTGCCCAGGGGGTGACTTGGTGAACCGCCAGATCATCGACGACCGCACCACTCGTCTGTCGATCGAGGACTACGCCGTACTGCGCGACAACCTGCGCGAGCAACGCCTGTTCCGCCAGGAACAGCTTCAGCAGCTCTCGGCGGCCGCGCTCCGCGCCGACGCCTTCCTCGACCGGCAGGCCGCTTCCCAGACCGAGGTCCGCGTCAAGCTCGCCGCGTCCGCCCGGATGGTGCTGGCCGATGTCGAGGCCGCGCTCGACCGGATGGACGAGTGCCGCTACGGCGGCTGTCATCTGTGCCGCCGGCCCATCGCCCGCGAACGGCTGCTGATCGTGCCGCAGGCCCGCTACTGCGCCCGCTGTCAACAGGTCAGGGAGGCGGGAAGGTGACCCTCGCGCCCCCCGTGTTCTCAGCGCGTCAGGAGCTCCCGCCCCCTTCCGGGCCGGGCACGATACGGCGTCGTGGCCGTATCCGCACGCCCGGAGTCAGCCGATCTGTGCGGAGGTACGCTGGATTCGGCAACTGACTATCCGCTGACCACACAAGCGGCCCGCAGCCGGCATCCACGGAGTATGTTCATGGCATCCCACCAGTCGCCCAACCGTCGCTCCGGCATCGACCGACGTGTCTGGATCGCCTCCTCGCTTGTTGTGTCACTCGCGGCGGCTGGAATCGGGGGCGTGCAGATCTCGCAGGCGGCGACGGTCGACCCGGCCACCTCGGGCTCGAAGCTCGCGGCGTCCACCTGCGCGGACCGGACGTACTCGGCGATGACGACGGCCCAGCGGGTCGGTCAGCTCCTCATGGGATCGGTCACGCCGTCCGCTCCCGACAGCCGGCGGATCGCTCTGATGCGCCAGTACCACGTCGGCTCGGTGTTCCTCGCCGGGCGCAGCACGGCCGGGACCGTGGCCACCAAGAACCTTGTCGCCGGTCTTCAGGCGAAGGCCGACAGCGTGGCCGGTCACCGGGTGGGTCTGCTGGTCTCGACCGACCAGGAGGGCGGTCAGGTCCAGGTGCTGACCGGGCCCGGTTTCTCGACCATCCCTAGCGCGCTGACGCAGGGGACGTGGACGACGACGAAGTTGCGCGGTGAATCCGCCGTGTGGGCCAAGGAGCTCAAGTCGGCCGGGGTCAACCTGAATCTCGCGCCCGTCGCGGACGTCGTACCGGCGAGCCTGGGCACGGCCAACGCCCCGATCGGCAAGTTCAACCGCGAGTTCGGTCATACGGCGGCGACGGTGGCCCCGCACAGCAACGCGTTCCTCGAAGGCTCCGCCCAGTCCGGGGTGCTGTCCACGCTCAAGCACTTCCCGGGACTCGGCTTCGTCCGGGGCAACACCGACACCACGGCCAATGTCGTGGACTCCGTGACCACGAGCTCCAGCCCGAGCGTCACCACGTTCAAGTCCGGTATCGACGCCGGGGCGCCGTTCGTCATGATCTCCTCGGCGACGTACAGCAGGATCGACGCGCACAACCCCGCCGCGTTCTCCTCCACGGTGATCCAGACCATGCTGCGCAAGAACATGGGCTTCAAGGGTGTCGTCATCTCGGACGACCTCGGCAACGCGGTGGCGGTGAAGGCCGTGGCGCCGGGCGACCGTGCCGTCAGGTTCATCTCGGCCGGCGGTGACGTGGTCCTGACGGTCGAACCGAACCTGATCCCGGCCATGAGCAAGGCCGTTCAGGCCCGGATGACGCAGAGCGCGGCCTTCCGCGCCCAGGTGAGCGCGAGCGTCCACCGCGTCCTGAACGCCAAGCAGAAGGCGGGCCAGCTGACGTGTAGCTGACCCGGATCGCCGCCGCGGCCGTACGCGACGGGACCGGGATCGTGGTGCAGGATGCGGCCATGCGATCACGAACGCGCGGCATGTGGTGGGGAACGACGATCGAGGCGCCGGACCCGGGCGCTCTGGCCGCGTTCTACGCCGAACTCCTCGGCTGGCACATCGGCCACGAGGAGCCCGGCACGGCCGTCGTCGCCGCCTCCCCCAACGGACCGTTCCTCGTGTTCCAGCAGGCCGACGGCTACCGGGCTCCGGTCTGGCCGCCGGCCGACGGGGAGCAACGGCCCATGATGCACTTCGACTTCCAGGTCGGCGATCTGGACGAGGCGGTCGCCGAGGCCGTCGCCCTGGGTGCCGTCGTGGCCGACTTCCAGCCGCAGGACAACGTCCGGGTGCTCTTCGATCCTGCCGGGCACCCCTTCTGTCTGTGCTTCGACGAGGGATGAAGCGTGTACGCCGGGCGACCCGAGGGGCGGCTCTCGTCGTCCTCATCCGCCCTCGTACAGCCGACGATGCCACCACGGGTACGGAGTTCCGCTCCAGTCCACCCAGTGAATCGGCTCAGGATCGTGATGTGTCCGATCTGCGGGACCGCGTCCAGGCCGTCGTGCTCGCCTACGAGAGCGGCCTGATCTCACCGCAGGGGCCGCCCGACGAGGGCCGGTTCAACGGCCCTTGACCCTCCTCGTCTCGACGCCCGGGATTCCCTTGTCCCACCAGTGGTGGTAGCGGCTGTACGGGGCCGGGTCCCGTTCCGCGAGCAGGGCGGCCAGCATCTCCGCCTCCTCGGTCACCGCCTGCCAGGCCGTCTTGCCGAGCTTGCGGAACGCGGTGAGTTCCAGCCCTTCGTCCAGCGGGCGCCACACCCCGGCCACCTGGCCGTCGACGAGCAGGGTGGGCAGGATGTCGCCGTTGCGCCGGACGACGAGGGGCCGGTGCTCCGGAGGCATGACGCGCCCGGGGAGGGCGTGGGCCAGCAGCGTGCTGTCCCACATCGGAAGCAGCCTCGGCGGTACGGGGGTGTCCTCGGCGGGCACGGTGGCGTCCGGGAGGTCGTACAGGACGGCGCGGCCCGGTCCAGGAACGCGTACGACCTGGTCGCCGAGCTCGCTCAGCGCCTGGGTGATCACGGGACGCCCCAGCAGGGTGAACCGGGCGAAGTCCTGTGCCGACGCCGGTCCGAACGCGCGGAGGTGGGCGAGCAGGAGCCGCCGTACGCCCGCCGCCGCGTCCTGTGTCTCGGTCGTGGGGTCGACGGGCGAGGCGAGGTAGGTGTTGGGCAGGCGGAAGGACCACGGACCGCCGGTCGGCGTGTGCTGGATCGGCGCGTACGTCCTCAGCGCCCACCACACGCGGTGCGCGCGGTCGCCGAAGCCGGCCGTGACCTCCGCCTCCACGTCGGCTCCGGTGTGCGGGCGGGCCAGGAACGCGGCGAGTTCCGACAGCAGCCCGTCGGCGTCCTCGTCGGTCAGGTCGGTCGAGGTGTAGCGGCGGTCGTACAGCCGCGATGCCCGCAGGCTTCGGACCATGGCGGCGTGGTAGGGCGCGTAGTCGTCGGCGTGGACGGCGTGCAGGGTGATCCGCATGAGGGTCGCCTTGACGATCCGCCGGTCCGCGAACGCGGCGTCGAGCTCCTCGGGCACGAAGCCCTCCACGCGGTTCCACAGGGCCACGTACGGCGACACGGGCGCCTGGGCCTGGACGGCACAGACCCGGCGGACGGCCTCCGCCACGTCGAGACGCCCGCGTTCCAGCAGGAGCTGACGGTCCAGGGTCGCCAGGGTGAGCTGCCGCTCGGTGAGGGTCACGCCGGAATTATCCCGCCGCCGCGACGCCGCGAGTCCCCGGACACGGCCGCGGCTTTCCCTGACATGCCGTCAGGGTCGTCTCAGGGTCGAGGCCGGGACGTCACCGATAGCGGTGCCCGGGGCGTGGCCAGCACGCTGTGGTCATGGTGAACCCGACTTCCGAAGACCGTCGCCCGTCCCTCGCCCGCCGCGCCGCGCTCACCCTCGCCGGTGCCGCCGCCCTGGCGGGACTGGTGGGTGCGTACACGCCGAACCTCGCGTACGCCGAACCGCGTTCCGCCGCCCCCGGGTCCGCGACCGACTTCAGCGACTGCCCCGCTCTCCCCGCCGGGGCGGACCCGTCCCGTTGGCGCTGTGAAGTCCACACCGCAGCACCGCTGTTGACGATCGGCACGATCGAAGTGGCGCTCGCTCCCATCACCATGACGCACGCCGAGGGACCGATGCCGGACGGCACCGACCAACAGGTGTGGGGTGCGATGCACAGCACGCCGACCGCCGTTCCCGGAGGGCTGACCGGCACCGCCGCGGGCGACCGGGCGCGGCTGCTGCGACTGGCGATCCAGCCGGTCTACGGCGGCCGATCCGACTTCTACACCGGGCAGTTCAGCCTCCGCCTGCGGCTGTCGAACCCGCTCCTGTCGCACGGCTGCACCATCGGAGCGGGTGCGCCGGTCGACTTCCAGCTCAAGCGCTCGGGGCCCTCGGAATGGGTCTCGCAGGATCCACCGGTGATCAAGTTCTCGGCGTACGACGACAGTTTCACCGCTCCGGCGGCCGAGCACTGCGGGCCCCTGACCTCGGCGCTCAACCGGCGGCTGGGGCTGCCCGCGCCGACCGGCAATCTGATGACCTACGACGCGACCTACACGTTCCGGATGTACGACCACCTGCCCGCCGCGTGACGCCCGCGGTCCGCCCCTCGCCCCGGCGGACCGCGAATCCCCCGGCCCCGTTGTCGATGCCGGTCTCTCACCCGGTGGTGTGAACTTGCAGGCCACACCCGTAGCGACCCATCGGCGGCGTGCGTTTGGGCGAGTGTGTCCCCTCTAGACTCCACGCATCTCTCGCTCTGGCTGCTCAATCACTTCAGCACCTTCACCCTGGCCGTCGCGATCGTCGGGGGAACCGTCCTCCTGGCCGTCGGCGGCAGCATGCTGCTGCGCCGCAGATATCCCTCGGTGGCCCGCGGCGAACACAACGAGATGGTCGGGGTGACACTCGGCATGTTCGGCGCGATCTACGGGATCATCCTCGCCTTCGTCATCGTCACCCTCTGGACCCAACTGGAGGACACCCAGACCATCGTCGCGTCCGAGGCGACGGACGCGGCGCTCATCACCCGTGACGCCGGCGCGTTCCCGGCACAGGTGCGCACCCGTCTCGACTCCACCATGAGCGGATACGTCCACGCGGTCGTGGAGGACCAGTGGCCCCGGATGCGCGCGGGAAACCCCAGTTACGGAGCCACGGAAGTCCACCTCGGCGCGGCCTTCCAGGCGCTCCAGGCGTACGACCCGAAGAGTCAGAGCGAACAGGTCTTCTACGAGGAGGCCGTGAGCCACCTCAACGACGTCGCCTCCCAGCGCCGTGCCCGTATCACCATGGCACGCCAGGAACTCCCGCCGCTCCTCCAGGTATTGGCCTTCGGCGGCGCACTGGTCCTGATCCCGCTCACGTTCCTCTACGGCATGCGCAAACTGAGGGTCCAGATCCTGTTCGTCGCCTCGGTCGCCGGACTCGTCGGCTTCAGCCTGCTCCTGGTCTTCGTCCTGGACCGCCCGTTCGCGGGTGAACTCAGCGTCAGTCCAGCCCCGTACAAGGAGGGCGCCCTGGCCCAGTACTGGACACGGGGAACGACCGACACACCCCCAGGACACCAGGCACTGGGCACGGACCCCACTACCGCAGGCTCTCCGTGATCACACCGTCACCGGCCGGCTCCGACCATCCCGGCTCCCCCGCGGCGGAAACTCGGATGCGGACACCGCACAGGCGTCTCTAGGCTGCACGCGGTCATCGCGTCGGCGTCGGCGGATCGGAGATGCACGGGTATGAGCAGTCAGTTGTTCGCGATCTGCTTCCACGCGACCCGGCCGTCGGACCTGGCGCGGTTCTGGTCCGGTGTCCTGGGCTGGGGACGGGCCGACGCCTCGGGTGGTGATCCGGACGGTGTACCGGGTGGTGATCCGGACGGCGAATCGGGGGGCGATCCGGACGGTGGCATCGCGATCCTGCCGCCGGATGCCGACCGGTTCCGTATCCGGTTCCTGCCGAGCCAGGAGCCGAGATCCGGCCGGAACCGGGCGCACTTCGACCTCACCAGCTCTTCCCCGGAGGCCCAGCAGGAGACGGTGGCCAGGGCCCTGGAGCTCGGTGGCGAGCACCTCGACGTGGGTCAACTCCCCGAAGAGGGACATGTGGTGCTCGTCGATCCGGACGGCAACGAGTTCTGCGTGATCGAGGCGGGCAACAAGTTCCTCGCCGACACCGGGTTCATCGGAGCGCTCGCCTGCGACGGCACGCGGGAGGTCGGCCTCTTCTGGAGCGAGGCGCTGCGGTGGCCGCTGGTCTGGGACCGGGACCAGGAGACCGCGATCCAGTCGCCGAGCGGCGGCACGAAAATCACCTGGGGCGGTCCCCCGGTGGCACCGAAGACCGGCACGAACAGGCTGTTCTTCGAGCTGTCGCTCCCCGCGGGCGCCGAGTTCGACGCCGAGGTCGACCGCCTGGTCTCGCTCGGCGCGACCCGTACGGGCGACGATGAGAATCCGGGCGAGCCGGTCCTGCTGTTCGACCCGGACGGCAACGAGTTCTTCGTACGGAGGAACGGGTAGCGGCCCGGAGCCGGCGATCCCCCACCTCCGCATCCCCTCATCACCCCAGCGCCCGCCCCTCGTCGCCTCAGCCCCCATCCCTTCATCGCTTCGGCGTTTCATCGACTCATCGACATGGCGTCGGGGCCGTCGGTCGTCCATGCCCGGGTGCCGACGCGGCCGCACGTCCGCCCCCGCCCGTACGCCTGGGCCGGCCGAGCACGACTCCGGCCAGGACCAGCACCAGTCCGCCCAGTTGCTGCACGGTCAGCACCTCTCCGGCGACCACGGTGCCGAGCAGTACCCCGGTGACGGGATTGAGCAGGCCGATCAGTCCGACGGTCCCCGTGGGCAGATGCCGTAGCCCGGTGAACCAGGCGGCGAAGGCGAGCGCGGTGGCGATCAGGGTGACGTAGCCGAACGCGAGGAGTGTCGGCCCGGACAGCGCGGGCGGAGGCCCTTCCACGGCCGCGGCCACCGGCAGCAGGAACACGCCACCGGCGGTGAGCTGCCAGGCGGTCGAGGCGAGCACGTCGGCACCGGCGTTCCACCGCTTGGCCAGGATGTACCCGAAGGACGACACCAGCATGGCGGCCGCCGAGGCGAGGACACCCGGGACGCTCACCCCGTCCACCCCGGCGAGCAGCATGAGACAGACCCCCGCGAGTCCGACCACCGCGCCGGACAGGTGGGCGGCCCTGGGCCGCTCGGACACCAGGGGCCAGGCGATGAGCATCATCGTCAGGGGCGCGACCGCCATGACGGTCGAGGCCACGCTCGTCGGAAGCAGCTGGGAAGCGGTGTAGACGAGGACGAAGAACACGCTCATGTTGAGCAGTCCGAGCACCGCGGAGCGCCACCACCAGGCGCCGCGCGGCAGCCGTCGGCACAGGGCGAGCAGGACGAGTCCCGCGGGCAGCGCCCGCAGGGCCGCCCCGTACAGCGGCCGGTCGGCCGGCAGGTACTCGTGCGTCACGAAGTAGTTGGTCCCCCAGGCCACCGGCGCGAACGCGGTCACGGCCACCCACCGCACATTGGCTTCCATGGAAGCTACTATACCTTCCCGGGAAGGTATCCTGGTGGGCATGGAGCACGGAGAACCTCTCGACCGCGTGGCCGGCATCCAGGCGGAGTGGCGCCGCGAGCGACCCGACGTCGACGTCACCCCGCAGGGAGTGATCGGGCGGCTGCACCGCCTGGCCGACCGGCTCAGCGAGGAGCTGTGCCTCGTCTACGACCGCTACGGACTGGGCGAGGGCGAGTTCGACGTCCTGTGCGCACTGCGCCGCGCCGGTGAACCCTACGAACGGGCGCCCGGTGAGCTCGCCGCCCACACGATGGTCACCACCGGCGCGATGACGAAGCGGATCGACCGCCTGGAGCGGGCAGGACTCGTCACCCGCCGCCGTTCAGGCGACGACCAGCGCGGCCGGATCGTCGCCCTGACCAGGCCCGGACGCGAACTGATCGACCAGGCGTTCACCGACCACATGCGCAATGAACGCCGCCTGCTGGATCTGCTGACCGCGGCCGAGGCCGCATCGCTGGAGACGCTGCTCACGACCTGGCTCTCCCGCATGGACGACCCACGCGCTCCCGGCACCGCGTGACCTCCCGGTCCGGGGAGCAGGAAGGGGTGGTCCGAGCCGAGCGCCGCGCCGGACTGCTGACCTCTGCCCCTCTGACCCGCCGAGCCTCTGATCCGCCGAGTCTCTGACCCACCGGCTCGATCGACCAACGGCCCGCTCGGCGAACAGACAGCCCCGCCGTCACTCCTCCCGCATGCCACCCAGCGCCGAAGCCCGCTTCAGGGCCGGCACGAACTCCGGGTTCGCCCGGAGGACGAGGATCGCCACCGTCCTGGCGTCGCGGCGCACCAGCTCGAACCGATGGAAGGTGAGCAGGGGTGACGTGTTGGACATGTGCTTCAGGACGGTGACCCGGTCCCACGGCACGACGTGCTTCGTCTGGCCGAACAGACCGGTGACGGCGAGGCCGCCGGTGTGGATGTGACACACCCGCACCCCGAGCCGCGCGGACAACCAGCCCCACGCGGCCCGCAGACCGACCAGACCGAGGATCACGGCCACCGTGATCAGCCCCTTGGACAGTCCCCCGTCCGGCCTCTTGAAGATCAGGAATCCCAGCACGATGAGGCAGAAGAGCACCGCGAACCGCCGGAACATCTGAAGCAGGGCCCCGGTGACGCTCGCTACCGGATAGGTCCCGCGTCTCTCACCGAGCTCCCCCACACCCTCGTCCCGCCTCAAGAGTCCGCCCCCTCGCCACCCGCCCCAACCACGCCGAACGGGACAACTATCGATGTGTGCATGCCTAGTTGACAAGTCCACACGAAGGTCACGCAGAGCCCGGGGACCCAGCCTCTTGACCCTCACGCGGCGTCAGGCCGCATGGTCGGAGGCGTGGAAGAACACCTGACCGTCGGGCGCGTGGCGGAGTTGGCCGGGGTGAGCGTCCGCACGCTGCATCACTACGACGCGATCGGCCTCGTACGGCCGTCCGCACGGACCCCGGCCGGATACCGGGCCTACGCGGCGGGCGATGTGGAGCGGCTGCGGGAGGTGATCGCCTACCGGCGGCTCGGCTTCGGACTACGGGAGATCGCGCGGCTGGTCGACGACCCCGGGACGGACACGGTCGCGCATCTGCGCCATCTGCGCGCCCTGTCGCTGCGACAGCGCGACCATGCGACGGCGACCGTGATGGCGATCGACAGGGAACTGGAGGCACGGGCCATGGGGATCAGGACGGCACCGGAGGACCAACTCGCCATGTTCGGGGCACGGTTGTACGACGCCATCGGCTCCGCCTACCCCACGACGCGCCGGACCGAGCCGCGGATCGCCGCTCGCGTCTGGGATGCGCTCGGGGACGCGCGAACGGTACTGAACGTCGGCGCGGGCACCGGCTCGTACGAACCTCCGGACCGCGAAGTGACCGCGGTGGAACCCTCGTCGGTCATGCGGTCGCAGCGTCCCGCGGGCGCGGCCCCCTGTGTGGCCGCCGACGCGGAGAACCTCCCGTTCGAGGACGGGGCCTTCGACGCGGCGATGGCCTTCAGCACCGTTCATCACTGGCGGGACCCGATCGCCGGGCTGCGCGAGATGCGGCGGGTGGCCCGGCGCGTGGTGGTGTTCACGCACGACGGCAGCGACGCGGCATGGCGCGACCGGTTCTGGCTCACCCGCGACTATCTGCCCGAGGTCGCCGGGCTCGTCGCCGACTGGCCCTCGCTGGCCGAACTGACCCGTGCGATCGGGGGCAGGGCGGAGCCGGTGCTCATTCCGTGGGACTGCGCCGACGGCTTCTTCGAGGCCCACTGGCGTCGGCCCGAGGCGTACCTGGAGGAGTCCGTTCGTCGCGCGGTGTCGGTGTGGACCAGGGTCGGGCCGCGGGCCGAGGAGCGGGCCGTGACCGGACTGCGCGACGACCTCGCCTCGGGCCGGTGGGCCGAACGCAACCGCGACCTGCTCGCCCTCGACGCGGCGGAACTCGGCCTGCGTCTGATCGTCGCCTGAGACCGGCGAGCCGTTGCAACGCCGGTACGCCAGTGCTCGGCGCCGGAAGCGCCCACGGTCCCCGACGGGACGGGACATGGCGAAGGCAAGGAGAGCCCTCTCCTTGCCTCTCTCAAGGTATAGCGCACAGGGGGGCTTGCCGCAAGGCCCCGGTCGGGGCGCACAATCGTCGGCCTGTGCCCCGGCCTGCGCGGACGCGTCGGTGCGCCGCCCGCCCGGCGGAGCGGCCGGACGACTCGTCAGCGGACGACTCGTCAGTCGACGGGGCATCAGCGGGCAGGCCATCGGCGATCAGGGATGAGAACGTGCACGACAAGGGGTTCGACGGAGTGGGAGGCGCCCGTGACGCGATCGGACATCGCGGGACGACGGAGCACGGCCGCCTCGGAGGCGTGGCGATGACAGAGCCGTACGTGCTGGATCTTCAAGAGGTCGACGAGACGCGGATCGCGGAGGTCGGCGGCAAGGGCGCGCACCTGGGCGCGCTGTCGCGGATCGAGGGCACCCGGGTGCCGGACGGCTTCTGCGTGACGACGGACGCGTTCCGGCGGATCATGGCGCTGGCGCCGTCGGTCGAGGAACCGCTCGACGAGCTGGCGCGGGTGGGCCCGGACGACCGGGAGGCGATCCGCACGCTCAGCGCCCGGATCCGCGAGACCATCGAGGGCACGGCCGTCCCGGTCGATCTCGCGGAGGCGGTCACCGGCGCGCTCGCCGGGCTGGGCGGGGGGTCCGCGTACGCGGTCCGGTCCAGCGCGACGGCGGAGGACCTGCCGACGGCGTCGTTCGCGGGCCAGCAGGACACGTATCTGAACGTCGTGGGACCGGCGGAGATCCTGCGGCACATCAGCCGCTGCTGGGCCTCGCTGTTCACGGAGCGGGCCGTGACCTACCGCCGGCGGAACGGCATCGACCACCGCACGGTCCATATGGCCGTGGTCGTCCAGCGGATGGTCGTCCCGGACGCGTCCGGCATCCTGTTCACCGCCGATCCCGTGACGGGGAACCGGAAGGTCGCCACCGTGGAAGCCGGCTTCGGCCTCGGCGAGGCCCTGGTGTCCGGACTGGTGAACCCGGACGTCTTCAAGGTGCGCGACGGCCGGGTCGTCTCCCGGACGATCGCCGCCAAGCGGCTCGCCGTGCACGCCGTGCCCGACGGCGGGACGCGCGAAGCGGCGATCGACCCGCGGCGACAGGAACTCCCGGCGCTGACGGACGACCAGGCCGTACGGCTCGTACGGCTGGGGCGGCGGATCGAGGCGCACTTCGGCCGTCCCCAGGACATCGAATGGTGTCTGGCGGACGACGGCTTCCGGATCGTCCAGAGCCGGCCGATCACGACGCTGTTCCCCGTTCCTGAGCGCGGCGACGAGGAGAGCCACGTCTACGTGTCCGTCGGCCACCAGCAGATGATGACCGACCCCATGAGGCCCCTGGGCCTGTCCATGTGGCGGCTGACGGCGATGGTGCCGATGCACGAGGCCGGCGGACGGCTGTTCGTCGACGTCGCCCCGCGCCTGGCCTCGCCCGCGAGCCGCGCCGCGCTCCTGGAGGTCATGGGGAGGGGCGATCCGCTGGTCAGGGACGCGCTGGAGACCGTGCTCGACCAGGGCGATGTCGTCCCCTCGCTCCCGGACGCGGGTCCTGCCGGTCCACCGGCGGGAGATACCTCCACCGTCCCAACCGAAGCCGACCCGGCCCTCGTCTCCCGACTGATCGAGCGCAGCGAGGCGTCCGTGGCGGCTCTGGAGCGCGGTATCCGCGCGAAGACGGGACCGGCGCTGTTCGCCTTCCTGCTGGAGGCCTTCGCGGAGCACAGGCGGGTCCTCGGCGATCCGCTGAACATCCAGGCGATCATGGCGGGGATGGAGGCCACCTGGTGGCTCAACGACAGGCTGCTCGAGTGGCTGGGCGAGAAGAACGCGGCCGACACGCTGACGCTGTCCGCCCCCGACAACATCACCTCGGAGATGGGGCTTGAGCTGCTCGACGTCGCCGACGTGATCCGGGCGCGGCCCGAGGTGGTGGCGATCCTGCGGGACGTCGAGGACGAGGACTTCCTGAACGCGTTGGTGAAGGTCGCGGGCGGGGTGGAGGCCCGTGAGGCCATCGAGGCCTATCTCGACCGGTACGGCATGCGCTGCGTCGGCGAGATCGACATCACGCGGCCACGGTGGCGCGAGCGCCCCGGCACGCTGGTGCCCGTGATCCTCGACAACGTCAGGAACTTCGAACCGGGCGCGGCGGAGCGGCGCTTCGAGCAAGGGCGGCAAAGGGCGGCGGCGAAGGAACAGGACGTGCTGGCACGCCTGCGCGCACTGCCGGACGGTGAGCGCAGGGCCGAGCAGACGAAGCGGATGATCGACCAGGTCAGGGCCTTCGCGGGCTACCGGGAGTATCCGAAGTACGGCATCGTCAGCCGCTCCTTCGTCTACAAGCGGGCCCTGCTGGAGGAGGCCGAACGTCTCGTGGGGGCCGGGGTGCTTCCCGGCAAGGAGGACGTCTTCTACCTCACGTTCGAGGAGTTCCACGACGTCGTACGCACGCACCGGGTGGACGAACGGCTCATCGAGCGGCGCAAGGAGGAGTTCCGTTCGTACCGGGCGCTCACCCCGCCCCGGGTGCTCACCTCGGACGGTGAGGCCGTCGACGGGGCGTACCGTCGCGACGACGTGCCGGCCGGCGCCCTGGTCGGCCTGCCCGTCTCCGCGGGCACCGTCGAGGGGCGAGCCCGCGTGATCCTCGACATGGCGGAGGCCGATCTGGAGGCGGGCGACATCCTGGTCACTCCGTTCACGGACCCCAGCTGGTCACCGCTGTTCGTCGCGGTCGCGGGTCTGGTGACGGAGGTGGGCGGCCTGATGACCCACGGCGCGGTGATCGCCCGGGAGTACGGCCTGCCCGCGGTCGTGGGCGTGGACCAGGCCACCCGGCGGATCCGGGACGGGCAGCGGATCCGGGTCCACGGCACCGACGGGTACGTCGAGATCCTGCCCTGACCCGATGCGGTCAGGGCAGGGCCGCGTTGTCCTGGCCGTCGAGGAGGGGGCTGTGGCGTTCGGTGAGGGGGCCGACGCCCAGGTCCTCGCGCATGAGCTTGCGCATCCTGGCCGCCGCCAGGCCGCGTGCCTCCCAGCGGGCGCGATCCTCCGGACCGCCGACCGCGGAGCCGTCGGCGTACCCCTCGCAGATGCGGCGCAGGCAGTGGAACACGCCGTCGCAGGCCTTCACGACGGGTTGGGGCGCGATGAGCCACATGCGTTCCGACGCGACGCCGATGCCGGAGTCCCGGAAGGCCTGGCGCAGGGCGAGCGCGCGCTCGTCGTCGGAGGGGTGCTGCCGCTCGGCCAGGGCCCGCAGGGTCTCGCCGAGAACCTTCACGGTGGTGGTGTACTGCGTGTAGATGTCGAGTCTGAGCCGAAGGCCGTCCTTGGCGTCCTCGCGCTTCCACCGGTTCCGGTCGGCGACGACGGTGGAACCGATCCCGATCGCGGCCCCGGCCAGGGTGGAGAGCAGTGGCAACCAGTCCATGCGGGCCAGCTTGACCCATCGCGTACCGGCGGCACCAGGTGTGCCGTGAGGTCGGGCCCGTACCGTCGGAGCCGGCCCCTGGCCGAGGTGAGGGCATGGGGTCGGTCACGGAGGTCTTCGAGGCGGCGGGCGTGTGGTGAGGCCCGGTTGATGTCCTGGCGTCGGACGGCCCGGCGACGGCGGAAGATCATCGACGACCGCCTGTGCGTCCAACTGGCCGGGTACGGTGCGCACATGTCCGCATTTCTTCAGCAACTCCCCGCTCTCGTGGGCGTCGTGATCGGCGCCCTGGGGTCGTATCTGGCCCTCGTCCGCAGTGATCGCGCACGCTTCGAACGGGACCGTGCGGACCGGTGGGACGAGCGGCGCCTGGCCGTGTACTCCGAGTACGCGCGGTCGCTGAAGAAGTCGGTGACCCTCACCTACCGCGTGGCCGCCCACATCGGCAACGACCCGCATCCGCACCCCTTGCCGCTGGACGAGGCCGAGCCGCTCCTGGCCCGGGCCACCGACGACCGCGATCCCGCCGGCGAGGCGCTGATCATGCTGGGCAGCCGCGAGGTGGTGGACCGGGCCAGGGTCTGGGTGACCGTGGTCATGGAGATGGAGCGCTTCCAACGCGCGGGCACCCGCGACCCCCAGGCGTGGCAGGCCCTCCTGGAACGCCAACGCCGGGGCCGGGAAGGCTATTACGTGGCCGTGCGCGAGGATCTCCAGCTGCCGCCCGGCCATCCGGGCCGATGGCTGACGACCCCGGAGACGTGACGCGGAGGCCAGCCGCCGTCCAGACGACGGTGATCGGCGACCCGACGACGGCAACCGGCAACCGGCAATCGCAAACGGCAATCGGCAATCGGCAATCGGCAATCGGCAATCGGGCAGCGTCTACTCGCCCTGCTGTCGCCCCACTTGCTCGATCACCCGGCGCAGCAGATCCCTGGCGGCGACGATCTCGGCGGATTCGATCCCGGCGGCGAGCAGCCGGTGGGTCACCGCGGCGCGGTCCGTGATCCCGTCCAGTACACGGCGCCCCTGGGGGGTGAGACCGAGGAGCGGCGAACTCCGGTGATCGGGGTTGGGCCGGAAGTCGGCCAGTCCGTCGCGGGCCAGGTCGTTGGCGATGCGCTGGACCCCCTGGCGGGTGACGCCCAGGCGGCGGGCGGCCCGGGCGACGGACAGAGGCTCGTCGGAAACGACGCTGAGAACCTGCCAGCGCGCCTGCGTCTGCCCCTCGGCCGCCGCGATCGTCTCCCCCGACCTGCGCAGCACACCGGCCGCCTCATAGATGTCGGCGACCAGCAGGGCCATCTCGTCCGGCACTCGGGGCACGCCGGCCACCTCCTTCACTTTGACAGCATGTTGTCAGTCTGTACATTGGTTGTCATCGTACTACGCGGTGTCCGCTCCGCGGCGCCCCCACACCTTGACCCGGGAGAGCACCATGACCCACGCGATCGACCGTCTGCGGGCCGCGCTGGCGCGCGCCGAGACCGTCCGCCCCCAGGTCGGCGGATTCCCCCACCTCGCCGAAGTGCTGCGCCAGGCAGGCGTCACCCACTGCCGGATGGCCGTGCCGTCCAACGCGATGCTCTACCTCACCGCCGCCGGGCCGGTGGCCGTCCAGGGCGAGCCGCTGATCACCGGTATGACCGACGTCCCGCCGTTCGACCGTGACGCGCTGATCGCGGCGCTGCGCGCCGACCAGGCGGGCCGCACGACGTTCCCCGAGTTCGTCCAGGGCTGCTGGGCGGCGGGGGTCGTCCGGTACGACGTCGACCTGGCGGCCCGCACCTGCACGTATTTCGGCGCCGACGGCGACTCCTACGTCGAGTCGTACGAGGCGGTCGGGTTGTAGCGTCGGGTGAAGCCACCTCGGTGCCCGTTCAAGGAGGAGAACATTGGCTCCCGATGCCACCTACGCGATCACCGGAGCCACCGGCCGCCTGGGCGGACGCGTCGCCCGCAGGCTGGCCGCCGCCGGCATCGCGCAGACCCTCCTGGCCCGCACCCCGTCCCGGGCGCCCCAGCTGCCCGGCGCGATCGCCGTGCCCGGCGCCTACGACGACCAGGAAGCCCTCGTCCACGCCCTGCGCGGCACCGACCGGGTCCTGATGG
Organism: Streptomyces sp. NPDC024698; assembly: GCF_055559015.1. Classification (NCBI taxonomy): domain Bacteria; kingdom Bacillati; phylum Actinomycetota; class Actinomycetes; order Kitasatosporales; family Streptomycetaceae; genus Streptomyces; species Streptomyces sp. NPDC024698. The sequence continues at coordinate 343,976 of NZ_JBVHLK010000006.1, read as the reverse complement.
TCTCGGCCTCGGAGTCCCCCGACCGGCTCCGGGACCACCGCACGTTCATCGACGCCGCCGCCCGGGCGGGTGTCGCGCACCTGGTCTACATCTCCTTCTACGGGGCCGCACCCGACGCGACCTTCACCCTGGCCCGGGACCACTGGCACACCGAACAGCACATCCGCGCCCGCGGAATCCCGTTCACCTTCCTGCGCGACAACCTGTACGCCGACTTCATGCCCGCTCTCGTGGGCGCCGACGGCGTCATCCGGGGGCCGGCCGGCGACGGCAGGGCGGCCGTCGTCGCCCAGGACGACATCGCCGACGCCACGGTGGCGGTGCTGCGCGATCCGGCTCCGCACACCGGCCGTACGTACGAGCTCACGGGACCGGAGTCCCTCACCCTCAGCGAAGTGGCCCGTATCCTCACCGCCGTCGGCGAGCGGCCGGTCTCCTACGTCCCGGAGACGACCGAGGAGGCCTACACCTCCCGCGCGGTGTACGGGGCTCCCGACTGGCAGCTCGACGCCTGGGTGTCCACCTACGCGGCGATCGCCGACGGATCGCTCGCCGCCGTGACCACCGCCGTCGAGGACCTCACGGGGCACCGGGCGACCTCGCTGGACCAGCTCCTGCGGGCGACGGCAGACGGGCCCACCGCGCCCTGACGATCGTGGAGGGCACGACTCAGCGCGGGATGACCCAGTCCGGGGTCCAGGTCCCGGCCGCGTCGTGGCCGGTCGACGCGGTGGCGAGGTGGGCGCGCAGGGTGGCCAGTGCCGGGTGCGGATGGTCGCGGTGCCACAGCAGCGAGTGCGGGTAGACGGGGGTCGGGTCGGTCACCGGGATCAGGCGCAGACCGTGCCCGGCCGCCCCGACGCCGGGGGTACCCGCCGGGGACAGCCGGGGAAGAGTCCGCTCGCTCATGAAGGTGGCGAGCGCCGGAGTGTCGGCGATGGCCTCCAGGAGCGCGTCGGAGCCGAAGTTGGGGCCGGTCGCCTCGATGGTGAGACCGAACTCGGCGACCAGGTCGTCGTAATAGGCGGCCCACTCGGTGCCGGGGACGATGCCCGGCATCCAGATCCGGTGCCCGACGAGCTCGGCGACGGTCACCGAACGGGCTCCCGCCAGCGCGTGGGCGGGACCGGTGAGCAGCAGGAGCGGTTCGTCGAGAACCCGTACGGACTCGATGTCCTCGGGAAGCGGTCTGCCCGGTGCGGCGACGGCGCGGAAGGACGCGTCGAGCTCGCCGGACAGGACGGCCCCGACGGCCTTCTCGATGTCGAACAGCATCACCACGTCGAGATCGACCTCGGGGTGCGCACGGTGGAAGCCGCGCATGAGGCCCGAGGCGGCGCCGCGCGAGGCGATGATGTCGACACGCAGCGGACGGCGGCCGGTGTGCACGGAGGCGACCGCCCGTTCGGACACCCGCAGCAGCTCGCGCGCGTGGGGCAGGAACGCCTGCCCGTCGATGGTGAGCTCGGCGCCTCGCGGGGTGCGGGTGAACAACCGCACTCCCAGGGCCCGTTCCAGCGCGGCGACGCGTTTGGAGACGGCCTGCTGGGTGACCGCGAGGTCGGCGGCGGCCTCCTGGAACCGCCCCGCGTCGGCGACGGCGACGAAGGTCCTGACAGTGTCGAGGTCCACCTGCCCACCCTAGGCGGACACGGCCCGGCGCTACAACCGTTGGTTGTGGCCTGTGGTCCCGCGGTTGTTTGATCCCCGGTCGCGGTTCTCGCTTTGATGTCCGCGGACAGGGATCGGTCCTCGGACACGGATCGGTCCTCGGACACGGATCGGCGGTACGGTTGCGGAGCGAGGGGTGTCGGGCATGAGGAGCGGGCACCGGCTGGGGCGGCCGTTCGGGTGGCTGTGGGGAGCCTACGGGGCCAGCGCGCTCGGCACCTGGCTCGCCTTCGGCTCCTTCGAGCTGATCGCCATCCGCGTTCTGCACGCAGGACCGGCCGAGGTGGCCGCTCTCGCCTCGGTGGGGGCCGCGGTGGGCGCGGCCGTCGCGGTGCCGCTGGGCCCGTGGGTGGAGTTCCGCCGCAAGCGTCCGGTGCTGATCGCGATGGACCTGGTCCGGTTCGCCGCACTGTCGACGGTCCCCGTCGCCTTCGCGCTCGATGCGCTCACCTTCGTCCAGCTCCTGCTGGTCTCCGTCGTCGTCGCGGCGGCCGACATCACCTTCCGCGCCGCGTCCGGCGCGTATCTGAAGACGCTGGTACCGGCCGGGGACCTGCTGATCGCCGGAGCCCGGTTCGAGTCGACGGCCTGGACGACCACGATCATCGGCCCACCGCTCGGCGGCGCGGCGGTCGGGCTCCTGGGTCCGGTGGCGACGGTGGTGGCCGACGGGGTCAGCTATCTGCTCTCCGCTCTGGGCATCCGCGCGACGGGCGGCCACGAGCCGCGGCCCGAACACCGTCGGGCCGCGCGGATGCGGGCCTCGGACCTGCTCGACGGCTGGCGGTACATCCTCGCCGACCCCACCCTGCGTCCGCTGTTCTTCAACACCGCCTCGTTCAACGCCCTGGTGATGGCCGCCCAGCCGCTGGTCGCCGTCCTGATGCTCGGCAGGCTCGGCTTCTCACCGTGGCAGTACGGTCTCGCGTTCGCCGCGCCCTCGATCGGCGGTCTGCTCGGCTCCCGGCTGGCCCGCCCGCTGGTCACCCGGTTCGGACAGCACCAGGTCATGACCGCGTCCGGGGCTCTGCGCGCCGTCTGGCCGATCGGCCTGGCCTTCCTGAGGCCGGGCACGGGAGGGCTGCTGCTGGTCATGGGTGTCGAGCTCGGGCTCATCTTCTGCTGCGGGGTGTTCAACCCCGTCTCCTCCACCTACCGCCTCGAACGCACCGCGAACGACCGGGTCACCCGCACGCTGACCGCCTGGGCGGTGACGACCAAGGCCTCGACCGCGCTGCTGACGGCGCTGTGGGGCGTACTCGGCGCGCTGCTCGGCCCGCGCACCGCGATCGCCCTGGCGGGGGTGCTCCTGCTGGCGACCCCTGTGCTCCTCCCCCGCCGAGCCGCGGCGTCCGTCACGGGGGCGGAGGCCGCGGCTGAGCACGTCTGAGAACCTCCGGTCCCGCTGAGGGGTCCCGCCGAAAGGCCCCGCCGACGGGATGCTCCGTCAGGGCGTGAGAGGCGCGGGCGCAGCCCACAGGTCCGGGCAGAGCACCGCGACGATCCGTTCGAAGCGCGCCGCCATCTCGTCGGCCGTCTGCTCGGGATGATGCCGCCACCAGGCGACGGCGGCGCTCACGGTCCCGTACCAGAGATGCGTGACGAGGTCGGCGTCGAGCGGTTCGACGGCCGGGGAGGCGTGCAGGAACTCCGCGACGCCCACCGCGCCCATCCGGTTCAGTTCCCTCCGGTACCCGGCCGCGGCCGCGGGCAGCGGGCCCTCGGCCGGGAGCGTCCTGTCGTAGACGAGCTCCCAGTCGTGCAGGCGCGATTCGAGCGCACGGAAGACGGCCTCCAGGGTGCGCACGGCGCGCGAGAGGTCGGAGGGTCCCTGCTGGGCGGACGCGACGGCGTCGACCAGATGGGTGCCGGCCTCGTCGAGGCAGGTCAGATAGAGGCTGTCCTTGGACCCGAAGTACTCGTAGATCATGGGTTTGGTGATGCCGGCCCGTGCCGCCACCTGCGCGGTCGACCCGCGCGCGTAGCCCTTCGCACCGAACTCCTCGGCGGCCGCCTCCAGGATCAGCCGCTCCCGGTCCTTGCGGGGCATCCCCTTGGTGCCCACGCCCTGCGTGGCCCTCGCCTGCTTGCTCATGTTCCCACCCTATGCCAAAGTGACCGACCGGTAAGTTACCCGAAGTTCAGTTCAGTGCATCCGATACGGCGATGTTCCATTCAAGGGACCTGGGGAGAACGATGAGCGGCAGGACGCGTTCGTGGTGGGGCTGGGGAAACGTCGAGGACGCGGTGACCGGGGCCGAGCGCGCCGAACTCACCCGCCGCACGGCCGAGTTGCTTCCGGACGCGGACCTGACCGTCCACGAGGCCCCACCGGTGGAGTCGTTCGACGTGGCCCCGAGCGGGGTCACCGCTCCGCCTGCGCTGGCCCGGCTGGCCTCGTACGACACCCGCGACCGGCTGGCGCACAGCCATGGCCAGGCGTTCCGTGACGTCGTGCGCGCGCTGCTCGGCCGGCTGCCCCATGTGCCGGACCTCGTCGTGCGCCCCACCTCGGAGGCCGAGGTCCTGCGGACGCTGGAGTGGTGCGACGGCGCGGGGATCGCGGTCGTCCCGTACGGCGGCGGCACCTCGGTGGTAGGAGGCGTCGAACCCCGTACGGGCGCGGAGTACGCCGGGGTGGTCAGCCTGGATCTCGGCTCCCTCGACCGGGTCCTGGAGGTGGACGGCACCAGCCGCGCGGCGCTCGTCCAGGCCGGCGTCCTCGGCCCCCACCTGGAGGAGCAGCTCAGGCCCCACGGGTACACGCTCCGGTTCTTCCCCCAGTCCTTCGAGTTCTCCACGCTCGGCGGCTGGCTGGCGACCCGGGCCGGCGGCCACTTCGCGACCCGCCTCACGCACATCGACGACCTCACCGAGTCGCTGCGGGTGGTCACTCCCGCCGGGGTGGTCGAGAGCCGCCGTCTCCCAGGATCGGGTGCCGGTCCTTCGCCCGACCGGATGTTCCTCGGTTCCGAGGGATCGCTCGGTGTCATCACCCAGGCCTGGCTACGCCTTCACGACCGGCCGCGCTGGCGGTCCGGGGCGTCGGTGGCGTTCAAGGACTACGAGGCGGGCGTCCGGGCCGTACGCGCCCTCGCTCAGTCCGGGCTCGATCCGGCCAACTGCCGCCTGCTGGACCCGATGGAGGCGTTCATCAACGCGGGCAGTCCGACCGCGGTCCTGGTCCTCGGCTTCGAGTCCGCCGACCACCCCGTCACCGCCTCGATGGAACGCGCCCTGGAACTCTGCCACGATCACGGGGGCACGCTGTCGGAGCCGGCACGCCACACCGACACCGCGGACACGGCCGCGCGGACCTCGGCGGCCGACACCTGGCGCTCGTCGTTCCTGCGGATGCCGTACCAGCGGGACGCCCTCGCGGCCCAGGGCATGATCGTCGAGACGTTCGAGACGGCCTGTACCTGGGACCGGTTCGACGCGCTGCGCGCGGCCGTGGACGGCGCGGCCCGGGACGCCATGCGCCAGGTCGGCGCCACGGGGGTCGTGACCTGCCGGTTCACCCATGTCTATCCCGACGGTCCCGCCCCGTACTTCGGGGTCTACGCCGCGGGAGCGTGGGGCAGGACCGTGGAGCAGTGGGACGAGATCAAGCGGGCGGTGTCCGAGGCGCTGCTCGCGCACGGGGCCACCATCACGCACCACCACGCGGTGGGCCGGGACCACCGGCCGTGGTACGACCGGCAGCGCCCGGACCTCTTCGCCGCCGCCCTGCGGGCGGGCAAGGCCGTGCTGGACCCGTCCGGAATCCTCAATCCCGGCGTCGTGATCGACCCTCTGCGCTGAATCGGCTCCTTCGCCGCGGGCACGGGGCCGAGCCGCCCCGCGCCCGCTGCCGCCGCTACCAGCCGACGGCGACCAGCAGCCACTGCGGGCTGCCGTGGGAGACGAACGAGGACTGGCCCGCCACGTCGTCGTAGGGGAAGCCGTAGGCCAGGTTGTTGATGGCGTTGTCGTGCCAGAACCTGGCGTAGTAGTTGGCGGGCGCCGCCTTGAAGAACTGCGCGGCATCGCCCTGTTGGGAGGCGGGCAGCGTCGCCACGTGACGGTTGAGGGCGGCGCACATGTTCGGGTTGCCCGCGAGCGCCGCCGCGCAGCCGAAGATGTCGGAGGTGGCGGCGTTCACGCCCACGGACTGGGCGTAGGAGGTGAAGTAGTTGGCGTTGGCGCCGCCGGCCCGGAAGCTCGGGTCGCTGCCGGGGGCGATGATCCGGTACGGGGACTGGGTCTGCGCCAGTACCTTGAACTGGTCGGGGACGGCTGCTGTGAACCGCTGGAAGGTCGTCGCGCGGTCCTCGGCGAACGTCTGCCGGTTCTCACCGACCTCGACGTCGTAACCGTCCTTGGAGTGCAGGCGCATGGCCAGTTTGAGGCCGAAGGCGTCGACCCGGGTGGTGTTGCCGTTGAAGACGTTGTTGCCGACGGTGAACTCGATGAAGTCGTAATACGGGCCGTTGGGCGACCCGAGGTAGAAGTACATGCGGCCCGCGGAGTTGGCCGGCATGTCGAGGTAGGGCTGCTCGGCGATGGAGTGCACCTGGCCGTTGAAGCTCCAGTACACCTGACTGTCCGGGTACTTGCCGTTGGTGCGGTTGAGGATCTTCACCTCGACGGCGTTGTTCGCGGCGGGTATGTCGCCGGTGCTGCCCCAGAAGGAGTCCGGCGGGGTGGTGGTGCCTCCGGGCCCGTACACCTGGAACTCCCACAGGGAGTAGCCGTACGGGGTGGCCCGCGTCGTTCCGAGGATGCGCACGTAGCGGCCGCTGCCGGTGACGGTGATGTTCTGGGTGCCGCCGGTGCCGGCCGTCGTGGAGTACACGGTGGCCCAGGTGTTCGCGTCCGTGGAGGTCTGGATCTGGAAGGCGGTGGCGTAGGCGGCCTCCCAGTTCAGGGTGACGCGGGTCAGCTGCTGGACCGACCCGAGGTCGACGCGCAGCCACTGCGGGTCGGCGAAGGCCGAGGACCACCGGGTGCCGGTGTTGCCGTCGACCGCGGCCCCGGCCGGGAACGAGCCGTTCTCGGTCGAGGAGGCCGCGGCGGGCTTCCCCTGGGACAGCAGTTGGTCGGCGGCGTGCGCGGGCGCGGGGCTCAGGAAGGCGACGCAGGCGGCGAGCAGGACGACGACGAGAGCGAGAGCCGTACGGGGGCGGGCGGTTCCGCCCGGCGGTCGTTGCGGTGGGGCGCTGGCCAAGGACTGCATGCGGGATCTCCTCATGCCGGGTCGGCGTGTGGGGGGCGGAGCTACAGCAGACGGAGAGCGCTCTCTCCGGGTTGTATCTCCGCACCCTCCAGACGTCAACAACTGAAGCTGAAACCAACGCAGTTGACTTCTCGGCTCCAGCACCGGCCCCTACGTCACCGCTTGGACCCCGTCCGACGGCCCGGAGTTTTCGAACCCCGACGGCGCGAACGCCTCGGACCGGGCCGCGTATTCAAGAGTTGACTCCTCGGTCGGCGCTCTGGATCAGCCCGTGGTCGCCATCCCCTGGCGCAGCTTGGCGAGGGTACGGGAGATCAGACGGGAGACGTGCATCTGCGAGACGCCGAGGTGTTCGCCGATCTGTGCCTGGGTGAGCTCGTCGACGAACCGCATGTGAATGATGCGGCGCTCACGCTCGTCCAGTCGGGCGATGAGCGGGGCGAGCGCGTGGAAGTCCTCGACGAGTTCGAGGGCGTTGTCCTCCATGCCGATGAAATCGGCCAGCGCGCTCTCGCCGTCGTTGTTGTTCGTGCTGATGGCCGCGTCCAGGGAGCTGGAGTTGTAGCCGTTGGAGGCGAGGCGTGCCTCGTTGACCTCTTCCTCGGTCAGGCACATCAGCTCGGACAGTTCCTTGACCGTGGGGGTACGGCCGAGCCGGCTGCGCAGTTCCTCGGTGGCCTTGGCGAGCTGGACGCGGGCCTCCTGGAGCCGGCGGGGCACGTGCACGGCCCAGGAGGTGTCGCGGAAGAACCGCTTGATCTCACCGACGATGTAGGGCACCGCGAAGGAGGTGAACTCGACCTCGCGGGTGAGCTCGAACCGGTCGATCGCCTTGATCAGTCCGATGGTGCCGACCTGGACGATGTCCTCCATCTCGTCCGCGCCGCGGCTGCGGAAACGCGCCGCGGCGAAGCGGACCAGGGAGATGTTCATCTCGATCAGCGTGTTGCGGGCGTACTGGTACTCCGCCGTGCCCTCTTCGAGAACGGCGAGCTGATCGAAGAACAGCCGGGACATCCGGCGGGCGTCCTTGGGAGCGACCTGGGACGGGTCCGCTATCTCCGGCAGCGCCACTGTCCGCGCCTCCGCCACCTCGGTGACCGTCATCTCAGAGCCCTCCCATGCGTTGTAGCCCCCGTACCGCTGCCTCTTGGCGATCGGCGCCAGTTCACGTACCCGGGTTCCGGGAAGGCATGCCGGGCAATTCCAGGACGACTTCACGAACACCGGGTGGTCCCCTTCGACGGACCCGTCCGCCGGCGCGGCTCAGCGACGGCGCAGCATCATGACGACGGCGACCACGATGATGATCAGGACGACGGTTCCCAGGCTCACGTACACGGGTTTCTCTCTTCCTTCGAGGACCGGCACCGATCGGTGCCGCGGAATGCCGTGTGCCCTCGCCCGCGCCGCCTAGCCCCCCACGGGGTACTCCTTTTACCAGGTCGTGATCCGCGGGTGGTGTCGCCGCATCCCCCGTGAGAGCTACAGGGATTGTCCCCATGGGGGTGAATCGCGGACGCCGGCCCGTCCCTAGCGTGGTGGTCAGGTCGCCGCCGGCGCGACCACCACCACACGGGGAGGCCATGATGGACAGGACGTCCACCGCACCGCAGGGCGAAGACGCGGGCCCGGTCGAGGAAGTCGACGGCCGGGGCGGCCGGTTCGGCCGGATCGTTCGGTCGCCGCTCGGCTGGATGCTGACGGGGATGGTCGGTGTCGGTCTCGTCTCGGGCCTGACCGCGACGGGCCCCGGTCCGGTGCCGGCGCTGGGAGCGGCCACCGCGGTCGCCGTGTACTGGGCGGTCATGCGCTTCGTCGCACGACGCTCCACGCCGGAGATCGCCCGGCGCGGGGCGGGCCGGGAGGTGGTGCTCGGCGGCGGGATCGGTCTGGGCTTCATCCTCGTGTCCACCCTCCTGATCACCATCTTCGGCGGCTACTCGTTCTCCTGGGCGGGCAACGGCTTCGTGCCGGTCGTGTGGTCCGCGGTCATGGTGCAGATCGGCGCCGCGGTCACCGAGGAGCTGCTGTTCCGCGGCCTCGCGGTCCAGGCTCTGGAGCGGTTGTGGGGCAGCCGGGCCGCCATCGCGATCACCGGGTTGTTCTTCGGCGTCGCCCACCTGGTGGCTCCGGGGGCCAACGGGTGGAGCGCGGTGGCGATCGCCGTCGAGGCGGGCGTCATGCTCGGTGCCGCGTTCCTGTGGCGGCGTAGCATCTGGTTCGTCGCGGGCCTGCACTTCACCTGGAACACCGCCGAGCAACTGCTCGGCATCCCGGTCTCCGGACACACGCCCGAGGGTCTCTACACCGTCGACGTCCATGGTTCCGCCCTGTTGAACGGCGGCGCCTTCGGCCTGGAGACGTCGATCGTGCCCATCGCCCTCAGCGTACTGATCACCGTCCGTATGATCGTCCTCGCCCGCCGGAACGGCGGTCTGCTGCCGCGGCGGCGGGCCCGGCACTGAGCAAGTCCGGCTGGAGGAAAGGGAAATGATGTCCCGTCAGACGCTGTGGAGTCCGCCGCTGCTCCGGGCCCCGGTTGTCTGGTGGAGTGAGCGGGACGCCTCCGTCAAGGACGGCGTCCTTGCCCTGGTGCTCACCCTGCTGGCCTTCGTGCCGACCCTGTCGAAGATCGGGGGGCAGATCGGCGATCTGCCCGAGCGGCCGGCGAACGCGCTGGGCGTCGGGCTGATCCTGGCGCAGACCCTGCCGCTCGCGGCCCGCCGCCGGTGGCCCGCCGCCTGTCTGGCCGTCGTCGCGGGCGCGTTCGCCGTGCACCAGGCGCTGGGTTTCGCGACGACGTTCGGGAGTGTGGGGCTGTATCTCGCGCTGTACTCCACCGGGGCCCATCAGGCCGGCCTCCGCCGCACGGTGACCGTCGCGGCGAGTACGGCCTACGCCGTACTGGCCGTCGTCCTGAACCACCTCGGCTCGCCCCTGGAATTCCCTGACTATCTGGCGTTCTATCTGACGCTGGCCGCGATCTGGCTGGTGGGAAGTGCCGCGCGGACGCGACGAGTTGAAGAGGTGGAGCGGCGGCGGCTGGCCGCCGAATCGGCCGCGGCCGCGGAGCGGGCACGGATCGCCCGCGAGCTGCACGACGTGGTCACCCACCATGTGACGGCCATGGTGGTCCAGTCCGACGCGTCGCAGTTCCTGCTCACCTCCGCGCCGGAGCGGGCCAGGGAAGGGCTGGCGGCCGTCAGCGACACCGGCCGCCTGGCCCTGACGGAACTGCGGTACCTGCTCGGCGTACTGGAGGCGACCGGTGAGTCCGCGGCCGCCGACCCGGCGCGCGCGGACCGGGCCCCGGCCCTGGGACGAGTGGCCGACCTGGTCGAACAGGCCCGCAGGTCGGGTCAGCCGGTCGAGTTCAGCGAGCAGGGCGAGCGGCGGGCACAGTCCGTGGACGTGGAGCTGGCCGCGTACCGCGTGGTGCAGGAAGCGCTCACCAACGCGATGAAGCACGCGTCCGGGCAGAGGACCCACGTCCTGGTCCGGCACCGCGCGGAGCACGTCGAGATCGAGGTGGCGACCGACGCGCCCGCCGCCTCCCCCGGGACCGTACCGGTCACGCGAAAGCCCGGCCCGGCGGGCGGACGAGGTCTGGCCGGATTACGCGCACGGGTGAGGATGCTCGATGGTGAACTGGAGGCCGGAGCCCGGCCCGAGGGCGGGTTCGAGGTCCGCGCAACCCTTCCGTCCAAGCCCGTTCAGGAGTGACCCCGTGAGCGATGCGCCGCAACCCATCCGCGTACTCGTCTGCGACGACCAGGCACTGGTACGGACCGGCTACGTCACCATCTTCTCCGCGCAGCCCGACATCGAGGTCGTCGGGGAGGCCGAGAACGGGCACGCGGCGGTGGACGCCGCACGGCGGCTGCGGCCCGACGTGGTGGTGATGGACATCCGGATGCCCCTGCTGGACGGCATCCAGGCGACCCGGCAACTGGCCGGTCCCGACGCCGGGACCCCTCCGAAGGTGCTGGTCGTCACGACGTTCAACATCGATGCCTACGTCTACGACGCGCTGCGGGCCGGAGCCAGCGGCTTCCTCCTCAAGGACGCGCCTCCCGCGGAGCTGGTCAACGGGATCCGGACGGTCGCCCGGGGCGAGGCCCTGCTGGCGCCCGCCGTCACGCGCCACCTCATCGGTCACTTCGCCGAACACCTGCGGCCGGCCGACACCGCCCGGCCGGCGGCCAGGGAAGGGCTCGTGCGCGCGCTGACACCCCGCGAGCTGGACGTGCTCCGGCAGATCGCCGAGGGGCTGTCGAACGCGGAGATCGCCGCGGCGCTGTTCATCACCCCGGAGACGGTCAAGACGTACGTCTCACGGATCCTGGCCAAGCTCGGCCTGCGCGACCGGGTCCAGGCGGTCGTCCTCGCCTACCGGGTCGGGCTGATCCCCGCGGCCGGCTGACGGGGGCCGACCCTTCCGAAAGCGCTCGCCGACACGGCTCGTCATGGATCAGGGAGAGTCGCGGACGGGGACCGGGAGGAGGAACATCGGAGTCACTGAGACGAAGAGGTGGTTATGGGGACACCTTCGATGGATTTCAGCGAGAGTCCGGAGGATCCGTTCGCCCTCGGGCATGCCGCCTGGGCCGTGCTCGACGATCACGGCACGGTGGTGGGCTGGAGCGGCCGTGCGCAGGAGCTGCTGGGCTACCGGACCAAGGAAGTGATCGGACGGCCCTGGCGGGACCTCCTGGTCGACGCGCGTGACCTGCCCGTCGCGCGGTCCGTCGTCGTGAGTGCCATGAGGGCGGGCGGCTGGTTCGGAGTCCTGCGCGTACGGCACCGCGACGGGCGGCGTGTGGAAATGGGGTTCCGGGCCCGTGCGATCACCCGTGAGGGAGACCGTCAGGAGTGGTTCCTGGTCGGTGCCCCTGCCACGGAAGTCGCCGCCTGGCAGCGGGACCGCGCGCTGCTGGACGGCCTGTACCACCGGTCCCCCATCGGTCTGGCCATCCACGGCCCGGACCGGAAGGTGATCCGGATCAACCGCGCGATCGCGAAGGCGAGCGGCATCACAGCCGACGCGCCGGTGGGCCGTCGTTCCGGTGAGTTCCTGGTCGACGAGGACGCGGGTCCGGCCGATGAGCGGGTTCGCCACGTCCTGGAGACCGGCGAGCCGCTGATCTTCACGGAGCAGTCGGCCCGGACACGCCATGCTCCGGGGCGGGAACGGATGGTGTCCGTCTCCGCGTTCCGGATGGAGGACTCCTCGGGCCGGGTCCTCGGCGTGGCGGAGACGATCGAGGACATCACCCAGCGCTATCAGGCCCGACGCAGGCTCACTCTGCTGAACGAGGCCAGCGCCCGGATCGGAACCTCGCTCGACGTGACGCAGACGGCCAGGGAACTGGCCGAGGTGGCCTCCTCAGGACTGGCCGACTACTGCTCGGTCGACCTCCTGAAGCCGGTGGCTCTCGGTGACGAGCTGCCCTCGGACACGGCCGGCGCGCTCCTGCGAGTGGCCTTGTCGCCCCCCGAATCAAGGGTCCCGTACCAGGAGGGCGAGGTGGTCCCGCTCCTCCCGGACTCCCCGCAGGCGCGCTGCCTGGCGGAGCGCCGCCCGGTTCTCGAACGGCTCCTGTCGCTGCGCCCCGAGTGGTACGCCATGGACCGGCGCCGCATCGAGATCGCCGTAGGTCTCGGCGTTCACTCCCTGATCGCCGTACCCCTGCTCGCACGCGGCCTCGTACTGGGCGTCGTGAGCCTGTGGCGCGTACGCCATTCGGAGCCTTTCGAGGAGGACGATGCCACGGTGGCCCATGAGTTCTCCTCGCGTGCGGCCGTGTGCATCGACAACGCGCGCCGCTTCACCCAGCAGCAGAGCGCCGCTCTGACGCTGCAACGCAGCCTGCTGCCGGGCGCGGTGTCCGACCTGCCGGCCGCGGAGTTGGCCTGCCGGTACCTCCCGGCGAGCGGCGAACCGGGCATCGGCGGCGACTGGTTCGACGTGATCCCCTTGTCCGGGGCCCGGGTCGCCCTGGTGGTGGGTGACGTGGTCGGCCACGGAATCCACGCCGCGGCCTCGATGGGGCGTCTGCGCGCCGCCGTACGCACCCTGGCCAGCCTCGACCTGGAGGCGGACGAGGTGGTGGCCCGGCTGGACGATCTGGTCAGCCTGCTCGCCGCCGAACTGGAGACCAACGCCGAGGGCGACCCGGCGTCGATCGAGCAGACGCTCGGGGCCACGTGCGTCTACGCGGTCTACGATCCGGTCTCCCGGCGATGCTCCCTGGCACGCGCCGGCCATCCGGCACCCTTGGTGTCCACGCCGGACGGCCAGGTGACCGTGCTCGACCTGCCCGCGGGACCACCGCTCGGCCTGGGCGGGCTGCCGTTCGAGATGTACGAACTCGACCTCCCCGAGGGCAGCCTGCTCACGCTCTACACCGACGGTCTCCTGGAGGCGCGCGACGGCGACATCGATGCCGCGCTGGAGAAGATGCACACATGTCTCGCCCACTGCGACGATCCCCTGGAGAGCACCTGCCACGGCGTGGTCGAAGCGCTGCTGCCCGTCGACCGCCGCCCCACCGACGACATCGCGCTGCTCATCGCCCGCACCCGGGTACTGCCGCCGGAGAACGTCGCCACATGGCAGCTGCCCCTGGAAGCGACCGCCGCCTCCCGCGCCCGGGAGCTGATCACGGCGAAACTGACCGAGTGGGGGCTCTCGGACATGGTCTTCACCACCGAGCTGGTCGCGAGCGAGCTCGTCACCAACGCCTACCGGTACGGGGACGGCCCCGTCACCCTGCGCCTCATCCGTACGCAGTGCCTGATCTGCGAGGTGTCCGACACCAGCCACACGTCCCCTCACCTCCGAAGGGCCCTCAGTACGGACGAGGGTGGCCGCGGGCTCTTCCTGGTCGCGCAGCTGACGGAGCGGTGGGGCACCCGCTACGCCCACGACGGCAAGACCGTCTGGACGGAGCAGCCGCTGCCACCCGCCTGACCATCTGCGCCGTCCACACCCTCCGCGTCACCCTTGGGGCCGATGGACGGCACCGCGGCGGCCGCGGGAGCTGCCCCCGTGCCGCTGACGTGGTGATCAGCCGGCCTCCGTCCCTGCGACCAGTGCGTCAACTGCCGTGCTCAGCATGGCCAGTTCGGCCGGGGTGGGATCGACCGGCTCGTGCGGTACCAGTGCGGCGGGGTTCACCACAGGGGTGGTCCCCTCCGGACCTGGTGCGCTCGTGGCGCGGGCCATGAGCGCGCCGTTGTCGGGAGACGGGTTCCCGAGCCTGTTGCCGAGACTCAACAGCGCGGTCGTGAGCGGAGGTTGGGGGAAGGGGAAGTCCACCGGGAGCAAGCGGGCCTGCTGGGTGTGGTCGTCGCCGCGGAAGTCCAGGGTCCAGTTCTCCCAGCCCGGCAACGGCCAGTCGTGGATGCCGGCCACGGTCCCCACCGCCCAGAGGGAGACGGTGCGGGCCCGCGGCTCGAAGTGGACGCCGCCGTACGGCATGTCCGTGAGACGAGGGGTGGCCGGCGACGCCAGGAGCAGGTCGATCAGACCGGGGCCGTCGGCGACGTGCTCGACGGGCTCCCGACCGCTGCCCCACGCGCGAACGCTTCCGTCGGGCAGACGCAGGGAGACGACGGACCAGGGCTCGGTGTCCTCGGTGTCCGCGAACCAGGAAGGTTCGAAGGTCTCGAACCAACCGGGCGAACGGGTCAAGTCCCTTTCGAGGCCCAGGTGGTGGGTCAGATCGCCCATCCCGTCGTGCGCGAAGCGGACGTCCCAGCCGGGCCAGGTCCTGGCCAGTACGGCGCGGGCGGCGAGGTGGTCGGCCCAGCTCTCCGCGAAGGCGAACCAGAGCAGGACCCGGCGATCGTGGTCGACGAGTGCGGCGCCCTCGCACCACACGTCGTCGAGCCATTCGTCGGTCTCCTGGTTGGCACGGAAGCAGCGTGTCGCCGCGGCCGGACCGGGCAGGAGGTCGTGCACCATCCGGTTGGCGGCCCAGTGCGAGTAGTACCGCTGCCAGGCACCGTTCTCGACCACCACGTACTGCGCTCGTGCTCCCATGACCGGCGAGGCTAGCGCGGCCGGAAGACGCCGACGAACGCTTTTCGGGGCCCGGATCGATCAAGAAGCGGCGGCTGGGGCACACCCCTCCTGTCGGCCGGGCTACGCCCTCGGTCGGCGCCCACCCCTGCGCCGGCGATCGAGTACGAGGAAGGTCACGACGCCGGCGGCGAAGAGGAGGCAACCGGCGATCAAGAACGGCACCGGTGTGTACTCCTCGGTGCACGTACTCCCCCCGGCCGTGGCGTGGCACACGTCCCCCGGACCGCCACGATTCAGGTAGGCGAGATAGAAGAGCGGCAGAGCGAGGCCCGCGACGGCTCCGACCAGGGCATTTCTGTGCCCTTTCCGGAGCAGGAGGACCGCGGCCACGGCGGCCAGGGCGATCAGGGCCACCCCCACCGACAGCAGGGCGGCCAGCCCGAGGGCCAGACACCCGCCGACCGCGAGCCAAGCCAGGAACCAGCCCCACTCCGAAACGCGGTCCCCCTGGACCGCGACAGCCTTGCGTTGCACCGTGCCTCCCCTTCGACGTGAGACGGCGACGAACCGGACCGGCCTCACCCCACGCGGTGGCGGGCCGCCAGTTCGCGGCCGAGCTGGTAGAAGCTCATGGCGAACATGAGCACACCCAGTGGAACGTGCAGGCTCAAGGTGTGTGTGATCCCGAGAACCACCTGCACCGAGGCGAGGACCAGGAACGTGGCGCCGTAGAGGATCGGCTTGGGCGAGCCGCCACCCGGGCGCCAGGCCAGTATGGCGGCCAGGACGTACAGCATGGCAGCGCCGTACATGACCCGTGCCCCGACCGCGTGCAGGACGCCGAGGTGGTGCGAGAGCAGAAGGCCGGCGGTGGCCGCCTGGAAGAACAACGTCAGTGTCTGCGCGGCGACCGCGATACGGACGAACGCCGGGTAGAAGGTGCTGCTCGGCTGGGAGATGGTCTGCGTGGCCACGGTGTCTTCCTCTGCTCGCCTGTGTGCCGTCGCGGATACGACGACGCAGGTGCCGAGAATGTGAGGCGACCCGATCCGTTGCCCTTAGCGGGGCCGGTGACGATCATGATGGGCATCGGGTTCGAGTGAGGGAGACACGGTGACCGACGCCGTCGCACAGGAGCGCCCGTGGCTGACGAACGTCGCCTATCGGATGCTGGGCTCGCTGGCCGAGGCCGAGGACGCGGTGCAGGAAGCGCTCGCCCGCTGGTACGCGTTGACGCCGGAGCGGCGCGCGGACGTCGCCTCGCCCCGGGCCTGGCTGACCACGGTGACCGGCCGTATCTGCCTGGACGTGCTGGGCTCAGCCCGTGCACGACGCGAGAGGTACGTGGGCGAGTGGATCCCCGAACCGCTGCCCGACGCCGCACAGTTGCCGGGGCGGAGAGCGGAGACGACCGACCCGGCGGACCAGATCGTGCTGGACGAGTCGGTGGACATGGCCTTCCTCGTCGTGTTGGAGGCGCTGACTCCGGCCGAGCGCGTGGCCTTCGTGCTGCATGACGTCTTCCAGTACCCCTTCAACGACGTGGCCGCGATCGTGGAGCGCTCACCGGCCGCCTGTCGGCAGCTGGCCTCCTCGGGACGCCGCCGCGTCCGCGCCGTGCGGTCCGCGCCGGTGCCCAGCGCCGAGCAGGCGCGGATCGTCCGGGAATTCAAACAGGCGTGGGAGCGGCAGGACATCCCCGCCCTGGTCGGCCTGCTGGACCCGGGCGCGGTGATGGTCGCGGACGGCGGCGGCCTGGTCGGCGCGACGCTGCGACCGGTGGAGGGTGCGGCGCGGATCGCCCGCTACATCGCGGACATCGGCGTCCGTGCGCCCGGCATGGAGCTACGGGTCCTCTCGGTCAACGGCCGGCCGGGCCTGGTGGCGCTGCGCGGGGAGCTGACCGTGAACGTGGCCGCGTTCGAGATCGCTGACGGCCGGATCACCCGTATCTGGGGCGTGCGCAACCCGGAGAAGCTGCGCGCCTGGAACGAGCGACTCGAAGGCGAGACGGAACGCAAAGAATCGTCCCTGGGAAAATAAAGGAATCACCCAACTCTCGACGCATCTCCAGCCACATGATCCAAAAACGGACCACAGGTCGGCTCGTGGCGATCGAATAGCAATGGACTGTGCACATACCGGCCTCACAGAATGCACAGCGTCGCGGACCCACGGGGGGCCCGCTTGTGTCCCGGGAAGGATCCCGACGTCCATGTCCGTCTTCCGCTTATTCAGGCCTGCTTCCAGACGCTCCGCGTCAAGGCCGATCGTCGCCGTCACCGTCGTGGCCGCGGCGCTGGCCGCCGGGTCTCTGACGACCACGGCACCGGCCCACGCCGCGTCCGGCACCCCGGCTCAATCCCGTACTCCGTCGCACAGCACTCGCTCCCCGCTGGCGGCCCAGCCGAGCTGTGCGATCAACGACACCAGCGGCTGTCTGAACAACACCGCCACCAGCACCTTCACCACCGCGACCAGCCCCGCCGACGCCGACGGCTCCGGCAACAGCTTCAACGCCGCCGATCTGACGAGGACAGCGGGCTGGCGGAGCGGCACAGCCGTCACGATCGACGGCGCCACCATCACGCTGCCGAAGTTCGGCACCGGCACCTACGACAACATGCTGGCCTCCGGGCAGACCGTCACCCTGCCGGACAGCGGCGTGGTCAACACCGGCGACGCCGTGGTCTTCCTCGCCTTCGCCACAGGCGACGCGGCCAAGGGCGCCACCGGCACCATCACCTACGCCAAGAACAACTGCCTGGACCCCAACGGCGACCCGACCGACCAGAGCTATGAACTGGACACCGTGCCGGACTGGCTCTCCGGGCCGTCCTCCGCGGCCTCGATCACCCTGGTCCACGAGAACCACGGCGACCACACCCAGACCAGCCCGAGCTCCGGCCCGAAGGTCTACGCCGTCAGCGTCCCGCTGGTCTGCCCCGGCTCGGTCGTCAGCAAGATCTCCCTTCCCCGGTTCACCGACGGTGTCCAGGCGGGCCAACCCGCCCTGCACATCCTCGGGTTGGGCATACGGCCGACGACCCTCACCGGCAGCGGATCCAGCGCCCAGCACTGGGTCGGCACCTGGGCCTCGGTCCAGGACACCGACAAGGTGCGGTTGTCCGACGGCAACGCAGCGGCCGTCGACAGCCAGACCCTTCGCATCCCGGCCCACGTCAGCATCGGCACCGGCGACGGAAGCGGAGCGCGCATCCACCTTTCCAACGCGATGGGTGCCACCCCGGTGACCTTCCACGCGGCCTCCGTCGCCCTCCAGGACACCACCACGGACGGCGCCACCGCGGGCGCGGCACCAGTGGCCCTGACCTTCGGCGGCTCCCTCTCCGTCACCATTCCGGCAGGCGCCGACGCCACCAGCGACCCGGTCACCCTGACCGTCCCGCAGCAGGCAACCGTGCTCGTCAGCCTTCAGGTGCGCGGCGAGGCGCCCGCCATGCCCGGCCGCTCCGTGGCCCGGACTCCCGTCTGGGTCAGTGACCGCGCCGACCGCACCGGTGACACGACCGCCGCCCACTACACGCGGACCACGTACACCGGCCTGCCGTACCTCTCCGGCATCGACGTCACCACCTCCACCTCCGACCCCACCGGCTCGCTGGTCCTCTACGGAGACCGGAGCGTCGACGGGGACACCGCGAGCGACGACGGCCGGCATCACCTGAGCGACGCGATCACCGACGCCCTGGTCGGCGATCCCCACGGAGACACCTCCGTGCGCTACGGCGTGCTCGACGCGGGCAACGACAGCGACAGCCTGCTGCCGCGGATCACCAACAGTCCCAACCCGGTCAACGCGCTCAACCCCCAGGACCGCAGCGTGCTGGCCCAAGGCAACGCGCGCACCGTCCTCGTCTCCATCGGCGCCGCCGACCTCCTGAACTGCACCGGCAATGCCGACACCTGCGCCACCGACGTGGAGAGCGGACTGTCCTCCCTCGACGGCCAACTGAGCTCGTACGCCACCGACGACGGCCAGATCTACCTCAACCAGCAGCCGGTCACCCAGAACTCCGACATCACCGTCTACCTCGCCACCATCCCGCCGTTCACCGCAGCCCACCCCGGCACCGCGGCCCAGGAGGCCGCCCGCGAGCAGGTCAACACCACCCTGCTCGACAACTACCCCGGCCGGGTCATCGACTTCGCCGCGGCGGTCTCCACCGACGGCACGGCCACGTCCTCGACCGTCAAGACAGCCGACCTCTCGGACGGCAACCCGTCCGACGCGTACTACACCGACCTCGCCGGCCGATACGTCGACGCCGCCGACTCCGGCACACTCAACTACCCACCCAACTGACCTCACGGGACCCAGGCCCCGCCGCTCCGAACCGGCGCGGCGGGGCCTGGGCCGTGGCAGTCAACGCGGGACGGATGAGCCTTCCGGTTCACCGGCTCACGGTGCCGAGAGCGCGTCCGTCGGTCGGGCTGTCCCCTTGCCCACGGGGTCTGTGTCCCGGCTCCGTATCCACGGCGCGAGTTGGAGGACGCCGAAGGCCACCTCGATGCCGAGGAAGAGCCAGACCAGCCGCGACACACCTTGCGCCAGTGCGTAGGCCTGCCAGGTCGCGAACAGGGCGCGCGCGATGCCGTCGAACAGTCCATGCTCCGGCAGCGGCCTGACAATGCGCAACACCGCCCAGACCACCACCACCGAGCCCATCAGATTGGCGAACAGGACCTGCCACGCGTCGAGTTCGGGCAGGGCGCCGAGGCCGAGCGCGTCGCCGCCCGACGACAGTGCGTCGTGAACCAGGGCGAAGGTCCACGGAGTTGCGAATCCGGCCGTGACGGCCAGGTCGTACCAGGCACTCGCCCGCACGACGCGGAGGTAGCCGGGGCGTTCGGGCGTGCGAAGACGGCTCACGACAGGACTCCTGCTGGTCTTGTGACAGTGACGCCTCACGCTAAACAGTGGACTACGCTCCAAGGTCAAGCCCGCTATCCGGTGGAGGGGCATGCGCATCGGTGAGCTTGCCGAGCAGGCAGGCATGACCAGAGACACGATCCGGTTCTACGAGAAGGTCGGCCTCGTCACGGGCCGGCGCCTGCCCAACGGGTATCGCGACTTCGGGCCCGAGACGGTGGCCTGGCTCGAGTACGTCCGTACCGCGCAGGCTCTCGGCTTCTCCCTGGCGGAGATCGCCCGGACCGGCGAGACACTGCGCGACGCACCGGACAGCGCGGAGGCACTGTCCGCGCTCTTCGAGGAGAAGCTTCGGATCGTCGACACCCGTATCGCCGAACTCGCCACGCTGCGGGCCGACCTGGTCACGCGCATCGGCACGGGATGCCCACTGCGGCCGGTCGGGCAGCCCGCCGAAAGGGGCTGACCAACGGGGGCACTTGGGCCCGGACCGGCCGAGCTCTAGTGTATCCGCCGTGCGACGCGGTACTGGCGTGCCAGC
This sequence comes from Streptomyces sp. NPDC024698, assembly GCF_055559015.1. Taxonomy (NCBI): domain Bacteria; kingdom Bacillati; phylum Actinomycetota; class Actinomycetes; order Kitasatosporales; family Streptomycetaceae; genus Streptomyces; species Streptomyces sp. NPDC024698. Next base: position 323,620 of record NZ_JBVHLK010000006.1, on the reverse strand, counting down.
ACACCGAGCAGCGTGGGTACGGACGGACGCGCGCCGCCGTCGACCAGGCCGCCGCCCTTCCGTTCGACCGCGCGCAGCCGGAGTTCCTGCACCTCCAGCAGGGCGGTGACGAAGGGGCGCGTCCGCGGTGTCACCAGGTCCACGCACTCCGCGCTCGCGGCCAGTCGTGGGCGTGCCAGTTCGACCTGTTCCGCGATGAGCCGACCCAGCCGCGCACGGTCGGCGTCCGTAGGACTCCGCAGGACCTCGACCGACAGGCCATGGCGCTCCAGGTCCTTCCTCGGGATGCCCACCTGTCCCTGCGCCGCGTCCTCGGCCAGGTCGTCGAGGAAGTCGATGCGCTGCATCGCCTCGATGAGGTCACGGCAGCAGCGTACGAACGCCTCGTCCTCCGCGGACTCCTCTCGCTCCAGGAGGCAGGTCAGGAGCATGAACCCGGGCAGCGAGTATCCGTCGACGTAGGACTGGAGCTCGTTGTCGGTGTCGAAGCCGTCGTAGTCGACCTCGTGCCGCGCTCCGCGCAGGAAGCCCTCGACGTAGCACGGTAGTCGGGGGTGCCGTGTGGCCGTGTCCGCGAGCGCCCTGAGCGTCGCGTCGGTGGCGGGCCCGCCGTCGAGCACCGCACGTGTGGCGGCCGCCCACAACTCCAGGGCCGCGCCTCGCGCCTCGCGTGTGCCGGTGTCGACGCGCTCGTCGGTCTCGTGCATGAAGGCGACGGCGGCGACGACCGACGGGCGCAGGTGAGCCGGGAGCAGCAGCCGGACGGTCAGGTACTCGGAAGTCTTGAAGCGCCGTACGAACGCGCGCTGTCGGCCGTACGCGGCGCACAGGTCCGGCTCGGTGACGCCGGCCTCGCGTAACGTGCGGGTCCACGTGGACATGTCGCGTTCCTCACTCTGCCGGTGTTCTCAAATTCGTGAGCGTGCCTCCGCAGCCTACGAGTTCGCCCTCGGAGGACGTAGACGGCGGCCGGTCGCGGCGGTCGGTCGGTCCTCGACGCCGAGGACACCGTCGGTGACCACGCGTGCCGAGGCTCCCGCCCGAGCGCACGTTCGAACAGAGCCGCCGAGCCGCTCTCGACATCGCTCCGAAGGAAATCTGGACACGTCCCGTACAATTTGGGTCCGAACGACCAAGGGAGTCCGCCTGTGCCCGGCCATCGGTCCATCACCGAAGCGGAGAAGCTGGCAGCTGCGAAGCTGGGCGGCATACCGATACACCGCGAGCAGATGGCGGTGGTCGCGAACATCTACCGTGCCGCGTCCGCGGTCCGCCAGCACCTGGAGAACTCGGTGCTGCGCGACGCCGATCTGACCTGGACCTCCTTCGTCGTGCTCTGGGTGGTCTGGATCTGGGGCGAGACGGAGACCCGGCACGTGGCGGAGGAGGCCGGGATCTCCAAGGGCACGCTCACCGGCGTCTCGCGAACCCTGGAGGGACGCGGGCTGATGACACGGGCCGGCCATCCGTCCGACGGCCGGCTGAAGCTGCTCAGCCTCACCGAGGAGGGCGAGGCGTTGATGGAGCGCCTGTTCCCGCGGTTCAACGAGGAAGAGGCGTTCGTCGCGTCACGGCTCAGCGCCGAGGAGTGCCACAGCGTCGCGGAGGGCCTGCGGCAGGTCGTACGCCAGGTCGAGGAGGAGGGCGAGGAACGCCGTCTCACCCTCCTCGACGGCGCCGAACCGGCCCGCCGCCGCAGCGGCCGCCGGGCCAAGGGCTGAGGGCTGAGGGCTGAGGACCGTCGGCTCCCGCAGCCGTCAGCGTCCTCCGCGGGTCATACATCGACCTCGTCCCGCACGCGGGTTCCGGGCCGCATCCACCAGTGCGTCGAACAGCGCCTGCTGGACCGGGTCCTCGTGTGCGGTGTCCTCCGGGTGCCACTGCACGGCGGTGAACCACCCCTCCGTGGAGGGGAGTTCAAGGGCCTCCACTGTTCCGTCCGCCGCGCGCGCGGTGACCGTGAGGCCCGTTCCGAGGCGCTCGACCCGCTGGTGGTGGTAGCAGGACGCCTCCACCTTCTGGGCGCCGGTGGCCCGTTCCAGCAGGGTTCCGGGTTCGAGGGCCACCGGGTGCACGACGTGCCGGTGTTCGCGTTCGGGACCGCCCATGTCCTGTTCCAGGGTGCCCCCGAGAGCGACGTTCACCACCTGGAGACCGCGGCACACGGCCAGCAGGGGAAGGCCCAAGTCCAGCACCCTCAGGGCCACTTCGAGGTCGAAGGCATCCTGGAGGTCGTCGACGTCGTAGACGCTGTCGTGCGTACCTGCGGCCCCGTAGCGGTGGGGGGCGAGGTCGCCGCCGCCGGGGAGCAGGACGCCGTCGAAGCGGGCGAGGCGTCCGGCGACGTCCGTGACGGCGGGGTCGGTCGGGTGGATGGTCGCCGGTTCACCGCCCGCCCGCCACACCGCCTCGATCAGGGCACGGGCGTTGACCTCGGCGGCGTACCGCAGCGCGGAGGTGGTCGCGGAGAAGCGGGCCGGAACGGCGATCAGGGGGCGCGTCACAACTGCATCCAGGTGGTCTTGAGTTCCGTGTACTTCTCCAGGGCGTGGGCGGATTTGTCGCGGCCGTTGCCGGACTGCTTCATGCCGCCGAAGGGGACGGTCAGGTCGCCCTCCTCGTAGCAGTTGACCCAGACCGTGCCGGCCTTCAGGGCGCGGGAGACCCGGTGCGCGGTGGAGAGGTCGGAGGTCCAGAGCCCCGCGGCGAGGCCGTATTCGGTGTCGTTGGCCAGACGTACGGCCTCGTCCACGTCGTCGAAGGTGAGAACCGAGAGGACCGGGCCGAAGATCTCCTCGCGGGCGAGCCGCATACCGGGGTCCACCCGGTCGAAGACGGTCGGTTCCAGGAAGCTGCCGCCGGTGTCGGTGAGGGTGCGGTTGCCGCCGGCACGCAGTCGGGCGCCCTCGGCGAGACCGGCGGCGATGTGGTCCTGTACGCGTCCCAGGTGGGCTTCGCCGACGAGGGCGCCCATCTCGGTGGACGGGTCGAGGGGGTCGCCGATCCGCAGCTCCCGTGCCCGCCGTACGACGGACTCGGTGACCTGTTCCGCGATCGAGGTGTGCACGAGCAGCCGGGAGGGGGCGGTGCACATCTCGCCCTGGTTGAAGAAGATGCCCCAGGCCGCGGTGGCGGCGGCCTTCTCCAGGTCGGAGGCGTCGGGAAGGATGATGTTGGGTGATTTGCCGCCCAGTTCGAGCCAGACGCGCTTGAGGTTGGAGTCGGCGGCGTAGTGCAGGAAGTGGCGTCCGACGGCGGTGGAGCCGGTGAAGGCGAGGACGTCGACGTCCGGGTGGAGGCCGATCGCCCGGCCCGCGACGGGTCCGGTGCCGCCCACGACGTTGAGGACGCCCGGCGGCAGTCCGGCCTCGGTGGCGATCCGGGCCAGGAGCAGTGCGGACAGCGGTGAGTTCTCGGAGGGCTTCAGGACGACCGTGCAGCCGGCGGCGAGGGCCGGGGCGACCTTCCAGCCGGCGAGGGTGAGGGGGAAGTTCCACGGGACGACCGCGCCGACGACTCCGGCGGGTTCGCGGGTGACCAGGGCGAGCGCGTCCACCGCGGTGTGCGGAGACTCGTCGGTGACCTTGTCGGCGAGTTGTCCGTACCAGCGGAAGGTGTTGATCAGGGCGCGCAGTTCGATCCCGTACGCGTCGGTGACGGGCTTTCCCATCTCCAGGCTGACGGTGAGCGCGAGCTCGGCCCGGCGCTCCTGGAGCAGGTCGGCGATGCGCAGCAGCATCGCGCCGCGCTCGGCGGGCGCGAGGCGCGGCCACGGGCCGGCGTCGAAGGCTCGGCGAGCGGCGGCGACGGCCGCGTCCACCTCGGCGGTGCCGGCGTCGGCGACCTGGGTGAGTACCTGGCCGTCGCGGGGCGAGACGGCGTCGAAGACCGCTCCCGATCCGTCCTCGTCGGCGCCGTCGATGTGATGGGCGCCGGAGGGGTTCAGGGACTTGGCCCGGCGCAGCCACTCCTCGTGGGTGACGTCCAGCATGCGGGACCTCCAGAATATTATTTGAACCCAAACGATAGGCTGGGCGCGGAATCGGGGCAAGAGCCCCTCGCATCGATCCGGCGCGTCCGCGGACCCCACGGGGAAGGGAGTGCCACGTGCGCGCACTCCCCTTCGGCCCGGACGAACGCCCGCCGCCTGGTCGACGGCTTCCCCGACCAGGTGGCGGACCGGGCCGGCTGACCGGCCCGGTCGGCGTCAGCCGCCGGCCGTCCCGGTTCTGCCGCGGGTGAGCCGTGCGGCCACGACGCCCAGGAGGAGGACGGCCGGGACGATCAGTTCGAGCACGAGGGCGGTGCTGCTCTCGCCCCCGATGAGCGTGGTGAAGTTCTGGACGATCAGCCAGATCGCCACGGCCACTCCGAGGGCTCCCAGTGAGGGGGCGATCAGGGTGTTCCACGGCCGGGTGTCCAGGCGTTCCCGGCGGAAGAAGGCCACCACGGAGACCGAGGTCAGCAGATACAGGGCCATGATGCCGAGGACGGCAACGCCGCTGCCCCACGAGAACAGGGTCAGTACCGGGTCCTTGCCGGCCAGCGCGAACGGCACGACCAGCAGGACCGCGACGGCCGTCTGGACCAGGCCGGCCGCGCTGGGCGAGTGACGGCTGTTGATCTTCGAGAGCGCCTTGGGCAGCAGTCCGTCGCGGCTGAGCGAGAACAGGTAGCGGTTGGCGGAGTTGTGGAAGGCGAGGATGCCGGCGAAGAGGGAGGTGGCCAGCAGGACGGGCAGGACGTCGTTGACCCAGCCGCCGAACAGGTCGGCGATGGGCGCGAAGACGAAGCCGGTGGAGTCGCCGCTCTCCAACGCCTTGCCCGCCGCCGCGGACACCTTCGAGGGGCCGTAGGCGGAGACCAGCATCCAGGAGGCGAAGCCGAAGAAGCCGGTGACGAAGGCGACGGCCGTGTAGGTGGCCCGCGGGACCGTCTTGCGGGGTTCGCGTGCCTCCTCGCCGTAGATGGCGGTGGCCTCGAAGCCGATCATCGACGCGACGGCGAACATCAGGGCCACTCCGGGGGCGCCCTCGAAGGCCGCGCTCGGCGAGAACGACTGCGTGAAGGCCAGCCCCTCGGGTCCGCCGCCCTTGAAGAAGGTGACGAGCGCGAAGACGCTGAGGATGCTGAACTCCGCGAGGACGAAGACGGCCAGCACCTTCGCGCCCATCTCGATGCCGGCGCTGCCGAGCACCTGGACGATCACCATCGTGACCAGGGCGCACGCCCACCAGGGCACGTCGAGCCCGGTGTAGTGGGCGAGCAGGCCGTTCACGGTCGCTCCGTACAGCCCGTACATGGCCGCCTGGATCGCGCAGTAGGCGAACAGCGCGACACCCGCGCTGCCGGTGCCGACCGTCCGGCCGAGCCCCTTGCCGATGTACGTGTAGAAGGCACCGGCGTCCACGACGTGCCGGCCCATCGCCACGAAGCCGACGGAGAAGAGCAGCGTGATCAGGCCCGCCACCACATAGGCGGCGGGCGCCCCCGCGCCGTTGCCCACGCCGACGGCGATGGGCACGGCACCCGCGACGCCGGTGAGCGGCGCCTGGGCGGAGAGGACGAAGAAGAGGATGCCCAGGACGCCGAGCGAGTTGGGCTTGAGCTTGCCTGCTGTGGAGGCGTCGGGCGCGGTCGGGTTCACGACCGCCGTCTGACTGTCCACTCGGATCACCTGCCAGGGAGGAAGAGGGATTCGTTTCAGGCCAAACGAGTTGCCTCATACTGGGCTGGAACTATCCGTTTGACAAGGGGCTGCGGCAGGTTTCCTGGGCCGAATGCGCAAGGCCCCGGACGACCGTCGTCCGGGGCCTTGAAACATGCGGGTCGGAGCGTCAGTCGCGCCTCTCGGCGGGGGCGTCCGACCGGTCCTGGAGCAGCCGCAGCAGCGAGCGCAGCTCCTCCACGGCGGCGTCCGTGATCTCGGGGCCGTCGAAGACGAGTTGGTGCAGCACCAGCCCGTCGAGGGCGGCGAAGACGAGCCGGGTGAGCGGCTGTCCGGCCCGGCCCGGCAGCATGCGGGCCAGTTCGCGTCCGGTCGCGTCGAAGTACTCGTCGTACAACGCCCGCAGATGCGGGAGCAGTTCGGGGCGGCGCCTGGCCTCCAGGAGCAGTTCGTACTGGAAGGACTGTATGTCCGGGTCGGCCGTGACCATCTCGGACACCCCCACCGAGAACTCCTCGATCCGGCCGGTGCCGGGTTCGAGCGCGCTGGTGTTCAGGGAGGTGCGGATGGCGTGGGCGACCGCCTCCTCGATGAGCGCGTCCCGCGAACCGAAGTGGTGCACGACCAGTCCGTGCGTGGTGCCCGCCTCCTCCGCCACGGCCCGGTAGGTGAGCTTGCGCAGGCCGCCCCGGGCCACGACGCGCACGGCGGCGTTGAGCAGGGCCTCGCGGCCCTCTCCGTAGTTCATGCGCCGACGCGGCTTGCCGCCCTCGGGGGTCTCGGCGGGTTCGGTCATGGCTGCGACCCTACCCGCCAGCTCACGGGGCCCGGCGCGAAGCCCGCGCGGGTGTGCCTGCCGTCGGTGGCCTCCACGCGCCACCGGCCGGAACACCGTACCGGGCGTCCTTCTCCTTGACGCCCGGTACGGCGCGCTCGTGCGGCCCGCATCAGCGCCGGGGCGGGCGGACGCCGCGGAACTCCCAGTCCCCGCCGAGCGCGGTGGACAGGACCTCCTCGGACTCGGTCGGCTGGGCGCCCACGTCGGCGCGGATCGCGGCCGGGCCGGTCACGATGTGGTTGGTGAGCCGTCCCAGGCCCTCGACCTCGACCTCGACGACGTCACCGGGCTGTACCGGGCGGGAGTTGGCCGGGGTTCCCGACAGCAGGACGTCACCGGGGTGGAGGGTGATGGTGCGGGCGATGTCGGCGACGAGGTAGTGCATGTCCCACTGCATCTCGTCGGTCGAACCGTCCTGGACCACCTCGCCGTTGACGTACGTACGCAGGCTCTTGCCGCGGAAGTCCCAGTCGGTGACCAGGCCGGGGCCGAGCGGGCACAGGGTGTCGGAGCCCTTGACGCGGAGCATGGAACCGGCGTCGGTGTCCCGGAAGTCGTGCAGGCCGTAGTCGTTGGCGACGGTGTAGCCGGCGATGTACTCCCCCGCCTCCGCCGGGGAGATGTTCCGCGCCGTCCTCCCGATGACGATGGCGACCTCGCCCTCGTAGTTGAGCCACTTGCAGCCCTCGGGGCGGACGATCGCGCCCTTGTGGGAGTTGAGGGCCGAGGTCGGCTTGTGGAAGTAGGTGGGGGTGGGCGGGAGTTCGATCCCGAACTCGTCGACCCGGCTGCGGTGGTTGAGGTGGACGGCGATCACCTTGGAGGGCACGACCGGGGGCAGGTGGTGCGCCTCCTCGGTCTTGACGCGGCGGCCGTCACCGGCGACGAGTTCGTCCCCGTCGACGGTGACCTCGACGGTGGCGCCGTCGAGGAGGATGCGGCGGTACTCGGGCATGGCTGCCTTCCTAGGAGCGTCGGTGCGGGTTGTGGGGTGCGGCGGCCGGGGCGGGTGCTCCCGCGCCGGTCCAGCCGTCGGCCGGACGGTCGAACCAGAGGTGGACCTGACCGGTGCCGATGGAGTTCTCGTACTCCCCGTACTGGCGGGCCTTCGCGACGCAGGCCTGTTCGCCGAGGGCGCCGGCCATCATCAGGTAGTGGAAGAACTTGGCCTCGGGCCTGTACTTCCAGAACGCGTCCATGGTGGCGAGGACCTTGTCGTGGCGGCCGTCCTTGAACCAGTCGATGCGCTCCAGGTCGGCCTCGCGGGCCTCGGGGGTGAAGATGTGCGCCGGGTCGCTCGACTCGTGGTCGCGCAGTTCGCGCAGCGGCCAGAAGGTGTGCGAGAGGGCGCCGGAGGCGACGATCAGAACGCGCCGGCCGGGGGTGGCGGCGATGCCGTCGGCGAGGGCGCGGCCGAGCCGGAGGTGGTCCTCCATGTCACCGGTCTGGCACACCCCGATGGTCACCCACCGCTTGTCGGGCAGCCCCTCCCCCAGGAACTTCCAGAGGTTGACGGTCGCGTAGTAGACGGGCAGGTACGCGTCGTCGATCGCGGTGATCCAGGTGCCGTGCTTGTCCGCGAACTTCGCGATGTTGTGGGCGAGTTCGGGGTCGCCCGGATAGTCGTAGGGCATCCGGCTCATGCCGCGCGGCAGTTCCTCGGAGGTGAACAGGCCGGCCCTGCGGTGCTGGGCGGTGGCGACGAACTCGACGGTGGTCGCCCAGTGCGAGTCGAGGACGACGACGGTGTCGTAGTCGTCGCGTTCGAAGACGTCCGCGCGGAGCTGTTCCAGGCCGGTGACGAGGGTGATCTCCTTGCCCTCGTTCAGCTCTCGCCGGGTCTCCTCGGGGAGCACGATGGTGGGGACATGGGCGAGCAGCCCCGCCCCGACGATCTCACCCATGGTCCATCCATCCCTTCGGCGCGGTCACGGTGTTCTTCAGGTCGCAGTAGAAGTCGAAGCTCCAGGTGCCGCCCTCGCGGCCGACGCCGGAGTGCCGGGAGCCGCCGAAGGGTGCCTGGAGGTCGCGTACGAAGAAGCAGTTGACCCAGACCGTCCCGGCGACCAGCCGCCGCGTGACACGGGCGGCGCGGTCCCGGTCGCCGGTGGCGAGGGTGGCGGCGAGCCCGAAGCGGGTGTCGTTGGCGAGCTGGACGGCCTCGTCCTCGGTGGAGAAGGTCTGGAGGGTCAGGACGGGGCCGAAGACCTCTTCCTGGACGATCTCGGAGTCCTGGGCGACGCCGGCGAGCAGGGTCGGCGGGTAGTACCGGCCCTCTCCGCGATGGCCGCCGATGACCGCTCGGGCGCCCGCGTCGAGGGCGCGCCGCACGAAGCCGTCGATCTTCTCCAGCTGGCGTTCGTGGATGTTCGGGCCGATGTCGGTGGACTCGTCGCGCGGGTCGCCCTGCACGATCGTCGCGGCCTTCTCGGCGAAGCGGCGGGTGAACTCCTCCGCGACGGACGCCTCGACCAGGATGCGGGTGGCGGCGAGACAGACCTGGCCCGCGTTGTCGTACTGCTCGACGGCGAGGTCGACGGCGAGGTCCAGGTCGGCGTCCGCGAAGACCAACAGGGGTGATTTGCCGCCGAGTTCGAGGCTGAGCGGGGTGAGGTTCACGGCGGCCGACCGGGTGATCCGCTGTGCCGTCGGCACGGAGCCGGTGAAGCTGATGCGGCGCACGTCGGGGTGCGAGGTGAGGGCGTCGCCGATCTCGGAGCCGTAGCCCTGGACGACGTTGAGGACGCCGGCGGGCAGTCCGGCCTCGGCGGCGATGTCCGCGAGCAGGGACGCGGTCAGCGGGGTCCACTCGGCGGGCTTGAGGACGACCGTGTTGCCCGCCGCGAGGGCCGGGGCGACCTTCCAGGTCGACAGCATCAGCGGGGCGTTCCAGGGGGTGATGAGCACCGAGGGCCCTGCCGGGTCCCAGCTGACGTGGTTGGTGTGGCCGCGGGTCTCGAAGTCCTCGTGGTCCAGGGTCAGGAGCCAGTCGGCGAAGAAGCGGAAGTTGTGGGCGACGCGCGGCATCACACCGCGGCGGTGCGAGCGCAGCAGGGCGCCGTTGTCGGTGGTCTCGACGATCGCCAGGTCCTCGATGCGCTTCTCCACGCCGTCGGCGACGGCGTGCAGGATGCGGGCGCGTTCGGCGCGGGGGGTGGCGGCCCAGTCGGGGAAGGCGGCCTTGGCGGCGGCCACGGCCAGGTGGGCCTCCCGCTCGGTGCCGCGGGAGATCTCGCCGAGGACGCTTCCGTCGATCGGCGAGACGTCGGTGAACGTCTCGGCGGAGGCGACGCGTTCGCCGCCGATCCAGTGCCGGGTGTCGACGGCGACCCCGGCCACCGTGAGGGTGTGCTCGGTCATGTCCGGACTCCAAGTCCTGTGGTGGGTACGGTGGTCGGGGTCACTCGGCGCCGGAGGTGCCGGACTCCAGGAGGCGTCCGCCGTCCCAGACGACGCCGACCTGCCGGTAGTAGGCGGCGATCGGTTCGTGGATCTCCAGGCGGGCCAGTTCCTCGGTGGGCGCCTCGAACAGTTTCAGGTCCGCGTCGCCGGTCCAGGCCTGTCCGGCCTCGAAGGAGGCCGCGCCGGTCTCGATGAGTTCGTCGAGCGCGAGGCCCTTGCCCTTGTCGACGGAGGGCAGCCAGCGGTGGTGGGCCATGGGGTGGCCGTTGACGAAGCCGTTGGTCTCGGAGGGCTCGCGCAGGGTGACCACGGTCTCGGCGAGGCGCCGGTCGGCGGCGGCGAGGGTGGCGCCGAAGCGGGCGCCGGCCTCGATGCGCGGGGCCGGGCCGTAGGGGTGCGGGCGGGTCTGGTGGATCGAGCCGAGCTTCTTCGGGTAGCCCTGGTGCAGTCCGCGGGCGATCGCGAAGTCCTTGTCGACCCAGATGTAGACGCAGCGGCTGTAGGTCTGTCCCCGGTACCGGCAGCGGACGACCGCGAAGGCCTCCTTGTACTGGGCGCGGACCGGGTCGAGGAGTTCCTCGGCGGTGCCGGAGCAGGACTGCCAGTCGGCCCAGATCAGCGCGACCGCGCCCGGGTCCTCTTCCGCCAACTCCAGCGGTTCGGGCAGGAGTTCACGGACCCGTGCGGGATCCGTGCGGTATTCGACGGTGAGCAGGTCGCCGGAGTAGCGCCACGGCGGCGAGGGGACGAGCGACGAGGCACCGGTCGCCGTCTTGGGGTGGAAGAATCCACGGACACTGGTCACTTGGGGTTCCTTACGCTTCGTTACGCGGTGAGGGCGGGCTGCTTGAGCAGCTGGGCGCGGTAGCGGGCCGCGCGCATCGCGGCGGACTGGCCGCCGAGGGCCACGACACCGACCAGCAGGTCGCCGCTGTGGTAGCCGACCACGACGTCACCCTCCGGGTCGCCTTCGAGGATCCGTACGTCGTCCTTCCCGAGCAGGGGTGAGCCGAAGGACTGGAGCCGGAACTCGTGCTGGTCGCTCCAGAAGGTGGGCAGCGGGGCGAAGGGCGCCGACTCCGCTTCACCGCCGTCGAGATGACCGGCGAGGATCCTGGCGGCGTGCTTGGCGGTGTCGGTCGGGATGGACCAGTGCTCGACCCGGCGGGGTACGCCGTCGTAGCGGGCGTTGGGGAACCGGGCGACGTCGCCGACCGCGACGACCTCGGGGCGTCCGCCGACCCGCAGATGTGCGTCGGTGAGGACGCCGTCGGACAGGTCGAGTCCGTTGCCGTCCAGCCACTCGGTGTTGGCGACCGAGCCGACCGACTCCACGACCACGTCGGCCGGGAGGACCGTGCCGTCGCCGAGGACGACCCCGGTGACGCGTTCGCCGCCCTCGAATCCGGCGACTCCGGTGCCGAGCGCGAAGCGCACGCCGCGCTCCTCGTGCCGCTTGAGCAGCGCGCGGCCGAGCAGGTCGCCGAGCGGTCCGGCCATGGGCAGCGGCAACGGATCGACGACCGTGACCTCGGCCGCGCCGAGTCCTACGGCGGTGGCGGCGACCTCGCAGCCGATGAATCCGGCGCCGACGACGACCACGCGCGCTCCGGGCCTGATCAGCGCGTCGCGCAGGATCTGGGCGTCGGCGAGGGTGCGGACGGTGTGGCGCCCCACGAGGGGGCCGTGGCAGCGCAGCCGGCGGGGGCGCATTCCGGTGGCGACGACCAGTCCGTCGTACGAGAGCCTTTCGCCGTCGGCGAGTTCGACGAACCGCTCGTCGAGGCGGGCGCCGGTGATCCGTGTCCCGAGCCGCCACTCCACGTCGGCCGCGGCTGCCTTGGGGGTGAAGGCGAGGGAGGCGAACGACGCCTTGCCCGCGAGGACTTCCTTGGAGAGCGGAGGCCGGTTGTAGGGCATGTGCGGCTCGTCGCCGACGACCGTGACGGCGCCGGTCCAGCCCGCCGCGCGCAGTTGTTCGGCGGCGCGCAGGCCGCCCATCGAGGCGCCCGCGACGACCACGCGTCCGGTCATGGCCCTCAGCCCTCGATCCGGATGGCCTGGAGCGGGCACACGTCGGCGGCTTCCTCGACCTCGTCGCGCAGCGCCTCCTCCACGTCGGAGACGTAGGCGAGGTGGCCGGCGTCGTCCATCGAGAAGACGTCGGGGGCCGCGAAGACGCACTGGCCGTGGTCCTGGCACTTGATCATGTCGACGACGACCTTCATGGCCGGTCCTCCTGGGGATGCGGGCGTCGGAGCAGGGAGTGAAGGGGGATGAGAGGGGCCCGGCCGGTGTCGGACCGGGCCCCTCGGCCAAAGGGACGCGGAACCGCGTCCCTGACTCGTTTGGCTTCAAACAACATAGGAAGCCGCCGGACCCTGGTCAATACCTGTCCAGGTGGATAAATTCTTTCCGCGACCCCCTTGCGGGACCCGAATCCGACTCATACCGTTCGGGCTCAAACGACTTGCTCGGGGTCCGGCACATCTCCCCCGCCCCCCGGCTCCCGTTCTCTGCACACCACGCGTCCCCGGTGCCTCGGGCCACGGGGACGCCCCACCTTCCGCCAAGGAGACAACGGTGAGCGCATCCGACACCCCAGACATCCGCCGGCACATGGAGCGGCTCGCCGCCGAGGGCGTCGACGTGGTCAGGGTCGTCTATCCCGACCTGATCGGCACCGACCGCGCCCGTGACGTCCTGCTCGGCCATCTGCCCTCGGCCTGCGAGCACGGGCTGGCCTTCTGCCGGGCCGTCTACCACACCACGCCCCAGGGCGACGTGGTCCCCGTCGCGGGCGGCCTGGACACCGGCCTGCCCGACGTGACCGTACGCCCCGACCTGTCCACGGCGGCCGTACTGCCCTGGGAGCCCGGGGTCGCGACCTGCCTCGGCGAGGTCACCGACCCGGCGACCTCGGCCCCCGCGCCCGAATCACCGCGCGACCTGCTGCGGAGCGTCCTGGCCCGGGCCGCCGAACACGGACTGCGCCCGGTCGTCGGCCCCGAGCTGGAGTACTTCCTGCTGGAGCCCGCCTCCGGCACCCCCACCGGCTGGCGCCGCTCCCCGGAGGCCACCGGCGCCGTCTACACCGCCGGACTGCGCGCCGACCCGGGCAACCATCTGCTGCGCACCCTGCGCCGGCTGCGCGACCTCGGGCTCGGGGTCGTCACCGGGAACCACGAGTTCGACGGCGGCCAGTACGAGATCAACCTGACCCACTCCCCGGCCCTGGACGCCGCCGACCGCGCCTTCCGCTTCAAGGCCGCCGTCAAGGAACTCGCCCGCCAGGAAGGCAACCTCGCCACCTTCATGGCCAAGCCCTTCGGCGACGCCGGCGGCTCCGGCTTCCACCTCCACCTGTCCTGCGAGAACACCGAGGGCGACAACGTCTTCGACGACCCGACGGGCGCGTACGGCCTCTCGGCCACCGCCCGCCACGCCATCGCGGGCATCCTCGCCCACGCCCCCGCGCTCGCCGCACTCGCCAACCCCACCGTCAACTCGTACAAGCGCTTCGGACCCGACACCCTCGCGCCCTGGCTGATCGACTGGGGACTCGACAACCGCAGCGCCATGGTCCGCATCCCGCCGGAGCGCGGCTCGGGCGCCCGCCTGGAACTGCGGCTCGGCGACGCCAGCGCCAACCCCTACCTGCTGATCGCCGGAACCATCGCCGCCGCCCTGCTCGGCGTCCAGGCCGGTGACGAGCCCGAGGCCCCCCTGGAGGGCTACGGCTACGACACCGCGCGCTCCGCCCTGCTGCCCACGAGCCTGGCAGCCGCGCTGGACGCGCTGGAGGCGGACACCGCTCTGACCGACCTCCTCGGCAAGGACTTCACCGCGTCCTTCCTGACCTACAAGCGGGACGAGGTCGAACGCTTCGGACGGCACGTCACCGACTGGGAGTTCACCGAGTACGCCTACCACCTCTGACCCCTTCGAAGCCCGGTCCAGGAGAACCACCATGACCAGCCCCACCGTTCCCGCCACGCCCACCACCCAGGCCGAACTGCGCGCCGCTCTCGCCGAGCCGCTGCCGCTCGAAGAGGTGGACCTCGCGAACCTCGACAACTTCGCCGACGGCATCAAGCCGTGGCGCATGTTCCACACCCTGCGCCACGAGGACCCGGTGCACTGGCAGCCCGAGGAGGCCCCCAACTCCGGCTTCTGGGCGGTCACCCGGCACGCGGACATCGCCCGGGTGGACCGTGACGCGGAGACCTTCACGTCCTCGAAGTTCGTCAACCTCGAAGAGCTGGACGACGACCAGATCAAGAAGCGGGCGTCCATCCTGGAGCTCGACGGTGTCCGCCACCGCGCGATGCGCAGCGTCATCCAGCGCCAGTTCGGCGCGAGCGTCATCAACAGCTACGGCGACTTCCTGCGCGGTCTGACGGCGCAGACCCTGGACGCGGCCCTGGCCAAGGGCACCTTCGACTTCGTCGCCGACGTCTCCGCAGACTTCCCCATCAACGTCCTGGCACGCCTCCTCGACGTGCCGCCGGAGGACAACCAGCGGCTCATCGACTGGGGCAACCGCATCATCGGCAACACCGACCCCGACTACGCGGACGTGCTGCTGCACAGCGCGGAGAGCGACAAGTACCGCGACCTGCCGTTCCGTTCGCCCGCGTCCCTCGAAGTCTTCGAGTACGGGCGGGAGCTGGCCCGCCGGCGCCGCGGCGGCAACGGCACGGACCTGGTCTCCAAGCTGGTCAACACCGTTCCGCGCGACGGGATCCCGCTGACCGAGCAGGACTTCGACAACTACTTCCTGCTCCTGGTCGTCGCGGGCAACGAAACGACCCGCCACACCATCTCGCACTCGATGCTGGCCCTCCTCCAGCACCCCGAGCAGCTCGCCCGCCTGAGGGACGACCCGTCCCTGATCCCGGGCGCGGTCGAGGAGTTCCTGCGCTGGGCCTCCCCCGTCTACCACTTCCGCCGCACCGCCACCCACGACGTCGAACTCGGCGGCAAGCAGGTCAAGGAGGGCGACAAGGTGGTCATGTGGTTCGCCTCCGGCAACCGTGACGAGGAGGTCTTCGGCAACCCGTACGACTTCGACGTCACGCGGACCGACAACGACCACATCACGTTCGGCAAGGGCAGCCCTCACCTGTGCCTGGGCAACCTGCTCGCCCGCACCGAGATCCGCATCATGTTCGAGGAGCTGATCCCGCGGATCGCCGACATCAGGCTGGCCGGCGACGCTCCCCGCGTCCTGTCCAACTTCGTCAACGGCATCAAGAAGCTGCCGGTCGAGGTCACGCTCGCCTGACGGCGCTCAGCCGCGGTCCGACGCTCGCGCCCGGTCCAGGCCTCTGGCCGGGAACATCGACTCCCTTGAGAGGAAGGCGAGTTGGGCGCGCTTCTCGGGAAGGTGGACGTCGGGAAGGTCGATCTCCGGGAGCACGACGACGGGCCCCGGAGTGAAGCCCTGCCGGTGGAAGCGGGCGATGGCCTTCTCGTTGCGCACGTCGGGGTCGACCACCACGCGCTCACGGTCCAGGCCCAGCAGGACGTACGACGCCGCCGCGCTCAGCAGGGCCGTGGTCCAGCCGGGACGCCCGCCGCCGGGTCCGGCCGGGGCGAGCAGCAGATGGACGCCGATGTCGCCGGGTTCCACCGGATAGCAGGCGCCGACGCGATCGGCCCCCGGCTCATAGGTCTGGAGCAGCGCGACCGGCTCACCGTCCTTCACGAGAAGGTGGGCGTGATGGGTGTCGAGCGTCTCCATGTGGGCGTATATCGCGACGACTTGATCCTCGGTCAGGTCTCTCATGCCCCAGAAGGCGGCCCGTTCCGCGTTCACCCAGTCGTGGACCACCGGACCGTCGAGCGTGGCGTCCAGGGGCAGGACACGGACGGTGCCGTAGCCCTCCACGTACCGCTCGTACAGGGCCGCGCGCGTGGCGTGGGTGCGGGACATCGGTCTCCTCCGTTCAGCCGGTCACGGTCGCGCGCCGGCGGTTCCCTGTGACCGTCCTGTGCGTCACATCGCCATATTAGGTTAGGCTCACCTAACTAAAGACCAGGTGATGTCGTACCGAGGGGTGAAGAAGTGATGGGGCAGGCGCAGGGGCGGGGTTGGGAAGGCGCGGTTCTCAAACTGCTGCGTGCGAAGGACTACGTGTTCACCGTGACGGACTCGCAGGAGGTCACTCCCGAATACCGCCGCGTGCGCTTCACCGACGGGGGCATGCTGGCCGCGACGGGCGTCCACCCGACGATGTGGGTACGGCTGTGGTTCGACAACGCGGGCAAGCCCCACCAGCGGGCGTACACCCTGGTCGACCCGGATCCCTCGGCCGGCACCTTCACTCTGGAGTTCGCCCTGCACGAGGGCCGCGCGAGCGACTGGGCCAGGGCGGCGAAACCGGGGGACACCATCGAGGCGACGGTCCAGGGCACCGGCTTCGAACACCCCGAGCCCGCGCCCTCCCATGTCTTCGCCGTCGCCGACCCGGCCTCCCTGCCGGCTCTGAACTCCCTGCTCACCGCGCTGGGCGCGGTCCCCGCGACGATCTGGTTCGAGGGCAGCCTGGAGGGCCTGCCCTTCTCGGCCGCGGCGCACCACGACGTGCGTGAGGTGGCGCGCAGGGACGCCGGACGCCATCTGGCCGAAGAGGTGAGGACGGCCCTGCCCGAGCTGCTGAAGGACAGCCCGCAGCCCTACGTATGGATCGCGTGCGACACGGCGACCACACGGACGCTGTCGGCACATGTCCGCAAGGAGCTGGCCGTGCCGCGTCATCGGGTCAACGCGCTCGGATACTGGCGAGCGAGCTGATCCCGGTACCGGCCGCCCCGCGGTCGGTACCGCCCGTTCGGCGGCGCTGAACGCGGGGCGTGCCAGGAATCCATCTTTCATGCAGTCCCCCACTCCACACCCCGTCGCCATCGCCCCCTCCGCCGAGGCGGCGGGGCCCGAACGCGCCGGCGCCGCTCCACCGGCCGCCGAGAAGCCCGAGCGGCCTCACCCCGGGCCTCCCGTCGACAGCCTGGAGGCCCGCCTGGACGCGGTCAAAGGGGAGATGGACGCCCGTCTCGCCCTGGCGGCCGTCGCCTACGAGGTCAACACGGCGCACATCCAGACGCCCCTGGTCGACTGGACCCGGATCGGAGCGCCACCCGGGACACCCGGTGCGCCCGCTCCCGCCGCACCGTTCCCGTCGGCCCCCACCGCTCCCCCGGCCCTCACCCCGCACGCCACGCCCATCGCCGCCCTCCTGCACCGCGCCTCACTGCGGCTGCGTACGGACGGCTGGTGCGCGGGAGCGCTGACCGATGAGGACGGTCATCTGTGTTCGCAGGGCGCGATCCGCAGGGAGTCCGGCGGCGACCGTCACCTGGAGGCGCAGGCGATGACCGTGCTGCTGGAGGCGATCCGCAGACAGTTCGGCCCGGACGTGGAGTCCGTGCCGACCTTCAACGACGCCTGGGGCAACGGCCGCGAGCCGACCCGCATGCTCGAACAGGCCGCAGTCCTGGCCGAGGCGCGCGGCATCTGACGCAACGGACCTCCCCCCGTCGGACGCGGAAGGCGGTCGGCCGCCCACCGGTCGCGGGGGTCACCGGAAGGCGGCGATGTGGCGCTGAGCCCAGTCGGCGAAGGTCCGGGGCGCGCGGCCGAGGACCCGCTCGACATCGGGGCTGACGCGCTGTTCCGCGGGGGTGGGCTCGCCGAGGATGGACAGCGTCGTGGCGACCACCGGCTCCGGCATGAACCGGAGCATCTGCGCACGGGCCTCGTCCGGGGTCTGCTCGATGAACCGGACCGGCTCGCCGAGCGCGTCGGCGATCGCCTCGGCAGCCTGCCGGGGCGTGTTCGGCACCGGCCCGGTCAGCTCGTAGATCCGTCCGGCGTGGCCGTCCTCCCGCAAAACGGCGGCGGCGACCTCCGCGATGTCGTCCGGGTCGACCGTCGGGAGGCCGACGTCGGCGAACGGAGCGGCGACGGTCCGGTCGGCGCGGACCGACTCGGCCCAGGCGTAGGCGTTGGAGTCGAAGCCTCCGGGCCGCAGGATCGTCCAGTCCAGGCCCGACTGCCGTACGGCGTCCTCGATGGCACGCGTCGTGTCCCCGTGCGAGGCCGACCCGGGCCGGGTCGCGACTCCCTGGGAGGACAGCAGGACGACACGGCCGATGCCGCCGGCCTTGGCGACGTCGAGGATGTCCCGCGGGCTCAACCGATGAGCGCTGGGGCCCCCGTTCTGGAGGAACAGCGCTTCGGCCCCGTCGAACACCGGGCGCAGGCTCTCGGGATCGGCCAGGTCCGCCCGCGCGTACGCGACGCCGTCCGGTACGTCCGCCGCCGAGATCCCCCTGGATGTCGCGGCCACCCGAACCCCGGCTGCCGTGAGGATCCTCACCAGCGACCTACCGACGTTGCCGGTTGCCCCCGTCACTACGAGCATGAACAACTCCCGTGTCTTTTCAGTGTGGTTGTCCCGCACGATCGGACGGGACCCGCCGCGGAGAGCTGCTCTCCGGGCGACACGGGGACGCTAACACCGCCGATATAGTAGGTACCTAGAGGAAAGTGACTACCCCGAGGGGGCGTACGTGGCCGACAGCACCGACCGGGTCTTGGATGCCGCGACCGACCCGGAACTCGCCTGTCCCACCAGCGCGGTCGTGGACATCGTGTTCAGCCGGTGGACCACCCCGGTCCTGTGGACGCTCAACACCCACGGCCGACTGCGTTTCGTCGAACTGGAACGGCGGATCGGCACGATCACGCCGAAGGTGCTGACCCAGCGGCTGCGGCAGCTGGAACGCGACGGCATGGTCCTGCGCACCTATCACCCGGAAGTCCCGCCCAGGGTCGAGTACGAGATCACCGATCTCGGCCGCAGCCTGGCCCCGCTCTTCGCCCACCTCGCGGGCTGGGCCGCCACCAACCTGGACAGGGTCGAACGGGCCCGACTCGACTACGACACCGATCCACCCCGCTAGGGGCCCGTCGAAGCGGCCGCGTGCTGGATCGTCGGTCTCGCGGTCAACCCGGCCGAGCAAGGCATGGGCGTGGGACGGCAGTTGATGCGGGAGACGCTCAAGTCCCCGCGTACCGCCGGGACAGGGACCGTTCTCCTGTGGGTGGAGCCGGCCAACGACCACGCCATGGCGCTCTACGCATCCCTGGGGTTCGTCCGTGACCCCGCGGGCACGCGCCCCGACCACTTCGGCCCGGGCGCCGACCGCCTCCTCATGTCGTTGACGCCGAGCGACTGAAGCACACGGCCGGCCGAGGCGGACGACCGTCGCACCGACGGTCGTCGCCCGGCCCGGCCGCCGTGCCCGGCGGGTGCCTCCTCCCCCGCTAGGACACCGACGGTCCCTCGGCCTCGCGTCGCCTGGCGGCCAGCGCCTTCCCCAGCACCTTGTCCCGGAACGGGTTCGCGGGACTCAGGGCCGCCGCCACGGCCACCGCCTCGTCCAGCAGAGCCAGCCGCCGCTCAGGCAGGTCCCGCACCAAGGGGGAGGCGCTCGCCTCCACCAGTACGTACGCCAGCTTCGACCCGTAGGCCTCCGGCTCGACCGGTGTCAGGATCCGGTAGATCCACAGTCCCTTCCCACCCCGCACCACCCGCACGTTGGCGCTCAGCAGCATGACCCTCGCCCGCATGACCATGTCCTGATCCATCGATCCCCCTTCGCTCCACCACCCCCGGCCCGCCCCGTCACCCGACGGGACAGCACAACGAGCGCACCGGCAGCCCGAGTCGGGTGCCGGCACGTACGCCGGTGGATGGATGACGACGAGTCTGCGGGCAGGCCGGTGCCCGTGCCAAGGTCAAACGGACGTGCGCTCCGTCCTACCGCGAACGCCCCCCGAGCAGGCATGATGGACCTGACACTCTTCCCGGCCGCCCGCGTCACGGCCAGCGCCTCACCACGGGGTCACGGGAGCGATCCGGACTCCCGCCCGGCGGTGACACCGCCCGCTCCGGCCGGAATACTGCGGACATGGCATTCCTCGTCTTCATGACCCTGCCCGGACTGGTCATCCTGCTGACGGCGCTGTCCTTCGTCGATCAGCTGTTGCTGCGTGCGAGCAAGGCCGGTGTCCTTCCCTGGCGCAACTCGGCACGTCAGGGTCAGATCTCGGCGACCGGGTTCGAGCAGCTGCACGCGAGCCTCTCGCCCGGCAAGCAGTCCGAGCTGAAGGAACGCCAGTCGGCCCTGCTGCTGCGCGACGACGAGGAGGACGGGGCCCCGCCGAACCGGACGACGGTGGATCTCGACGGAGGAATCGCGGTCGTCCGGCTGCCTGCCGCATAGGATCGCCGGCATGGCACTGCGACCCGCTCATGTCATCGTCAAGGCGCGCGACAGCGCGGCGGTCGGCCGGTTCTGGGCGCAGGCGCTCGGCTGGAGCGCGTACAGCCCCGGCGTGACGACGTACGTCGGGCCTCCCGGCGGCCTCGTCTGGCCGGACCCGGTCTTCCTCGGCCTCGATGTCGTGCCGGTGCCGGAGCCCAAGACGGCGACGAAGAACCGGGTGCACCTCGATCTCGCCACGACCTCCGCGGCCCATCAGGCGGAGCTGACCGAGCGCCTGAGGACGCTCGGCGCGACGCCCGTCTACGTGGGCCAGGGCGACGTGCCGTGGACGGTCCTCGCCGACCCGGAGGGCAACGAGTTCTGCGTGCTGGAGCCTCGCGAGGTCTACCGTGACACGGGGCCGGTCGCGGCGGTGGTCGTCGACTGCGTCGATCCGCGGGCCATGGCCCGGTTCTGGGGCGAAGCGACGGACTGGACCCTGCACGAGGTGGCCGACGATCACGCGACCCTGCGCTCCGGCAAGGGAGTCGGCCCGTATCTCGAATTCCTGCGCACCCCCGACGTGAAGACGGTGCCGGACCGCCTCCACCTCGACCTGCTGCCGTATCCGGGCGACGTCAAGGAGATGGAGGTGGCCCGGCTGCGGACGCTCGGCGCCACCGACCTCGACATCGGCCAGGGCGACACCCCTTGGACCTGTCTGACCGACCCCGAGGGCCACGAGTTCTGCGTCCTCGACCCGCACTGACACATCACGCCGCTGGCGGTGACAGCGAGGGTGGGCGCCGCCGCTTGGCTAATGTGGGCGGTTCCTCGGCGCGATGCGCGCGACGGTCCGGCGGACGGCGCGGGCACCTCGTACGACCGGGGAACGCCCCGATGTCTTGGTGAGAGCACAGGGACTGGTGTGAACGAGGTGACGCCCGCAATTCCCGCGTCGGGAGAGGAACGGCATGCCACCTGGCTGGAGCTGTTCTTCGACCTGGTAGCCGTGGCCGGCGTGGCCCAGATCGCGCATCTGCTGCACGGTGAACCCGGCGCCGCCGATCTCGGGCTGTACGTCCTGCTGTTCCTGGCGTTCTGGACCGCGTGGATCTGTTTCACGCTGTACGGGAACGTGGCGGGAGAGCGCACGCACACCCGCACGGTGCTGGCCGCGATGTTCGGCATGGCCGTCATGGCAGCCGCCGTGCCCGGCGTCCACGCCGGCGAGGACGGCCAGGCCAGGGCCCTGGCGCTCGCCTACGTCGTGGTCCGCTTCCTCGCCAACGGGGCCTGGCGGCATCGCCGGGAGATCCTCGCGGACTGGCCGGCCGCGCAGATGTCCCTGGGCGTGATCCCGTGGATCGTCTCCCTGTGGGCGCACGAACCCGCCCGCTACTGGCTCTGGGCCCTGGGCATCGCCCTCGACCTGTACGTCACGTTCACCGTCTCCGCGCGCGACATCATCGAGGCCCGGCGAGCACACGACCGGCGCGAGGAGACCCGCTCCCGGCGCCGCGAGGCCGTCCTGCCCGTGTCGGTGGCCGCGCCGGACGCCGACCACCTGAGCGAGCGGCTCGGCCTGTTCGTGATCATCGTGCTCGGTGAGGGCGTCGCCCAGATGATCGAGGCCGCGTCCGAGGCCCCGTGGAACAGACGGCTCTACGGCCTCGCCACCGCCGCGTTCTTCCTCCTGGTCGCCCTGTGGTCACTGTCCTTCCGGCACGGCTACGCGGGGGTCCCCTACCTCACCGCACGGTCCCTGCCCGCCCGGGCGGCGCTCCCCCTGCACTGCTTCGTGTCCGGCTGTCTGGCGGCTCTCGCGGCCGGTCTCGGCGCGGCGGCGGAGCACCTGGAGACGCTGCCCGACAGCACACGATGGCTGTTGTGCTCCTCGCTCGCCGGGTACTTCCTGCTCACCGGAGTCGCCGCGCCACGGCAGCCCGTCGGTGCCCGGCGCCGGCTGCTGCTCTCCGTCGTCCTGCCGTGCGCCGCAGTGCCGCTGCTGATCGCCGGGTTCGGCGCGGAACTCGGAACGGTGGCCGTGGTCTGGCTGCTCGTCGCGGTCACGCTCTGGCCCACGTTCTACGAGAGCCGGCGCGCCGGACATCGTGAGCCGGACCCTCGACCGGGCACCTGAGCTCCGTACAGGCCCCCGCCCCGGCATCCACCACCAAGGCGCCCACCGGGTCGGGTCACCGGGCCACCGGGCCACCGGGCCACCGGGCCACCGGGCCACCGGGATCAGCCTCCCGCGGCGGCTCGGGACGAGGACGGCTGGTCCGTGTCGCCGTGCCAGGTGGGCCAGCCGAGCAGCCGGGGCCGCTCGGTGACCCAGGCACGGGAGTCCTCGCCGATCTCCTCGTCGATCAGGCGCTCCAGCAGTGCGCTGTACCGGCCGACGAGTTCGTCGTGGGCGGGGTCGGCGGCCAGGTTGCGCAGCTCGGCGGGGTCCTCCTTACGGTCGTAGAGGACGACGTCGTTGTCGGCGCGGAGTTCGTCGAGAGTCGTCGGCCGGTTCGGGGAGAGCGGGGCGAAGTAGCGGCCGAACGAGTACCGGTGATCCATGCAGGCGCGCAGGAACCCGCGCTTGCTCCAGTCGGGGCGCAGGTCCCCGGCGGCGACGCGCCCGGGGGCGTCTGGGTCGGCGAACTCGAACCAGAAGGAGGCGTCGAGCATCATGATCGACTCGATGGCCGCGAGGACGCCCTCGCGGACCGGCTCGCCGTGCAACGCCGGTACGAGGGAACGGCCCTTGAGGCGGTGTAGTAGCGGTCGAAGGTGACGTCCCGGGCGGCGATGCGGTCCCTGGCCGGCAGGGTGTATCCCTGGGCGCGGGGCAGGACCGCGCGTTCCTCGTCCGTGACGATCAGCAGGATGTTGGGACGACGTGTCCTGGCCATCTGTCCTCCGACCCGGTCGACCCGCACCGGTCACGGTGGCGGACGGCATGAACCGATCTGTTCCGGTTCGAATGTAGGCATGCCGTGGGCGCGCTGCCGAGGTGGGCGCGGCGATGACGACCGAGTGGGTGACGCGGGGGCGGCGACCGCCACGAGCCGGGCGGTCGCCACGTACACGGCTACCGCCGTGTGTCACCGTCCCGTATGCGGAAGACGCTCACTCACCAGGAGTGCGCGACATCGATCACCAGACGCCCGGAGAGCTGGGTCACCCGGAACGGCAGCCGGGCCCGTACTCCGAGTCCCACCTGGGTGACGCCCTCGAAGCTGGCTCCGAACTTCGCGTCCCGGAAGGTCTGGTAGCCGGTCAGGTCGACGCCCGGAAGGGGTTGGCCGCCACGCCCCGGGTAGGTCGCGGCGTTGGTCTCCGGGTCGTACGAGGGGGCGGACACCAGGATCTCGATGATCGCCCCGCCGGAGACCGGTATGAGGATGTTCGACGGGTCCTGGTGGAAGGCGTCGACGTAGTGCACGGTGTACCCGATCCCCGTGGTGCCTGCGGTGGGCACGTCCAGGACCATGCGGTCGTAGCAGTCGTGCCGGCCGGTCCTGATGTCGGTCAGCGACCCGTCGTCGGTGTCGGCCGCCGTCTTCGCGAGGCTGCCCCAGCCGGTCGGACAGGTGACCGTCGTCGTGGCCGCGCCCGCTGTCGTGGGCACGGCCACGACCAGGCCCGCGCCCGCCATGGTCAGGGCGGCCAGCACCGCCATGGATCGTCTCGTACGCATGGGGTTCCCCTTTGTTCCGCGGCTCTCTGTGGGCCTGCCATGTACGACATGACGGTCAAGGTTTTGGTTGTACGGACCGCCCCGGAACGGGACCACTTCACCCGTGCCGCCGACGACCCACCGCGCCCCCGAAGAGCCCCGCCCCCTCGGCGGGCGGGAACCGTCGCCGGGTGCGAACGGCACGCGTTCGCACCCGCCCCGACGGTTCTCCGCCCACCGACTCCGCCAACTCGTCTGTCAGAAGGCAGAGTTGTCGAACCAGAGGGTCAGCAGGTCCTCGTCCCCGTCGCAGGTGACGGTCCCGGCGTCGCGCCGGATGCGGCCGTAGACGAGCAGCAACAGGTCGGCTGCCGTTCCCCGGACGGTCGCCTCCGCGGTTCCGGCCGCCGCGCCGGACACGTCGGGCCCGAAGCCGTCGAGCCCGAAGCCGTCGGGCCGCAGCCGGACCAGCCAGTCGCCGTCTCCGTCGGTCGCCCGGAAGCGGATGGTCCGGTCGGGACCGCGCAGGTTGGCGACGTCGGGTGCGAAGGAGGTGGCGAACGGCAGGTTGACGAGGAACTCGTCGATGCCGTCGACCGCGAGCGCGCGGTCGACGGTGGGCCGCAGGCCGAGCGCCACCTCGGCGTCGATCCGGTGCAGCAGGGTCTCGAAGAGCATCCGCCGGGCCCAGAAACGGGCGTGCTGGTCGACGCCCCAGGCCCACATGGGGAGGTTCGGGTCGGTGGCCGCGAAGGCCTCCGCCGCCACCGTGGCGCTCTCGGCCAGCCAGTCGGCGTAGCCGTCCCACCGTTCCGGAAGGCGCAGGTCGACGTCACGCGATCGCGGGGGTTCCTGAACACGGGCGTGCAGGAGGGCCGAGAACCAGCGCTGGACACTGCCGGTGTGCTTGACCAGGTCGGCCAGCGTCCAGCCGGGGCAACTCGGCACCGGGGTCGTCGAGTCGGCGTTGTCGAGCGCCGCGACGAACCGGGCGGTCTGCGCCGTGATCGCCGCACGGTGGTCGACCGGGGTCGCCGTCTGTGCGCCGTTGTCCGGGGACTTCATCGATCGGGTGCCTTTCTACGAGGGGAACGAGGGCCTGGTCAGGCGGACTTGGCCTCGGATCCGGCCGCCGCGAGCTCCGCGGGCTCGGGCGTGGTGGACTCCGGCGCCGTGGGTTCCGGCGCGGCGGACTCGCGGACGACGGCCGTACGAGGGGCGTGCGCCGCCTTGAGTCCGACGAGGGCGACGACGGCGACCAGGATGAACGCCGCTCCGGCGATGGCGAAGCTCAGCGTGAACTGGCTCTCCTGCGGCAGGGCGGGCATGCCGGCCGGCAGCCGTACGGTCTTGGACGCGAGCAGCGAGGTGATCACCGCGCTCGCGACGGCGCTGCCGACGGAGCGGGAGATGGAGTTGATGCCGTTGGCGATGCCGGTCTGGTGCGCCGGGACGCCGGCGACGATGAGGGCCGGCATGGAGGCGTAGCCGAAGCTGATCGCCAGACCGATGAGCATGCCCGCGCTGATGACGGACGCGCTGGTGTCATGGGCGGCGGTCAGCCAGGCGAAGCCGAGCACTCCGAAGCAGGCGCCCGCCGCGAGCGTGACGCGTGCGCCGAGCCTGCGCACCAGGACTCCGCCGAACTGGGCGCCGACGAGGGAGACGAGCGTGGTCGGCAGCAGGTACACGACGGAGGCGGCGAGCACGGAGGCGCCGAAGCCGTAGCCGACGAGGCGGTCCGGCATCTGCACGAGGTACGAGACGCCGATGAACTGGGTGAACATCGCGAAGCCCAGCAGCAGTCCGGCCAGGTTGGTGAAGAGCACGGGCCGGTGGACGAACATCTTCATGTCCACCATGGGTTCCTTGACCCGGTTCTCGGTCAGCACCCACACGCCCGCCATGACGACGGCACCGGCGAAGCTGCCGAGGGTGCGGCCGGACGTCCAGCCCCACTCGTGGCCCTGAGAGATGGGCAGCAGCAGGAGCACCAGCAGCATGCCGAGGGTCAGCGCGCCGAGCCAGTCCGTCCGCCCGCCCGTCTTCGTCCGGGAGGCGGGCACGGCGACCAGGACGCCGATCAGGGCCACCACGGCGAGCACGACCGCCAGCCAGAAGGGCCGGTGGTAGTCGGGGTGGGAGCCCTGGGTGAGGAGGCCGGCGCCGACCAGGGCGAGCCCGCTGCCGAACGCGAGTGTGCCGCTGACCAGGGCCATGGCTCCGTGCAGCTTCTCCGGCGCGATCTCCTCGCGCAGGACGGAGAGGGCCAGCGGGAAGATCGCGGTCGCGGCTCCCTGCATCACCCGTCCGACGATCAGCCAGGTCAGCGAGGTGGTGGTGGCGGCGAGCACCGACCCGGCGATCATCACGACCAGCACACCGACGAGCGTGGGCTTCTTGCCGTGCTGGTCACCGAAGCGGCCGAGCAGCGGGGTGAACACGGCGGCGGACAGCAGTGTGGCGGTGGTCACCCAGCTGACGTTCGCCGTGCTGGCCTTCAGGTCGCTCTGGATCATGCCCAGGATCGGGACGACCAGGGTCTGCATCATCGAGACGACCATGGCGGCGAGCCCGAGCACGAGGACGATCCGGGTGTTCCCGGAGGACCTCGGCGACGCCGCTTGCTGTGTGTGAGACACGGAAAGTCTGCCCTAACTAGTTAACAACCTCGATGCTTGAGAACTTCAAGCAATGATCTGACCGTAGCCGTGAATATTTGAGATGGTCAAACTTCCTGGCGTAGGGTGGGTCACATGACAGGAACCAGCGGTGTGGACACGGACCAGCTCATGGAGCTCCTGTCGGTGTCGCTGGGGGCCTACTACGGCGACTTCACGGCGGCCGCGGCGAGCGAGAACCTCACCGCCAGCCAGGGCAAGACGCTCAATGTGCTGCGCCGGGGCCCGGCCGCGATGCGCGCCCTCGCCACCATCCTGACCTGCGACGCCTCCAACATGACGGGGATCATCGACCGGCTGGAGAAGCGCGACCTGGTCCGCCGGGAGCCGAGCCCCACCGACCGGCGCGTCAAGAACGTCGTCCTGACCACCGAGGGCGAACGCGTCATCGAGGTGATCCGCGGAAAGATGGACACCACCCGCGCCGGCCTGGACAGACTCACCGACACGGAACGTGACACGCTCCACACCCTCCTGGAACGCGCCTTCACCTCCCCCTCGCCGGCACCGCACCCCAGCACCTGAGGGCGCCGGCCTCGGGCTGCCTGCATGACGGCGGGGTACAGCGGCAGGCGAAATCCGCGCGCACGGACGACCGTGGCCCGTGCAGACTCCACGCATGTCCACCGATACAGCCGTTCCGGTCACGCAGAGGGCGATGCGGCATGTCGCGGCTTCCTCCAGGGGATACCCGCTCCCGCCCGACCTGCGGGTGACGATGCACTTTCATCCCGACCGAAGCGCGGGAAACCGCCCCGTCCTGGTCCGGATGGCCACCGACGGCGTCTACCGGTCCCAGTTCGTGACAGGCACGAGCAACGGTGGGCTGACCGCCCACCCGGGCGGGGATCGCCGGCGCTGGGAGAGCCGCATCTTCGCCGGAGCCTACGACGACGCCGAGCCTGAACTACGCCCCGTCTACGGTGCGTTGAACTACCGCCGCGATCTTACCGGCGGTGCTCCGCGGTTCGGTTCCTCGCACTTCAGGCTCACCTCCGAGTCGCTCGCACGGGCGACGTTCTGCTACCCGGACAGTTCCGCCGAACCGTCCGACTTCGGTGTCGCCGACCGCTGTTCGCTGGTCGCTCTCGCCGAGGCGGCGGACGCCGACGCCCTCGACGGCCACATCGAGGCACAGATCCACGGACCCGTCCGGCTCGATCGTGACATGGAGGCGCTGGTACTGGACCCCAGCTATCGCGGGACCGAGGTTCACGAGGCGGCGAGGCGTCTGCCGTGCCCCGTCGAGTGGCACCCCGGCTTCCGCCTCGACGTGGCCGAACTGCGGCGCCATCCTCACTATCGAGGCCGGGAGTACGTGGACCTGGGAACCGAGATCGCCGTGGACTCCCTGCTCACCCCCAGGATCATCGGAGACGCAGCCCGCACGGGCCGGTACGAGACACAGGACCTCAAGAAGGTCTGGCACTGTCTGGCGCGGTTCGGGAACCTCGGGGCTCGCTGAGCCGCACGACTCGGCACGCGATGAACTCGCACGGGAGCCAACTGGGCGGACAGACAGGCGTGTTGGGCGGCTCGTGGAGCGCGGTGCCTTTTCGCCAATGTCGGCAACTCGGATTGGTCTACACCTTGACTGGTACAGACCAAGGCGGTTGAGTGTGGCTCCACACCCCCCACGGTCGCCCCGGAGTGCATCGCTCCGCCCTTGTCGGCGTGCGCACAAAGGCTTCGCCTCGCCTTCGTCGCGACCTGTTCCGTGAAGGACTGATCCCTTGTCACAACGCCGTGTGTCTTCCGTGCTGGTCGCGCTGCTGATAGGAACCACCGCACCCGTACTGCTGCCGGCCACGAACGCCTCCGCCGCCTCCTGCGCGAGCTACCCGAGCTGGGTGGCCGGCCAGTCCTACGCCACCGGCAACATCGTCCGGTACACCGACGGCAAGACCTACATCGCCGAGCACGACAACCCCGGCTACGACCCCACCATCAGCACCTGGTACTGGGACCCCTACGCCTGCGACAGCGGCCCGACGAACCCGCCCGGCGGATCCTGCGCGAGCTACCCGGACTGGGTGCCCGGCCGGTCCTACGTCACCGGGAACATCGTCCGGTACACGGACGGAAAGGCCTACATCGCCGAGCACGACAACCCGGGGTACGACCCCACCATCAGCACCTGGTTCTGGGACCCGTACTCCTGCGACGGCGGCTCGACCAACCCCTCCGACGGCTTCGTCGTGAGCGAGGCCCAGTTCAACCAGATGTTCCCGAGCCGGAACTCCTTCTACACGTACAACGGCCTGAAGGCCGCGCTGAGTTCGTTCCCCGGTTTCGCCAACACCGGCAGCGACACCGTCAAGAAGCAGGAGGCGGCGGCGTTCCTCGCGAACGTCAACCACGAGACCGGCGGTCTGGTCTACGTGGTGGAGCAGAACACCGCCAACTACTCGCACTACTGCGACTGGAGCCAGCCCTACGGCTGTCCGGCCGGCCAGTCCGCGTACTACGGGCGCGGGCCGATCCAGCTCAGCTGGAACTTCAACTACAAGGCCGCCGGCGACGCGCTCGGCATCGATCTGCTGGGCAACCCCAACCTCGTCCAGACCGATTCCGCCGTGGCCTGGAAGACCGGCCTCTGGTACTGGAACACGCAGTCGGGCCCGGGCTCCATGACCCCGCACAACGCGATGGTCAACAGCGCCGGATTCGGCCAGACCATCCGCAGCATCAACGGCTCGCTGGAGTGCGACGGCAGGAACCCCGCACAGGTCCAGAGCCGCGTCGACGCCTACCAGCGGTTCACCTCGATCCTCGGCGTCACCCCGGGAGCCAACCTCTCCTGCTGAGCCGAGGCAGGGCAGCCGTCGGCCGCGTAACAGGGTGAACACCTTGGCCGGCGGCTTGCCGCACCACACGACCGGCGGGTGCGGGAGTGCCTTCTCGCCGGGTAGGCGTTGGGCATGAGCGAATACGATTCCGGCGATGCGCCGGACACGCGGACGACTTTCGCGTCCAGCGCCGCTTCGGCCCGATGGCTGTCAGGTCTGGCCCGCGTCGAGCAGTCGACGGCGGCGGACCCCGTGATCCGGATGCTCCAGCGGGGAATCCGCTCGCTGCCACTGGGTGCGGCCCGCGATCTGCTGCGCGGCCGGCCGCTGGGCCATCCGGTGCATCCCGTCCTGGTGCAGGTCCCGATCGGCTGCTGGCTGTCGGCCGCCGTCATGGACTTCATGCCGGCGGGACAGCGCGCGGCGACGACCCTGACGGCCGTGGGGCTGGCCGGGGTCGCACCGGCGGCCATCAGCGGGTGGGTCGACTGGGCGGACCTGCCGCCCGAGCAGGCGCGCGTCGGACTGGCTCACGCCGTCACGAACGCGGCCGCCGTGGCCTTCTTCGCCGCGTCCCTCACGGCACGGCTCCGCCATCACCGGGCGAAGGGGAGGCTCTGGTCACTGGCCGGCCTGGCGGCGGTCGGCGTCACCGGCGCACTGGGCGGGCACGTGGCCTACCGGCGGTCGGTGGGAGCCTGGCCTGCGGAATAGGAAGAGCGGTCCGGGTCCGGGTCCCAGTCGTCGTCCCTGTCCGTCAGCATCTCCTCCCGCAGCGCGGCACAGCAGCCGCTCAGCAGGCGTGAGACATGCATCTGGGAGACTCCCAGCTCCTCCGCGATGCAGCTTTGTGTCATGTCACGGAAGAACCGGAGGTACAGGATCGTCCGCTCGCGCTCGGGCAGCCTGGCCAGGGCGGGCTTGAGCGCCTCGCGGTCCACGACGAGGTCGAACCCGGAGTCGGGCTCGCCCAGCGCCTCGGCCAGGGAGTATCCGTCGTCGCCGTCGGAGAGCCGGGCGTCCAGCGACAGGGTCGCGAAGCTGTCCAGGGCTTCCAGGCCCACGCGTACGTCGTCCTCGCTGAGCCGCGCGTACTCGGCTATCTCGGCGACACAGGGGTGCCGGTCGGAGTTGGCCGGCGCCAGGTCCTTCAAGGCACCCCGGACCCTGTTACGCGCCTCCTGGACCCGGCGCGGCACGTGCACGGCCCACATGTGGTCGCGGAAGTGTCGCTTGATCTCACCGACGATGGTCGGCACCGCGTAGCTCTCGAAGGCGTTGCCCCGGCCGGGGTCGTACCGGTCCACGGACTTCACCAGGCCCAGGGCGGCGACCTGCGCCAGGTCCTCGACTGATTCCCCCCTGCCCCGGTACTTTCCGGCGATGCGCTCGGCCATCGGCATCCAGGCCCCCACGATCTCCTCGCGCAGAACCTGACGCTCGGGCCCGTCGGGGAGTCCTGACAGGTGCGAGAAGGCGGCGTCGGTGTCGGGGGCGTCGTCATGTCGACGGTGCTGCGTGGTGGCAGTGCAGGTCATGTGCGGACAGCTCCCTCAGGGCTCGCCGACTGGACAGAACACCATGGGGGCGTACACGTTTCGGACACTCCGCGTACTGGAGCGAACGCTCTCACGGACGTGCCTTTTGTCCGAAGCACTGTCCTTCGGGTCCCCGACCTCGGGTGCAATAAACACATATCGGGACATCGTGACTCATGGGTGGCGACCGGTTGTGGAGCGTGACGGCGCCCGGCTGACTTCAGCACCCCTTCCGGAGGGCCCTGCATCACCCCTTCCCGCGAGCCCTTGATCACCGCCCCCCGGTCGGCCCCGTTCACACTTTTCGGATCACCACGGGAACCGGATGGCTCACCCGTCCGACTGCTTCACCGCACGGCCCGCAACGGGCCGTGCGACGGACGCCGTGACCCGGTCGTCGCCCAGGCGTGCCCCGCCGGGCCCGGGGAGCGGCGCCCGGCGCAGCCGACACAGAACGAGGTGGGACCGATGTCCGTCAACTCCGATGCCCCCGACCTGCCCGCCCCGGGCGAGGAGGTCACCGCCCTACCGCAGGGCAGCGACACAGCCGGGGGCGCGGACACCCCGGGCAGGACACCCAGGACACCCAGACCGCCTCAACGGCCCACAGGGTTCGGCCCGTTGCTGGCACGACTGCACTTCTACGCCGGAGTTCTGGTGGCACCGTTCCTGCTCGTGGCGGCGGTGACCGGCCTGCTCTACACCTTCACCCCTCAACTCGACTCGCTCGTCTACGAGAAGGAGCTCGGCGTCGCGCACCAGGCCGACGCCTCCCGGTCCCTGGCCGAACAGGTCGAGGCCGCGCGGGCCAGTCACCCCGAGGGCACGCTGGTCGCCGTTCGTCCCGGAAGCCGGGAGTCGACGACACAGGTGGACTTCGCGCTGCCCGAACTGGGCGAGCGGGCGCACACCGTCTACGTCGACCCGTACACGGGCAAGGTCACCGGACAGCTGACCACCTGGTACGGATCGACGCCGCTGAAGACATGGCTGGACGACCTGCACCGCAACCTGCACCTGGGCACGACCGGCCGCTTCTACTCGGAGATAGCGGCGAGTTGGCTGTGGGTCCTCGTCCTCGGCGGCCTGGTCCTGTGGTGGCGCCGCCAGCGCCGCAACCGGACCGCACGGCGCCTGCTGCTGCCCGACCTCACCGCCGGGAAGGGCGTCCGCCGCACACGCGGCTGGCACGCGGCGACGGGCGTGTGGCTCGCGATCGGCCTGCTGGCCCTCTCCGCGACCGGCCTGACCTGGTCCCGTTTCGCGGGCGATCACTTCGGTGAAGCACTGGAAGCGCTGCGTTCCGGTACGCCCGGGGTGTCCACCGTGCTGCCCGGCGCGGCCGCCGAGGGACAGGGCGGCCATCACCACGGCGACGCGACCGGCTCCCACGCCGGGCGGGGCGTGGACCCCAGGGCCATCGACGGGGTCCTCGACGCGGCCCGGCGCGACGGCCTGTCGGGCCCCGTGGCCATCGGTGTTCCGCAGGAGAGCACGGCCGCCTGGACCGTGTCGCAGACCCGGAATCTGTGGCCGGTCGGCCGCGACAGCGTCGCCGTCGACGCCTCCACCGACAAGGTGGTCGACCGGGTGGACTTCGCGGACTGGCCGGTCCTGGCCAAGCTGACACGCTGGGGCATCAACGCCCATATGGGCACGCTGTTCGGCCTGGTCAACCAGATCCTGCTGGCCGTCCTGGCCATCGGTCTGATCTGCATGACCGTCTGGGGCTATCGCATGTGGTGGCAGCGGCGCCCGACCCGAGCCGACCGCCGCGCCCTTCTCGGCACGCCGCCGGCCCGGGGTGCCTGGCGAGGAATTCCCTACGGGGCCCTGGCGGCCGGAGTCGCGGCCGTCGTCGCACTCGGGTGGGCGCTCCCGCTCTTCGGCTTGCCGCTCGCCGGGTTCCTGGTCGTCGACCTGGTCGTGGGTGCCGTACGACGTCATCGGCAGGTGACGGCGTCCGCGGCCGGGACCGACTCCACAGGCTGAGCCGCAGAGCCCGAGCCCGGCAGACAGGCTGAACCACAGAGTCCGAGCCCGGCGGACCGAGTCTCACGACGCCCTCGCGGCAGGGGATTTGGCGGGGCCGCTCCACCAAGCGGTCCCGCTCACGGCCGAGTTGGCTCTCGAAGGAATCCCTCGACGTGCGGACTCAAGGACTCGCCACGGCCGTTGCGGCGCCCCAGGCCCTCTCGAACTCCGCTGCCGGGTACGGCGTTCGCTTGCTCTCCGTGAGCAGGCGCCGCGCGAACTCGCCCATGGTCGCGGCGGCCCGGGAGTTCCGGTCGATGATCGCGGCGACACCGTCCGGTACGCCGTCGGGACGGCGCCCGGCGATCCACTCGCGCAGGAAGAGCGCGTACTCCTCGTCACCACGTGGACCCGCGGGCAGATGATGGCGCAGCAGATGACGGGCGGTCAGGCAGCGGTCGTAGAGACGGTGGCCGGCGAGGAAGTCCCGCTCGGACGACGTCAGTTCGAAGCCGGAACTCAGCGCGAGCCCGAAGTCCGCGAAGTACACCTGCCGGCCGTCGGTCAGGATGTTGGCGAAGTGGGCGTCGAAATGGACGAATCCGCGTGAGCTCATGAAGGCCGTGCCGCGCGCCAGCGCCTCCTCCGCCCAGAGGTACGCCGACCCTCCGCCGTCTTCCGGCGCGATGGCCCGCCCGTCGTGCAGCCAGTCGGCGAGTGTCCCCGGGATGTGCTCCAGGAAGAGCACCAGAGCGGTCGAGGACCGGCCGATGGCGTCCAGCCGCTCGCGCACGGCCGATGAACCCTCCCAGTGCTCGACCGCCCCCTCGATGCCGCCGAGCGCGTCGGTGAACCCCTCGGGAGGCGAGTCGGGCAGGACGCGCCAGTGGTACATCAGCGGAAAGCCCTCGTACTCGTCGCCGAGCACCCAGTTGGTGGTCATGACGTGCGCGGCCAGCTCGCGCCAGGCCCCGAACCCGGCCGAGCCCACTCCGTACTGGTAGAACATCGGCAGCCCGAAGAGGTTCGCCGTCGACCGCCTGTTCCCGGGGCGCAGTTCGATGTCTGTCAGCGGGACCTTCTTGACGAACACCCGCGTGCCGTCGACGTCCAGTTCCGCCGATCTGCCGCCGATGCCGGACCCGAGCGGTGCGGCGTCGGCCACGGTCCGGCCGAGCTCGCGGTCGCTCAGCAGGGACAGCCGCGTGGACACCCGCCCGTATGCGGCGAGCCGTGTGTCCCGGCACGGTTCCGGGGTGCGCATGGACGGCTCCTCCGTGCCCAGGACCAGGGCTTCGACGATCTCTCGGACGCGGCCGAGCCTATCCAGGCGCCCTCTCCGACGCACCCGCCCTGCGCGCGATGAGCGCCGCGTTCGCCCCGGCGGCGTCCAGTGGCGTCACCGAGATGTCGGTGAAGCCCGCGTCGGTGAGCCACCGCCGGTACTCGCCGTAGATGTAGTTGTGGCCCGAACGCGTCTCGACGAGCATGTTGAGCCCCATCAGCGCCGCCGGGGCGGGGCCGGTCTCGTCGTCGTCGAGGACGAGTTCGCAGATGATCACCGCGCCGCCGTCGGGCAGCGCCACGTGGCACTTCTCCAGCAGCCGGCGCCCGGTCGCCTCGTCCCGGTCGTGCAGGATCATGCTGAGCAGGATCACGTCGTGCCCCGAAGGCAGCGGCTCCTCGGACAGGAAGTCGCCGTCGTGGGTGCCGATCGCGTCCGCCCGGTCCGAGGGCTGCGACCTTGTCACGGGTCATCGCCGTGATGTGCGGCAGATCGAGGACGGTCGCGCCGAGGTGGGGATGGCGACGGCACAGTCCGACGGGGAACGCCCCCGTGCTGCCGCCCACATCGAGCAGTCGGCGGTGCGTGGTGAAGTCGTGGGCGCCGGCCAGAGCCTGTGCGGTGAACGACGACAGGGTGAACATCGCCTCCCAGAACCCTCTTGTGACGAACGACGCCGTGTCCGGCAGCCACACCGTTCTGACCCTGCCGTTGCCCACGGAGCTGCCCGCCACCACCGCCCGCGTCGGTGAGCAACTCATCTTCTTGCAGGAAGGTTTGCCCCCGGGCCTGTACACCACCGCACTCCAGGACGGACCGGCCGCCGCGGCGGCCCGAACCGCACTGCCGGCCTGGTGCGACGACCGACTCGATCGAGGTGCGCCCGCCGAGGGATCGCGCCCCGCAGGCAGCGACATCCATGAGCGGCGAGCGGTGCGCACTCCCCGCTGCATCCGGTGAGCACCGGCTTCAACTGGGGTCTGGGCTCGGGCAGTCCGGTGGAGGACGGCGCCACCGTGCTCGACCTCTCACGGCTCGACCGCGTCCGCGCGATCGATCTCCGGGCGGGCTACGCCGTGGTCGAACCCGGGGTAATCCAGGGCGAGCTGGCCGGACGGCTCGCCGGGACGGAGCGGATGCTCAACCTCACCGGCGCCTCGCAGCACACCAGTGCCCTCGGCAACGTCATGGAACGGGGCGTCGGACTGCACCGGAGCCGCGCGGAGGATCTGGCCGGGCTCGAACTCGTGCTCGCGGGCGGCACGTTCACGCGCTGCTGCTGGTGGCCGGACGAACACTCCGGCACCGTCCAGCCGCACGGCCGGGGCCCCTCCCTCAACCACGTCTTCACCCAGTCCGCGATGGCCGTGGTCACGGCCGCCGTCGTCCGTCTGCTGCCCCGGCCGGAGGAGGTACGCGTTCTGCCGCTGACCTTCGCCGAGGCCGAACTCCCGGCCGCTGTCGACGTCGTGCGCTCCTGGACGGCCCAGCGCCTGATCCCCGCCACGACCAAGATCTACAACCCCGTGGCCGCCCGGACCTACGGGGTCCAGGACCGCTGTCTCGCGCACATCTGCCTCACCGGCGACGCCGGCCTGGTGGCCGCGCGGGCCCGGCTGGTCGCCGAAAGGGTCGGCGGGCGCGACTCACCTTTCGCGCCTGCGCCCCGGCACACCGCCGACGAGCACGTACACCGTGCCTACGCGGGTCTGCCGGACCCCGACGACACCCTCTTCCAGCGCAAGACGGGGTGCTGCGCCCGCTGTCTGGACACCGCCCGGGGCCTGCTGATGTTCCTTCCGGTCATCCCGTTCCGCGGGTCCGTCGTCGCGCGGGCCGCCGAGCTGGTCGCCGCCGCGCTGGAGGGCGGCACGGGGGCGCCCGGCGTCACCATGAACGTGCTCGACACGGACACGATCGACCATGTCGTCACCCTCGGTTTCCCCCCGCGCGACGCGCGTTCCGTCAGCGACGCCCACCGCACGCTCGACCGGCTCCACCGGGCGTTCACCGTAAGGTCATCAGCCCTACCGCCCCGACATCGATCACCCGCTCACCCGCCCCCACGGCGTTCTCCCCGAGCGGATCGGCCGCGCTCTCGACCCGGACGGCGTGTTCGCACGGGGACGGTTCTGAGGGGGGCACGGCGTGGAACGGTCCCCGGTGACCGGCGCCGACGGCGATACTGGAAGGTCCCGGCGGCGGTTCCCCCTCCCGGCCAGGGGAAGGGGACATACCGGGAGCAGCAGGCCCATCGTTGCCGTACGTCAATTGTTTGAGGTCTGCGAGAGCGCTTCGGGAGCGAACTGTGGCGAGGGCGCAAGAGCCGGCTGAGGTCGTGTCCGGGGGCCGGCTGTCGGCTCTGCGGGATACGGGGCTGGCGGACTCGGCGGACGCGGGGATGGACCGGTTCGCCCGGCTCGTGGCCGAGGTGATCGGTGTGCCCATGGCGCTGGTGTCACTGGTGGAGTCCGCGGGCGAGGTGTTCCCGGGCATGGCGGGGCTCGCCGAGCCGTGGGCCCGTACCCGGCGGACGCCGTCGACCCGCTCGCTGGGCCGACTCGTCGTGGCCGCCGGCCGGCCGCTGGTTCTGACCGACACCCGCCAGGACCCCCTGACCAGTGCGAACCCTGCCCTCCGTGACCTCGGCGTCATCGCCTACGTGGGAATGCCGCTCACCGACGGGGCCGGGCACGTGCTGGGGGCGCTGTGCGCGATCGACACCCGTCCGCGGGAGTGGACCGCGCGTGAGCTGTACCTCCTCGACGGCCTGGCAGCGGCGTGCGACGCGGAACTGCGGCTGCGGATCGTCTCGCGCCACCGCGACCGGGCCCGCGCCGATGAGGCGAGGGCACGGGCCGAGACGGAGGACGTCACCCGGCTGCACCGCGCGGCGCTGGAGCGTTCCCGGTTGCTGCTGCGGGCCGCGGACGCGCTGGCCGACACCACGGGCCTGGCCGATGTCCGTGAGCAGGTGCGGGACCTGGTCAGCAGCGATCTCAAGCCCGCGTACGTAGGGCTGGTGCTCGTCGAGGGAGGCACCACCAAGCGGCTGCGGCGCATGGTCGACGTGATGGGCAGTACACCGATGGAGCGCACCTACGAGACCTACACCCTGGATGCCGCATGGCCGACCGCGCGGGCGGCCCGGGAGAACCGGACGATCACCATCACGGACACGGCGCAGCTGGAGCGCGACTACGCGCCCGAGGCGGTCGAGACGTTCAAGGCTCTGGGACTGCGGACCGCGGTGTGCGTACCCCTGCCGGGCACGGTTCTCCCGCTGGGCACGCTGGTACTGGGCTGGGACCACGGGCACGAGATCGACATCGTGGAGCAGGCGGTGCTCGCCTCGTTGGCCGGGTACACGGCGCGGGCGGTGGAACGGGCTCTGTTCGTGGACAACCGTGTCGACGCGGCCCGGGCGATGCAGGAGGCCCTGCTCACCGAGGTCCCCTCGGTGCCGCATCTGGATCTCGCGGCGCTCTACCGGGCCGCCGCGCGGACGGATCTGGTCGGGGGCGACTGGTACGACGCCTATCTGCTGCCCACCGCGGCCGAGGGCGGGGAGGACGCGGCCTCCCCGGCCGTACTGGCCCTGTCCGTCGGGGACGTCACCGGCCACGACATGACGGCGGCCACCCTCATGGGCCAGGTCCGCAGCATGCTCCGCCAGGCGGATCTCGACCACGCCGGCGAGGGTCCGGCCCGGGCGGTCAGCGCGCTGGAGCACGCCAACGCCGCCCTGCGTCTCGACGCCAGCGGCACCCTCGTCCACGCTCATCTGCGTCCCTGCCCCGCGGCCGGGGCGGGCAGCTGGGAACTGACCTGGACGAACGCCGGACACCCGCCCCCGCTCGTCGTACGGCCCGACGGGTCCGTCGAGCGGCTCACCCGGCACGACATCATGCTCGTCCCCGGGCTGGACGCACCGCCGCGGGGCGAGGACCGGTTGCTCCTGACGCCCGGCAGTCTGCTGCTGCTGTACACCGACGGGCTGGTCGAGCACCGCGCACGGGACATGGACCGGGCCATCGACGCGGCCGGCCGCCTGCTGGCAGCTCATGCGGGCCGTTCCCTCGACACCCTGCTGAGCGAGATCGCGGACCGGATCGCCGGCCCCGACGCCAGGGACGACATCGCCCTGCTCGCGGTACGCGTCCCGGCCGTCGCGGGCCACGACGGCCGGCGGCCTCCGGCCGGACCCGGCGCGGTCACACCAACGCACTCCCGCGGTTGACGGGCGTCGTGCTCGCGGTGACGGTTGGAAGGTGGAGCCCGGCCGCGCGGTCTCCCCGCCCGTACGACGCGGACCCGCACCCCGAGGGCAAGGGAGCACCGCTCATGACCGAGGCCCGGCACGACCGCCCCGGACCTGACCAGCACTCCGCCTCCCGCCCGGAGGACCCGGTGCCGCGCCACTCCGACAGCCGTCCGGCGACCCGGCCCGACGCGGTCTCCGACCTCCGCCGGGTGGGCATCTCCCCCGATCACTGGTATCCGGTGGCGACCTCGCGCAAGGTACGGCGCAACCGTACGTTCGCGGCCGTCTTCGCGGGTGAGCGGATCGTGCTGTACCGGGGGCGCAGCGGTGCCGTGCACGCGCTGGAGGACCGTTGCGCGCATCGGCAGGTGCCGCTGAGCATGGGAGTGGTCGAGGGCGACATCCTGCGGTGCTGCTATCACGCGTGGGCCTACCGGGGCGACGGGCGCATCTCGCAGATCCCGTATCTGCCCAAGGGCTGTGAGCGGCCGCCGCGCGGGGTGCGCTCGTATCCGGTCCGCGAGGCCTACGGCCTGGTGTTCGTGTTCCCCGGTGACCCGGCGCTCGCCGAGGACGCGCCGTTCCCGTTCCTGCCCGAGTACCACTCGGCCGCCCACCGGACCATGACGTTCTCCCGGAGCGTGCGGTGCCACTACTCGTTCATGCACGAGAACCTGCTCGACATGAACCACCAGTTCCTGCACCGCAGCGTGCTCGGCAGGATCAGGCCGGAACTGCTGGGGTACGACGCCGGGCCACGGCATGTGGAGGCCCGCTATCTCTTCGTCCCGGCCGGAGGGCGCAAGGACCGGGGCGCGGGACTGCTGTCAGCGGAGGGGTTCGGGGGCGCGGACCGGCCCGACGTCATCACGATCCGCACCGAGTACCCGTACCAGACGCTTCGGGACGTCCCCGAGGGCAGCGACCTGCCGGTGTTCTCCCTCTGGGCCGCCTACGTGCCCGAGGACGCGGAGCAGCGGGTCAATCACGCCTACGGTCTGCTCACGATCGCGAAGCCCTCGGTGCCCGGGGCACTGCATGTGGCCTGGCCGCTCATCCGCCGTTTCACCGAGCGGGTCTTCGCCCAGGACCGTACGGCGGTCGAGGCCGAACAGCGTGCCTGGGACGAGCAGGGCGGGGACCACAACCACGAGGTGTTCCCGCTGATCCTCGACCTCCGTGACGTCCTGCGCGACAACGGCGTACCGCTGCGTCCGCGGGCTGCGTCCGGATGCGCGCCGTGCGGGATGGCAGGACCCGCGCGCCCCGCCGGCCCGCTCGTGGGCGACGCCGGTACGACGGGTCCCGCAGGTGTCACGGAACCTGCCGGGCCCTCGCAGTCCGCCGGCCCGGCGGTGGAGGGCGCCGGCAGACCCGAGTAGGTTCCCCGGCCTGTCGGTGCGCGCCGCTCTCCCGTGGCCCGGTCAGTCCGCGGTACGGGCCGCTGTCTGCGGCTCGGCCACCGGCGAGGCCTGCGTGATCACTTCGGAGCGCCGGCTTCCCCGGTCCATGACACCGCCGGTGAAGGCGAGGCCCAGGCCGGCGACGGCGAGCGCCGCGCCGACCAGGTTGGGCGAGGCCCAGCCCCAGCCGGCCGAGATGACCAGGCCGCCGAGCCAGGCGCCGCCCGCGTTGGCCAGGTTGAAGGCCGAGTGGTTGGAGGCCGCCGCCATCGTCGGGGCGTTCTTGGCCTTGGCCATGAGCAGCATCTGGATCGGCGTGGTGATGAGGGAGCCCATCGCGCCGATGAAGGTGATCGTCAGCAGGGCGGGCACGGTGCTGTGGACCGCGAAGTAGAAGGTGACCAGGGCCGCGGCCAGCAGGACGAGCCCCCAGTACATCGTCGGGCGCAGCGCGCGGTCGGTGAGCGGTCCGGCGATCAGGGTGCCGAGGGTCATGCCGACGCCGTAGAGCGCGAGGACCCAGGTGGTCGAGGTGCCGGAGAGGCCGGTCACGTGCGTGAGCATGGGTACGAGGTAGCTGTACACGGCGAAGAATCCGCCGAAGCCCACGACGGCCGTGGCCAGACCGATGACGACCTGCTTGTTGCCCATGGCCCGCAGCTCGTGCCGGACACCGGACTGCTCCCCGCGCGGCTGGTGCGGGACGAAGGCGGCGAGCGCGGCCATGGCGACGAGGCCGATGACCGCGACGGCGCCGTAGGCGGAGCGCCAGCCCACATGCTGTCCGAGGGCCGTGGCGGCCGGGACGCCGACGATGTTGGCGATGGTGAGTCCGAGGAACATCTTCGAGACGGCGCGTGCGGCCCGGTCGGGGGTGACCAGCCGCGAGGCGACGACGGCGCCGACGCCGAACAGCGCGCCGTGCGGCAGACCCGCGAGGAAGCGGGCGGCGAAGAGCGTGCCGAAGTCGGGGGCGAAGGCCGACGCCGTGTTGCCGATCACGAACAGGCCGGTCAGCAGGAGCAGCAGCCGCTTGTGCGGGACACGCGCGCATATGCCCGTCAGCAGCGGGGCGCCGACGACGACACCGAGCGCGTACGCCGACACGACGTTGCCGGCGTGCGGTACGGACACACCGATTCCGTCGGCGATCTGGGGCAGCAGCCCCATCGTGGCGAACTCGGTGGTGCCGATGCCGAACGCGACGACAGCCAGGGCCAGCAGAGCCAAGGGCATGGTGCGGGAGAACCTTTCGAAGACAACGGGCCGGAGACCAGGAGCGGGGCGGTGCGGACGCGTCCGCGCACGGAGTGCAGCAATGACGCGAAGGCATCCATTCCAAGATCGCCCCACGATGTGCGGCACCGGGTCGGGCCCGGTGCCTCTGGCTGCGGTGGTCGACCCCGGCCGGTGAGCAAGGATAGCTGCTGGGGACACACATCCGCCCGGGCAGGGACCGGCACCCAAACGCGCCACGGGCCGCGCGCCACCGGCCGGGGGCGGAGGCTCGGGCAGGGGCTCGTACGGCGCACACCGCGGCGGCGGCCGATGGGGATCGGCCGCCGCCTGTGCGTGTCCGTCGGTGGGAGACGTTCCTCACCAGGGCGCCGGGGCCGGTGGCGGTACCACCGGGGGCCGGTCGTCGCAGGTGATGGTGTTCGGCAGCTCCCAGGACGCCAGCCAGGGCCCGGTCGTGCCGCCGCCGTCGTTGCCGCCGAGGTCGTTCACCGAGAACTCCGATCCGGAGGCGGGGAAGTTGAAGGAGCCGCAGTTGTTGACGCCGACCGCGCCGACGTCGCGGGCGTCCACGTTCTCGAAGGACGCCGATCCCGCGGAGCGGGCGCTGAGGACGGAGGTGCCGGTGCCGTCCACCCGGATGTCCTTGAAGCGGACGCCGCGGATCACGTACTTGTCCTTCACCGGGAAGTCGGAGACGAGCATGATCGCGTTGTAGGTGCTGTCGAGGAAGTGGTCGCCGGTGACCTGGATGTCGGCGTCGATGTCCCGCTCCAGGGCGTAGAACCAGATGGCGCCGAGGCCGATCTTCCAGTTGAGCTCGAACGGCCCCGAGCGGACCGTGGTGTTGTCCGTGATCCGCAGCTGTCCGGTGAACGGCTCGGCTCCGAAGCGCGATCCGACCTGGATGGCGCTGCCCTCTCGGACGGGGTCGGCTACGAGGTTGCCGGTGACCGTGTTGTCGGTGCCGCCGTACAGGGCGATGCCGTTGGCGAGGACGGGGCTCTGCACGGTGTTGTGGGCGAAGACGTCACGCGCGTCGCCGGTCTTCTCCGACCACATGGCCAGGCCGTCGTCGCCAATGTTGCGGACGAAGGTGTCCGAGACGCTCGAATCGCTCACGCCGGTATGGAAGTTGATGCCGTCGGCGATCTGGTCGGCGATCATGGTGCGGGTGACCCGCAGGCGGCTCATGGGGCCGTCGAACCACATGCCGACCTTGGTGTGGTGGAGGTAGAGGCCGTCGATCGTCGAGTCGTCGAGCGCACCGCCGATGGCGTTGACCTGGTCGGTGTCGACGCGTTCGCGTACGTCGCCCTCGACGGTGAAGCCGGAGAGGTGGACGTCGTGGCTGCCGCCGTCGGCCGCGTCCTTGCCGTAGAAGCCCACCCCGGTGTGGACCGAGCCGTCGGGGGCGGGGGCGCCGAGGGTGACCTGGTGGCCCTTGACGATCGTGTACCAGCTGCCGGCCCCGACGATCGTGACGTCGTCCACGACGATGTGGCGGTTCACCTGGTACGTGCCCGGCGGCACGTAGACCTTGAGGTGCCGCTTCCTCGCGGAGGCGATGGCCCGGTCGAAGGCGTCGCCCGCGTCACGGCGGCCGGTGGGATCGGCCCCGAACGCGATGACGTCCACCGCGTGCTTCTCGACGTGCGGGGCACCGACGACTTGCGTGTCGAGCAGGTCGATCACGGTCCAGGCCGCGGTGGTGTTCCTGGGTGCGGTGAGACGTACGGTCTCGCCCGCCGCGTACTTCTTGCCGAGCCGCAGGCGCTGCTCGTCGTAGAAGTGGCTGGGCCTGAACGGCTTGTCGATCGCGGGCGCCGGGGTGGTGGCGGCCGGGACGCAGCCGCATTCGGTGATCCACCAGTCGGGGTGCAGCAGGTCGCCCTGGGGGTCGTTGCTGAACGGGTACTGGTTGTAGAGCCAGGAGTACCGCGAGGTGAGCGTCATCGTGGTGCGGTGTCCGCCGTCCACGGTGACATCGAGGGGCGCGGTGATGCCACCGCCCCGCGGGGCGTCGGGGACGCTGTAGCGCA
The DNA here is from genome assembly GCF_055559015.1 of Streptomyces sp. NPDC024698. Lineage (NCBI taxonomy): Bacteria > Bacillati > Actinomycetota > Actinomycetes > Kitasatosporales > Streptomycetaceae > Streptomyces > Streptomyces sp. NPDC024698. The sequence goes on along the minus strand of NZ_JBVHLK010000006.1, from coordinate 280,552 downwards.
CGGTGAGCGCGTCGGCCGCGCGCGGCAGGGTGAACTCGACGTACTGGCCCGGATTCAGGCGTACCGCCGCGCGGCCGGAGGCCTCCGAGGGCAGGGTGTAGGCGGTGCGGTCGGGGCCGATGACGGTGCCGTTCGTCGCCGCGCTCTCCGCCTCCTGCTCCACGAAGTCCACGGCGGCGCCGCGCCCCGTGACGAGGCCGGGATCGAGCCCGGCCCGGGTCACCGCGGGGGCGCCCTCGCGGCCGCCGTGCCCCGAGTCGGCCGGGGCCGGGGCCCCGAGCCCGAGCACGAGTCCTGCGGCGGCCGCGGCCACCACCGCGACCGCCCGGACCGGCCTTCGCGCACGGCCCCGGACCCGCTCCGCAGCCGCGTGGATGGAGTACCGCGCCATCGGGTTCTCGTCTCTCTCGAAGCGAAGGACACCGAGGGCACCTCGGTGCGCGGCGGCACGGCGGTCAGGGAGCCGTGCCGCTGCGTACCGGGACATTAGGGCGCCCCGAGACACCCCGACAAGACGTCGGACAACTCTTTTCGTCCTTCAGTAGAGATCCTGCAAGAATCCGTCGACTCTTTGCATCCCTTGCGTTCCTTGCGCTCGGGTCTCAGCTTCCGGCGGGCGCCGTCTCCGAGCAGGACCGGACCGCGCACTCCAGAATCCGGCCGTCGACGGTCCCGATGAGCAGGTTCCCGTTCGGCGCCACCGCCAGGGACAGTGCCGTGGTCGGCGTCCCGTCGATCGCGAGTTCGGTGTGCCACCGGACCGTGCCGTCGTCGGCGTCCAGCGCGGTCAGGGCACCCGAGTTGTACGCGACGTAGACCGTGTCCTCGTCGACGTCGAGCGCGGTGGCCGGATGATCGGTGCGGTGCTGCCACGTCACCGCGCCGTCGAGGGAGCGCCGTACGACATAGGCGCCACCGGGCTGGAGCCCGGCTCCGTCATGGACCGCCCCCGCGTGCACCAGGCTCTGCCCGATCTCGGCCGCCGGGCCGCCGAAGTGGTGCTCCTGGGGTGCCCAGGAGAGCGGGAAGAGCCGCCGGGTCGCGCCGTCCGCGCCCAGGGCCACGATCCATTTGTCCTTGTGCGGCGCGTCCGGCCGTGTGCCCACCAGGACGTACGGACGGCTCGCTCGGCCGACCGGGAACGGGTGGTTGAACAGGTCGAAGCCGCCGACTTCCTGGAACGGATGGGCTGATGGTTCGAAGGCGTCGGCCTCCGGGAGACGGTGATTGCGCGCCTCGGAGCCGTCGCCCGCCCGGGCCTCCGCCGGATCGGCGAGGCCGAACATCGTGAGCCGTTCGCCACGACGGTGCGTGTGGTCCGACGGTCTCACCAGCACCTTGCCGCCACCGGCGACCAGAACCGCGGACTCCGCCAGGCTCACCGTCTCCAGCACCTGCCCGGTGTCGACCGCCACGCGCGCGATCCGGGGTGCGGGGCGCTCCCAGCCTCCGTCGTCGCCTCGACGCATGCGGCGGTCGCCGTTGGTCCATACCGAGGCCCCGTCGGAGGCGGGGACCAGCTGGCGTCCGCCCTCGTCGTCCTCCACCACCCAGTCGCGTTCCCCCGACGGCGACCACGACTCCGCGAGGACCCCGTCCAGGGCAGCCAGTACACGGCCGTCCTTCCGGCCCTCGACGGCCCACACCCGTCGCCGGGGCGACCACCTTCGGCCGATCCCGGCGGCGAGGTCCGCGAGCAGACGGCACGTCTCGGCCCGGTGATCCGGCCGTGCGGCCGGCCGCACGGGCGCCGCGAGCTCCTCCGGTTCGATGTCCCTCGGCCCCACCGCTCTCCAGTCGTCACGGGAGACCACGACCTCGTGCCCCTGCTCGTGCGCGTCGTCGTTCTCCCAGTCGTCGGACGGTGCCAGCACCAGACGCAGCCGCGTCGGACCGCGCCATTCGACGCTCAGCACCTCCCGCGCGTACCGCAGCGCCGACACCACGGTGCCGGTGTCCAGGTGCAGCAGGAGGAGTTCGCCCTCGAACGCGTAGCCCCCGTCGTAGCACCCCGTGCCGACGGCCAGGAGCGGAAGCGCGGGGTGGAAGGCGGAGCAGTGCACCGGGTACCTCGACCGCACCAGGTGCTCGCAGCGCAGAGTGTCGCGGTCGTAGACGCCGATCCGGTCGCCCGTCCAGCGCGAGTCCGCCGTCCCGCTGCCGCTCCATTGCAGTCGGCCCACGTCACCGGCCACGGCGATCCTGCGCGAACGACCGTCGACGACGGCCAGACCGGGCAGTCCCGTCTCGGCGAAGGGCCCGTCGCCGAGCACACGTCGGACCTGCGGCAGTACGGTCATACAGGGTTCCTCCAAGGAGCGCGCACATGTCGAAGGCCGCCACCCCGTGCGCGGGGACGGCGGCCGTTCATGCTCGCGTTTCCGGCGACCGGGCGCCATCGGATATGCGCCTGCGGGCAGTGCGCTCCGCCGCGGAGAGCTTCGGTGATCCGGATCTCCGGACGGTTCGCATGGTCCGGATCAGGGGGGTGGATCAGGGGGGGTGAATCAGGGGGGCGTGGATCAGGGGCGGTCCAGGCCCCACGTCTGGAGGACGAAGGGGCGGCCCTTCTCCTCGCCCGTGATCGGCGGGACGTCGAGCAGTGCGAAGCCCGCCTTGGTGGCCACGGCGACGCTGGCGGCGTTCTCGGCCTCCAGCTCCAGGATCACCCGCTCCGCGGCCAGCCGCTCGAAGGCGTACGCGGCCATCACCCGTACCGCCCGGACGGCCAGACCCTGGCCGCGGTGGGCCGGGCCGACCGCGTAGCCGATCTCCGTTCCCTCGGGGGCCCGGCGCAGCATCACCTCGCCGAGCGGTGCCCCGCCGTCGACCGTGATCGCGAGCAGGACGGCCGTGCCCTCCGCGCGCAGTTGCCGGTCCCGGTCCAGGCGCGCGCGGGCGGCGGCCTCGTCGAAGGGGGAGACGATCGGTGTCCAGTACGCGACGTCGGGGTGGTCGAACAGCTCCGGCATCGCCGGCAGGTCCCCCTCCGTCCAGTCGCGAAGGACGAGGCCCTCCCCCGAGAGCTCGATCCGCTCGGGGAACGACGACATGGTGCTGCTCATGGTGCGGGACCTCCTGGCCTGTTCGGAACGAGGCAGGATAACCGGGACGGCCCGGGCGGCCGGACCCGCACGTCTCGGCGGGCCCGGGGGATCACCGGCGACCGGTGTCGCGTCAGGCGCCGGCCTGGAGACGCAGACCCGTCAGCGTCAGCTCCAGCGCCGAGCGGAACTGGTCGGCGTCGTCGTGGCCGTCGAACTCGTCGACGATCTCGTGCACGAACGGAAACTCCTCGGGGTCGAGCTCCCGCCAGGCCTCGGCGAAGCGGCCGAGGAACTCCTCGCGGTTCACGGCGCCGTCCAGGATCTCCTGGGGCGGCTCCTGCCCCATGTCGACGGCGGAGCCGACCACGACCCCGACGATCGCGGACACCGCGTGGAACCGCTGGTGCGCGGTGAGATCCAGGCGGAGGGTCTGCTGGCCGAGCTTCTCGTACAGGCGCAGGGAGTTGCCCTGGACGTCGGTGTTGCGCATGAAGTAGGCGCCGAGCCAGGGCCGGTCCACGATCGCGTCGAACAGCGTCACGGCCATCGCGCGCAGGTCGTCGATCGGGTCGTCGCTGCGGGGAAGGGCCTCGATGTCGGCCAGTACGGCGCCCACCACATGGTCGGTGGCACGGTCGAGCAGCTCCTCCTTGCTCGCCACGTACCAGTAGATGCTGGCGACGCCACCGCCGAGCCGCTGCGCGAGCGCCCGGAAGGTCAGCGCCGGCGCCCCGGCCTCGTCGAGCAGGGCCACCGCCTCGGTGAGCACCGACTCCATCGAGTGCGAAGCCCGTCGGCGCCCCTCGGTCGCACGGCTCGGCGGACGGGTCCCGGTCGCACGGTTCGGCAGGCGTGCCATGGCTTCCATCCCATCACTCTTGCGTCGTATCGAACGTTGTTCTATCGTAGCGCATCGTACGCCGTTCGATAGCCGTACACTGTTCGATAGACGAACGATGTTCGACCGGAAGGACTGCCATGACCACCGCCACGCTTCACCCTCCGTCCCGCACCTACCCGTCCCTACGCGCGGCGTGGATTCCCCTGGCAGCCCTCTGCCTGGCCTTCTTCGTCGAGATGGTCGACAACACGCTGCTGTCGATCGCGCTGCCCACCATCGGCCGCGACCTGGGCGGCGGGACGACCGCGCTGCAATGGGTCACCGGCGCGTACTCGCTGACCTTCGGCGGCCTGTTGCTCACCGCAGGCTCGCTGGCCGACCGCTTCGGCCGCCGTCGGGTCCTGCTCATCGGACTCACCGCGTTCGGCTCACTGAGCCTGTGCGTCGTCCTCGTCACCACGGCGGGCGAGCTCATAGCCCTGCGGGCCGTCCTCGGCATCGCCGCCGCGGCCATGGCCCCGATCACGAACTCCCTGGTCTTCCGCCTGTTCGACGACGCGGCCCTGCGGATGCGCGCCATGACGGTGATGATCGTCGTCGGCATGTCCGGCTTCGTCCTCGGACCGCTGCTCGGTGGCACCGCGCTGGCCCATGTGGGATGGGAATGGCTGCTGGTCGTCAACGCCCCGATCGCGCTGTTCGCCTGCGTCGGCGTCCGGCTCGGCGTCCCCGCCGACCGGCCGGAGGACCTGACCCACGACGCTCTCGACCTGCCGGGTGCCGCCCTGAGCGTCACCGCCATCGGTCTCGCCTGCTACTCGCTGACCAGCGGTGTCGAGCACGGCTGGCTCTCCACGACCACCCTCGCCTCGATCGTGGGCGCCGTCGCGGCCGCGGTCGCGTTCGTGTGGCACGAGCGTCGCAGCGCGGCCCCCATGCTGGATCTGCGGCTCTTCTCCAACGGCACCGTCCGCGGCGCCGCCATCGCGCAGATCGGGACCTCGATCGCGATGGCCAGCGTGATGTTCGGGCTGATCCTCCATTTCCAGTACGCCTACGGATGGAGCCCGGTGCGGGCCGGCCTGGCCAATCTGCCGATCATCGTGACGATGCTCGCCGCGACGCCCCTGTCCGAATGGCTCGGGCGCAGGTTCGGCCACCGCATCGCCTGCCTGGTGGGCGCGGCCTGCCTGGCCGGCTCGCTGGCGGGTCTGTCCTGGGCGGTCGGCCACGGCTACGCCGCCATCGCCGTCTGCATGGTGGTCATGACCGTGGGACTGCGCACCGTGATGACGATCTGCGCGGTCGCGCTCGTCGGCGCGATGCCGGCCAACCGCACCTCCATCGGTGCCGCCCTCAACGACACCGCCCAGGAGGTCGGTTCCAGCGTCGGTACCGCTGTGGTCGGCACCCTGATCGCCCTGCTGGTCACCACACAGCTCCCCGCCGGCACCTGGAGCGGCGACCTCGTCGCGTCGTTCTTCCACGGCGAACGGATCACGTACGGCCTGCTCGCGGTCGTCGTCGGACTGATCGCGGCCGGCGGCGCGCTGAGCCTCACCGACTCCCGCACTGTGGAGGAACACCCCGCGGAGGAACACCCCGTCGAGGAACACCCCGTCGAGGAAGCCGTCTGACGACGGCGTCCGACGACCCGCCGGTCCCCGCGTCCGCCGCCACCGAAGGCTTTCCGGCGTACACGCGGCACTGGGATCATGAACCATGCGACCCGATGACTGGCACCTCACCGATGACGTCGACGACTTCCTCGCCCGCGCCGGAGACTTCCTGCGCGGGCGGCCCGGACGCCACATCATGCAGCTCACCTGGGCCGAGAGGGTACGCAGCCGTGGGGCGAGCGCGTTCGGCTCCGGGGCGCCCCTCTTCGGTGTGCTGGAGCGCGGGGGCGAGGTCCACGCCACCTTCTACCGCCTCGCGCCCCGCGGATTCGGCCTCTCTCCGCTCACCCCCGAGCAGGCGGACGCTCTCGCCGCCCGTCTGACCGCCCTCGGGGACTCCGTTCCCAGCGTCAGCGCGGACCACGTCACGGCCGCCGTCTTCGCCGAGGCCTGGCAGCGGCACACCGGCGCGACCCCGAGACCGCGCGACACACGGCTGCGTCTGTACCGCCTCGAGACACTCACCCCACCGGAGCCGATGCCGGCGGGCCGCGGCCGCGTCCTGGGCGAACGGGACCTCGAACAGACGATGTTCTGGTGCGGCGAGTTCGCCGCGGCCGTCGGCGAAGAGGTGTCCATCAGCGCCGGCACCTGGGCCGGCACCCGCTTCGCCGACAAGCGCTACACCCTCTGGGAGACCCCGGACGGCACCCCCGTCTCCATCGCGGGCATGAACCCCCTCATCGGTGGCCAGATCCAGGTGGACATCGTCTACACCCCGGCCGGTCTGCGCGGGCACGGATACGCGGCCGCCGTGACGACGCAGGTGAGCCGCGCGGCACTCGCCGCGGGAGCGAAGGACGTGGTGCTGTTCGCGGACCGGTCCAACCCCGCAAGCAACGCCCTCTACCAGCGCCTCGGCTATCGCACGCTGACCGACTGGGCCGTGTACGACCTGCCGCGCGACACCCCCGAAGCCCCCGCCGCCGGGCGCGCCGGAAGGCTCGGCGGGTGAGACCTGCCTACGCGGTGTGGTGCAGCCAGCGCTGAAGCACGTCGTTGACGTCCGCGGGCAGCGCGCTGATCTGGTCGATGGCGGCACGGTCCTCGGGCATCGGCGGGACACCGGCGGCGGTGAGCGTCGCGTGCAGCGCCAGGCGCCGCTCGTCCCGTGGATCGAGGGTGTAGCCGATCCGGTGAGCGGGACGGGGCGTCGGCAGCAGGGCATCGAGGTCGTCGCGGGTCCTGGCCGCCACCGTCCACGCGCTGTCCTGCGGCTGTACGGCATAGGGGTCGACGAACGCGCAAGAACTGAGACTCTCGCTGCTGCACGGGGTCATGTCCGGCTCCTCACCGTAGGAATCGCTGTGCACTACGAGTCCAGAGTCCGAGGAGCACGGCTTCGGTTGCGTACACGGCCACACATCACGCCGACGGCGTCTTCGGCGGTTGATCACCTCGTGTGACCAGCAGACGGGCGGCGTGCGGTTTGGAGTCCCGCCGCGAGCGTCACTCCCGGCGCCCGTGCCAGCGGACCGCGACGGCTCCGGCGAAGTCGCCGGCGTGGGCGAAGCCGCCCAGCACCACCAGATCGCCGTCCTTCACCCGGCCCGAGCCGATCGCGTGGTCCAGGGTGACCGGGATCGCCGCTCCGAAGAGGTTCCCGCACCGGTCGAAGGTGTTCAGGTGCCGTTCGGCGGGCAGTTGCAGCGCCTCCCTCCAGTTGCGCAGGAAAGTGCGGTTCGGCTGATTGGTGACGAGGACGTCGATGTCCTCGGTCGCCACGCCGAGCCTGCGGCACAGGTCCGTGATCACCTCCGGGACCAGGCGGTTCCCGCGGGCCAGCACCTTCGCGACGCTCGCGTCGGTGAACCCGATCCGCAGCTGGGACTCCCCCGGCTCCCAGTATTTGCGCCCGTCGTCGAGCGCAAGGGTCATGTCACCGGCGTGCTCCGCGATGTGCCGGGTCTCGACGTCGAGGACCGGGGAGCCGGCCGAGGTCGTCACCCATCCCACACCGCAGCCGTCGCCCGGGATCGCGGCCTGCGCGAGCCGGCGCACCTCGGACTGGGTGAAGCACTGGCCCGCCGCGCTCTGCGCGTTGCAGATCAGCGCGGTCCGGGCGTCGGTGGTGCCGAGGATCTGCCGGGCCAGCTTCAGCATGTACACGAAGGAGGCGCAGCCCGCGTTCGCCACGTCGACGAGCCATTCGGGGTTGAGGCCCAGTCGGCGTGCGACCTCGGTTCCCGCGCCGACGAACGGCAGATCCGGCAGCTGGCTGTGCACCAACAGGACGTCGACGCCCCGGATCTCGTCCCTGCCGTGCCGTTCGATCAGGGGCTGCACGGCGCGTTCGATCATGTCCGTGTTGGTCTCGTCCGGGGCGACGTGGTGCCGTGTCAGCGGGACCTTGAACATGGGGTGACCGCGGAGCTTGTCCTCCGCCCCCGGGTAGTCGGTGTAGAACTCCGCGGGGACCGGATCGCCCGGAAGGTAGCCCGAGACGTCGGTGAGGCTGACCGTGGTCACCGGGCCACCGCCCGCGCGGGCGGCGCGCTGACGGGTTGGCCGTGGCGATGGCGGTGTTCCAGGATCGCCTTGAGGTTGTTCATCTCCACGGTGTGTCCCGCGTAGAACAGGTCCCAGTAGTCACCGACCCAGGGGCGGTCGGGTCGGGGCGCCAGGCCGGGGTGCGGGTTCGTGTCGTAGTACGGATGACGGCAGTTGGTCCAGGTGATCACCGATCCCGGCTTGCCGAGCACCAGTTGGGCCGGGACGACCCGCATCAGGTAGATCATCCACAGCTTGTCGCCCTGGTCCCAGGAACAGTGGTAATCCACCGTCATGGCCTCGGGGTTGGCGACCACCTTGCAGTAGATCCTGGTGTCCTCCTCCAGGCGGTCGTGGCCGACCCACAGCCCGGGTGTGTCCGAGGGGGCGAAGTCCCGCAGGCTGCACGTCCATTCCTCCAGGTGGTGGCCCTGACGGAGGTAGTCGAAGGTCTGCTCCGGCGGGCAGTCGACGTACTCGTGGATGGTGCAGTACCGCCCGTAGACCTGATGGTGGGGGTAGACGGCGTGGGTGAGTTCCACGCAGTGGGCGGTCAGTTCGTCCTTGCCCGGGTTCTCGATCCGCATCAGGCCGGGGATGTCAGCCGGCGTGGACGACTCGTCGCTCATCTGGGTTCTCCTTACTGTCGGGGTGTTCGGCACGGTCCGCACCACCGGCACGGTCGGTGTCACCAGGCACACGGTCGGCGTCACCACGGGCCCGGTCGGCGTCACCGCGGGCACGGTCGGCGTCACCACGGGCCCGGTCGGCGTCACCGCGGGCACGGTCGGCGTCACCGCGGGCACGGTCGGCGTCACCGGCTGCTTCGGCGAAGGGCTGGAAGGGGAGGAACGGAGGGATCTCCTTCGGATCGCAGTCCAGCGCCACGAACGCCGGGCCGCCGCCCGTGTTGCCGCGCAGCAGGGCCTCACGCAACCGCGTCGCGTTCTCGGCGCCGGTGACGTCGAGGGACGGGAAGGCGGCGGCCACTCCGGCGGCGATGTCGGTCCGCCCGAACAGGTCGTCGGTGCGGACGCCGCCCTGGAGGAACTCCTCGCGCAGCACGCACATGGCGTGGGCGTTGTTGTTGAAGATGACGAAGGTGACGGGTGCGCGGAGCTCCACCGCGGTGTGCACCTCCGCCCCGTGCATGAAGAAGGCGCCGTCACCGGCGAGTACGTAGGTACGCCGCCCGGTCGCGAGCGCGGCGCCGATGCCCGCGCCGAAGGTGTAGCCCATGCCTCCCATGCCGAGCGCCACGACGAATCGTCCGCGCCGCGGTGCCGGGAGGAGGTGGACCGCGCTGGCGCCCGTGTTGCCCGCGTCGACGAAGACGTGCGCGTCCTCGGGCAGTGCCGCCTCCACCGCGGCGAGGGCCTGGGCGTAGGGGACGGTCCGCGCGTGGGCGGCCGGGGAGTGGGGAACCGGGGTCGGTGTGGGGAGGGGTCCGGAGTGGGGCGGGCAGGCACGCGGGACCGGCGCGAGCCGGCCGGTCACCGCGCGGAGCGCGTCCCGCGGATCCCCGCCCAGCGCCGTGGCGGCCACGAACGGCTTTTCGGAGTCGAGGCATACGACGTCGGTGGCGGCCAGCGCCTGCTCCAGCCCGCCGCGCGCCAGAAGCGGCAGCCGGGTGCCGACCAGCAGGCACACATCGGCCCGGCGCAGACACTGTTCGACGTTGACATGACCCATCACCCCGGCGACGCCCGCGAAGTGGGGATGCCGGTTGTCGAACACGTCCTTCGCGTCCGGGGTGACCGCGACCCACGCCCCCAGTCTCCGCGCCAGCTCGGCCAGTTCAACGCGTGCGTCCGCGGCGGCGACGCCCTCACCGGCGATGACGAGGACCGTGTCCGCGCCGTGCAGGAGGTCCGTCGCCTTGGTGAGGGCGGCGGTGTCGAGCGGTGTGGACGGTGTCGTGGGCGGCGGCGCCGGTTCGCGGTCGGGCAACCGGATCCGTGCCTGTTGCACGTCCTTCGGCAGCAGCAGCACGGCCGGCCCGCGCGGCTCGGTCCGGGCCGCCGCGATGGCCCGCGGCAGCAGCTCAACCAGCGATTGCGCGTCCTCGACCCGGGCGCAGAACCGGGAGATCGGCGTGAAGACCTCGCGCGCGTCGAAGGAGCCCGCCTTGCCGCTGGTGTCCTGGAAGGCGCCCCGCCCCTCCTGGACGGTCGGCGGCTGGCCCACCAGGGCGAGCAGCGGCACCCGGGAGGCGTACGCCTCCGCGAGGCCGGGCACCAGGTTCATCGCGCCACCACCCGAGGTGGCGGCGACGACTCCCAGGCGCCCGCTGGTCCTGGCGTAGCCGTCGGCCATCGTGACGGCCGAGAACTCGTGCTTGGCGACCACCCCTTGGACGGTTCCGCGGCGGTGCACGGCGTCGTAGAGGTCCTCGATGTTGGCGCCACCGACGCCGAAGACATGGGTGACTCCCGCTCCGGCGAGCTCACCGGCCAGGTAGTCGGCCATGCGTACCGTCCCGGTCCCCTGTACATCCGCCACAACGGTCATACGGGGCTCCCCTCCCTCTCCTGGTGCCGGTCGACGAGGCCCGACGGCGTGATCACCTGAAAGCGGTGCCGGTACTCCCTCGGGGTGAGGCCGAGGGTCCGGCCGAAGGAGCGGAAGAAGGTCTCGGGAGCGCCGAAGCCGCAGCGGCCCGCGATCTGGCCGATCGGGAGGTCGGTCGTCTCCAGGAGTTCCCGGGCGCGGGCGATCCGTGTGCGCTGGACGTACTGCCCGGGAGTCGTGCCCACCTCGCGGCGGAAGACCCGGGAGAAGTTGCGCGGGCTCATGTTGGCCTGCTGGGCCATCTCGGCCACGGGTAAGGGGTTGTGGAGGTTCTCCAGGATCCACTCCTGCGCCGTCCGGATCGGCGGATGGTCGGCCAACTGGGCGTCCAGCATCGCGCTGAACTGGGACTGCCCGCCGTGCCGTTTGAGGAAGAGCACCAGGAACCGCGCCGTCTCCAGGGCGAGCGCCGCTCCGTGATCGGCCTCCACCAGGGCCAGCGCCATGTCGATCCCGGTGGACACGCCCGCGGAGGTGACGAAGGGTCCGTCCCAGACGAAGATCGGCTCGGCGTCCACCGTCACCGCCGGATACCGGCAGGCCATCGTCTCGCTGTAGGCCCAGTGCGTGGTGGCGCGTCTGCCGTCCAACAGGCCCGCCTCGGCCAGCAGAAAGGATCCGCCGCATACGGAGGCGACCCTGCGCGACCGGCCCGCGGCCTCGCGGATCCACGAGATCAGCGCCTCGTCGTGCAGCACCTCCGCGACACTCCACCCTCCCGGCACCAGAAGGGTGTCGACGGGGCCCAGGCCCGCTTCCAGCGGCCGTGCCGCCACGCTCACGCCCGAACTCGTGCGCACCAGTGGCGCGTCGGCGGAGACCATGTCGATCCGATAGGGGGCCGCCCCCGGATCGAGAAGCCGGTTGGCGATGTCGAACACTTCGATCGGTCCGGTGATGTCCAGCGCCATGGCACCGGCGTACACCACCACAACAACACGTCGCTCTGCCACGGTCACAGCCTGTATCGGATCTCGGACTGACTGCAATGACAGATCACTGTCGCATCCGGCCAACAGACGCTCACCACAAAGGAGTTGCGGCCCGCTGGCCAGGCGGTTCACCGGCGACCGTCGATTGCGCCGGGTGAGGTAACTCACAAGGGGCGAAGGGCGGTCCGACGCCGGCGCGGCGCCCGCGCGTTGCCGAATAAATCCGTTGGGCCTCCGGCCAGTCCTCGGGCATGATCGGCTGGTGGAGACCTACCTGCGGACCGAGCGTCTGACCCTGCGCCATTTCACCGCCGACGACGCGGACCTGCTGATCGAGCTGGACAGCGACCCGGCGGTCATGCGCTACCTGACCGGCGGCGAACCGACCCCGCCGGAGACCGTCCGTGAGCTCTACGTGCCGAACATCCTCGCCGGCTACGAAAGGTGGGATGGCAACCTCGGACTGTTCGCCGCGCACGAGAACGACGGCGGCGCGTTCATCGGCTGGTTCATCCTGCGTCCCGAGCGGGAGGGCCCGCTGGACGAGGTCGAACTCGGCTACCGGCTGCGGCAGGCGGCCTGGGGCAAGGGCTATGCCACCGAGGTCTCACGGGCCTTGCTGGAAAAGGCGTTCACGGATCTCGATGTGCGGGTGGTCTGGGCCGAGACGATGACCGTGAACCACGGCTCGCGCAACGTCATGAAGAAGCTCGACATGACGCTCACGGACACCATCCCGACGCCCTCCGACATGGAGATGGTCGAGGGCTCCGAGCAGGGCGGCGTCCGGTACGAGATCACCAAGGAGCAGTGGGAACAGCGATAGCCACGGATCGCCGCTCGCCGTCCGACCAGTCCACAACAGGCGGCGTTCGCCCCTTCGCGCGCCACTGCCTGCCGCGGCACTACGCGGCGAGCGCGGCCGGTTCGCCGAGGTGGGCGGCGGCCGTGCGCCAGGCGGCCGTCACCGCCGTACGGGCCCGTTCGGTCCCGGCGGCACCCTCCGTCGTCAGCTCGACCGGCTCGCCCACGTGCACATGCAGGCGCGGCCGGCGCAGCGGTGCCGTGAACAGGCCCGCGAGCTGTTTGGTCCTGCTTCCCGAGGTGACCCGACGGGCACCGGCCTGGCCCACGGGCACCACCGGAGCGCCGGTCAGCTGGACGAGCCGGGACAAGCCGCTGCGGAAGACTCCGGGTGCCTCTTCCGCCGCGTCGGCGCGGTGCGGGAGTCCGCCCTCGGCGTAGATCAGCACCAGGCGCCCGCGCTCCAGCGCCTCGACCGCTCCGTTCAGGGCGTCCGCCGCACGCCGGTCTCCCCGGTGGACGGGGATGTGCCCTTCCCGGGCGAGCGCGCGTCCGAGGACCGGGACGCGCCACAGTCCCGCGGTCGCCATGACGACCGGACGGACTCCGAGGCGGTGCAGCGCGGCGAGCACGACGGCGGGGTCGGCCAGCGAGGTGTGGTTCGCGGCGATGATGCTGCCGGGGGCGAGTTCGGTGCCCGCGTCGGTGCTGATCGTGAGGCGGCCGACGGCGGGCACCAGGACGTCGGCGAGGCGGCTGAGCATGTTCGTTCTCCCGGTCTCGACAGGGCTGGCCTTCATCGTCGGCCCCGAGCGTCCGCGGGGCCTGAGTACGCGCACTCATCTTCCGGTGACCGGTACCCAGGAGCGGCTGCCGTCGTCGGCGCGGGCCACCGTCCTCCGGCCGACGGGCGGCCACCGTCCACCGGCCGGCGCGGGCCCCCGTACCGGCGTCAGTACAGGCCGTCGTACGCGGCCATCACGATCTCCATGCCCCGGTTGTCCTCCTGCCCGTCCCGGTCGATCATCTGGTTCATGGCGTAGGCCACCGTCATGCGTGCGACGGGATCGTTCACGACCAGCGAGCCACCCCAGCCGCCCCAGCCGAAGGTGTTGCCGAACTTGGCGAAGCCCGCCGTCCAGGACATCGGCGTCCCCAGCACCCGGTCGTCGCCGCGGAACACCTCCTGCCACGCAGGCTCGCACCCCTGGGCGGACAGCAGGCGCACGCCGCCCGCCTCTCCCCGGTTCGCCAGGACCGACTGGACGAGGGCGACCGAGCGGGCGTTGCCGAAGCCGTTCACCGCGGGGATCTGCGCACGGCGCCAGGCCACGGAGTTGGCGTCCTTGACCCGGATCGTGACACCGGTGTTCTCCCGCCGGGTGCCGTCCGGACGGGTCGGTGCGGCCGCGGCGTACTCGTCGGTCAGTGACGGTGGCGCGATGAGCGGTGCGACTCGGTGGTCGTGCTCGGCGGAGAGCCCGATGTGGAAGTCCGCGCCCAGAGGTCCGGCCACCTCCTCGGCGAAGAACCGGCCGAGACCACGGCCGGTGACGCGGCGGACGATCTCGCCCACGAGGTAGCCGAAGGTGAGCGCGTGATAGCCGGCGGCCGTTCCCGGTTCCCACGCGGGCGCCTGCGCGGCCAGCCCCGCCGTCACGCTCTCCCAGGCGTAGAGGTCCTCGGGCTTCGTCGGCCCGGACAGCTCCGGAAGCCCCGCGGTGTGTGAGAGCACATGCCGTACGAGCACGTTCTCCTTGCCGGCGGCGGCGAATTCGGGCCAGTAGGCGGCGACCGGCGCGGACAGATCGAGCTCGCCCCGGTCGGCCAGGATCAGCGCGCACAGGGCGACCATGTTCTTGGTCGTCGAGTTCACGCCGGTCAGGGTGTCGCGTTCCCAGCCGACGGAGCGGTGCGCGTCGGCGTACCCGCCCCAGAGGTCGGCCACCGGCTCGCCTTCGAGGTACACGGCGGCGGAGGCGCCCACGTCGTCCTTGTCGAGCAGGACCGCGAGCGCGTCACGGACGGCGACGAAGCGCGGATCACAAAATCCCCTAATATCGGTCATGGGTGCAAGCCTCGGGCGACGGCAGGCTTGCCCGCCCGACAATTCCCGCACCGGTTCTGTCGGGTCGGGCGCGATCACATCCCTCCGCTCCGGTGAGGCGGCCGGCCAGGGAAGGACGGATACGCGTGCTGGAGCGGATGAATCAGGCGATGGACCACCTGGAGGCCTCCCTCGACCGGGAGATCGACATGGCCGAGGTGGCCAGGATCGCCGCGGTCTCGGAGTACCACTTCCGGCGGCTGTTCTCCGCGCTCGCCGGGATGCCGCTCCCGGTCTACGTACGGCGCCGGCGGATGACGCTCGCCGGGGCCGAGGTGCTGGCCGGAGAGCTGACCCTGCTCGATGTCGCGGTCCGGTACGGATACGGCTCGGCGGAGGCGTTCGCCCGGGCGTTCAGATCGCTGCACGGCATCGGGCCGGGCGAGGCCAGGCGTACGGGCGCGGTGCTCACGGCGCAGCCGCGCATGTCCTTCCGCGTCGTCGTCGAAGGCGGTACGACCATGCGGTACCGGATCGTGGAGAGGGAGGCGTTCCGGATCGTCGGCAGGAAGGCCCGGGTCCCGCTGGTGCGCGACGGGGTCAACGCGGACGCCGCGGCGCATCTGGAGAGCCTCGACGAGCGGGCGATCGACCGGATGAAGGAGCTGGCCGGGCAGGAGCCGGCCCCGCGTGAGCCGACCGGAATCCTGTCGGCGGCGGTGTACCTGACCGACAGCCGGGAGGAGGGCGCCGAGGCGGACTACTGGATCGGCGTCGTGACCGGTCGGGAAACGGTCGCCGGGGAACTCGACGCCCTCGACGTACCGGCCGGGACCTGGGCGGTCTTCGACACCCACGGGCCCTATCCGAGCGCCCTCCAGGAACTGTGGCGGGACGTGTTCACGCAGTGGTTCCCCTCGAATCCGTACACGACCCGGCCCGGTCCCGAACTCCTGCGGGTCCGGCCGGTGGAGACCGGCGCGGAGACCGGCTCCCAGCTGTGGATCCCGGTCGAATTGACCGGCACGAGCACCGGGGCCTGAACACCGGGGTTGCCTGTGGATGCGGAGCGCCCCTTTGCGCACGAAGCAACCTTGCGGAAAAAGTGATCATCTTGAGTGAGCGACAGCGGTATGCCCTGCGGCGAACCCGTACGCATACGGCCGCACGAACCAGAACGTGGCCATCCACCCCGGGCCGAGGAGATAGAGCATGAGCGCACAGGCAGCCGATGAACTGACGTTTCGGGTGCTGGGGACGGTACGGGCGTTCCGCGGCGAGACCGAACTCCCGGTCGGCCCGCCGCAGCAGGCGGCCGTCCTCTCGGCTCTGCTGCTGCGCGTGGGACACGCGGTGTCCTTCGACGATCTCACCGACGCCCTGTGGGAGGACACGCTGCCCAAGTCCGCTTCGACGACGATCCGTACCTACGTGTGGCGGCTGCGCAGACTGCTGGAGACGGACCCCTCTGCGCCGGAGACCCTGTTGTCGGCCGCGGACGGGTACCGCCTCGCCGTGGCCGGCAGTGCCGTGGACGCCTGGCACGCCGAGTCGCTGGCGCAGCAGACCGCGCGGCTCAGGGCCCAGGGCGGGTTAGCGGATGCCGAGGAGACGGCCGGACGCGCTCTGGCACTGTGGCAGGGCGAGTCGCTGGCGGGCGTCCCCGGCCCCTTCGCGGCACGCAGGCGCGACAGCCTGGAAGAACTCAAGGTCTCCCTCCAGGTGGAGCGTCTCGACCTGGCCGTCCAACTGGGCCGTTTCCACACGGCTTTGCCGGAGCTGTCCGCGCTCACCGCCGAACACCCGCTGCGCGAGCGGCCGCACGCGCTGCTCATGCGAGGTCTGTACGCGACGGGACGGCAGTCGGAGGCACTCGCGGTCCACGACCGTGTACGCCGCCGCCTCGACGAAGAGCTGGGCGTCGGTCCCGGACGGGAGCTGACCGAGGAGTACACGCGCATCCTCAACGGGGGGTCCGTGTCCGACGCACCGTCAGAGGACCGGCGGGCGCGGGCGGATGCCGTCCGGGCCGCGGGGTCCGGTGTCCTGCCCGGTGGCGAGGAGCGTTTCCTCGCGGGGAGCGGTCCCACCGTGGGCGACGAGCGGACCCCTTCCGCCGGATCAGGTCCCGAGGCGGGCCGGCCCCTGGATCAGACGCATGCGCCAAAGGACGGATCGGTCACGGACGGCTCCCGTCCGGCCTTTCTGCCCGCTCCGGCTCAACTCCCGGCTGATACACCCGTGTTCATCGGTCGCGAGGTGCTCGCACGGCGCCTGCACGATCTGCTGACCGCCTCCGACCGGCACGCGTTGACCACGGTCGCCGTGACCGGCATGAGCGGCGTCGGCAAGTCCACGTTCGCCCTGCACGTGGCCCACCGCACACGGCACCACTATCCGGACGGTCAGCTCTACGCCGATCTGGGCGGCAGCGGTGTGACCGCGGCCGACCCGTTCGGTGTCCTCGGGAGTTTCCTCACCGCGCTGGGCGTGCCCGCCGACCGGCTGCCCGAGGAACTCGACGCTCGTGGAGCGCTGTTCAGGTCCCTGCTGGACCGGCGCCGGGTCCTGGTCGTCCTGGACGACGTCCGGGACGCGGTGCAGCTGCGTCATCTCATGCCCGGCAGCGCCGGCTGCGCGGTGATCGCCACCAGCCAGCCGCGCATGTCAGGTCTGGACGCCACCGCGCACATGGCGCTGGACGTCTTCACGCTGGAAGAGGCACTGGCCCTGCTGGAGGAGGTGGTCGGACCCGCGCGTCTGGCCGCCGAACCCGAGGCCGCCCGGTCCTTGGTGGCCGTGTGCGGTCAACTGCCTCTGGCCATGCGGATCGTGGCGGCGCGACTGGCCGCCCGCCCCGGGTGGACGATCGCCTCCCTGGTCGGCAAACTCGCCGACGAACGCAGTCGCATCACGCATCTGCGGTTCGGGGACATCGCCGTCGACGCGGCTTTCGAGCTGGGCTACCGGCAGTTGGCCGATCTTCAGGCGCACGCCTTCCGGCGGCTCGCTCCGGTCGCCGAGCCCGACATCGGACTGCCCGCCGTCGCGGCGGTCCTCGGCCTCGACCAGGGCGGCGCCGAAGAGGTGATGGAGTCCCTGGTCGACGCCTCGATGATGGAGTCGCCCGCGCCGGGCCGCTACCGCTGCCACGACCTGCTGCGGGCCTTCGCCCGCAACCTTCCCGTACCGCCGGGCGCGGAACCGGCCGGCGTGACGGTCCGCCGGCTGCTCGACTTCCTGCTGGCGAGCGCCTGCCAGGCGTTTCGCCGTATCGTCCCCGGCGACCCGGTGACCGACTGCCTGGGACCCCTTCGCCATGAGGGCCTGGACTTCGCCGACGTGCCCGCGGCCCGCGCCTGGGTCGCCGAGGAGGCCGACGGCATCATGGCGGTCCTGCGCCAGGCGGGCGACGACGCCGGCGCGCTGCCCGTGGCGATGGATCTGCTGATCGCCCTCACCGCGTTCGGCCAGGAGGTGGCACTGACCGGACTGACGGCGGCAGCCGAGGTGCTGGCCGCGGGCGCCGAGACCCACGGGGACCGGCGGGCGCTGGGAAGGGCCCGGTGGCTCAGTGGCTCCCTCACCCTGCGCGCGGGTGATCCGGCCCGTGCCGAAGCACTGGCCACGCAGGCGGTGGCCCTCTGCCGGGCCACGGGGGACGAGGCCATCCTGCGGCAGGCGCTCAACGATCTCGGGGTGGCGGCGCAGCTCTCCGGCCGGTACGAGGACGCGCTCACCCATTTCGAAGCCGCCCTGGTCCTGGCCGAGAAGCTCGGACACCGCTCCGGCAAGGTCGCCACCCTGCTCAACATGGCACTCACGCTCATCCGCGACGGACAGCCGGGCGCAGCGGTCGTCGCGTGCGAGAAGGTGCTGGCGGATCCGCAGTCCCTCGGCGACGACGCCGGGATGAGGGCATACGCGCTGTATGTGCTGGGGCTGGCTCATCATGGTCAGCGGCACTGGGACGCGGCGGCCGGGCGGCTGCGGGAGTGCCTGCGGCTGTGCCGGGCGGCGGGTATCCGGGACCGGGCCGCGCAGGCGGGCTACCGTCTCGCGGAAACGCTGCGCCGCACGGGCGACATCAACGGGGCGGCCCTTCACGCGGAGGAGGCGCTGGCCCTCCTGGAGGACGGCGGCGGGGACCGTGACCGGGCCACGGCCCGCCTGGTGCTCGGCCGTGTCCTGGCCGAGCGCGGCGAACGGGACCGGGCACGGACACAGCTCGAAGCGGCGTACGAGACGCTGGAGCGTCTCGGGCTGCCCGAGGCCCGGCAGGCCGCCGACGCCCTCGCGACCGTCGACACCGCCTCGCGCGCCGACCGGACCTGAGGCGGAGCACCCGCCGCACGTCCCCCTGGCGGGCGGGGTCGCGGGCGCTAGCCGATGGTCGTGCAGGTGACGCAGCTCGCGCTGGTGCTGTTCCAGGCGACGACCTGCGAGGCGGGCCGTGCCCGGTCGTGCGCTCCGGCTTCCTGCGCGACGCCGGTCATCGCCGTCACCAGGACGACGAGCCCGAGGGCGGCGACGCGACGACGCCGGATCGGCTTGAGGGTCTTGCCACGCATCATCACGCGTATCTCACTTTCGTACGGCTGAGCCCGCTTCGTACCTGCGGGCGGCCATCGTGACACGGCCGCGTCGACAGCCCGTCAACGTCTGATCGGAGACCGTCACAGAGCCGGCGTCGACGCTCTGTTGACACGTGCTGCCTAGCGTTCTCGGTGGTCGGGCCAACCGGCTCCGCACCGCAACCAAGAGATCGAAGGAGTGCGACATGACTCGCAACCACGCCACCGGCCTGCGTCCCCGCCTGGACAAGGTGAAGGTCAAGGCCGCCAAGGCCTGAGGCACCGCCTAGGCCGCGGCTGCCGGGAAGCTCGTCTTCCCGGCAGCCGCCGCACCTCCTTTTCCTCCGGTTCATCCGCACATCGCGGCGGTCCCCGCCGCGCACGGCCCTGCGAGAGTGGCCCTTGACTGTCTACGACCTCACCACCCGCCTTCCGGGGCCGGCGGGCACCTCCGTCCCCGTGCTCGCCGTCGTCGACGAGCGGCTGAAGACCACCAGCGTCTGCCTCGCGCTCGCCCACGGCTCGCGCGACGATCCACAGGGTCGCGGCGGCATCGCCCACCTGCTCGAACACCTGGTGATGTCCAGTCCCCTCGGGGGCGAAGGACCCGCCTGGTCGTTCAGCGAGTACGTCGAGCGCCGCGGCGGTCAGGCCAACGCGCAGACCGGCCTCGAAGTGATGCTGTACTACGCGCAGACACATGCCGACGACGCCGAGGACGTGGCCGCCGCACTGCTGCGCGCCGTCTTCCGGCCGGTGCTCGACAGCCACACACTGGACCGTGAACGCGCCGTCGTGCTCCAGGAGTTGGCGGCAGCGGCGGCCGACCCCTCGGACGCCGTCCAGGACGGGGTCCTCGCCGGTCTCTTTCCCGGGCACCCCCTGGGCCGCCCGGTGGGCGGCACGCCCGAGGACCTGGCCGCGGTGACCGTGGAGGAACTGACCGCCGTCCACCGTGACCGGTTCGTCCGGGCTCCCGGCGCGCTGGTCGTCGTGGGCCCGAGAGTCCCCTCCGTCCTGGCCGGCTCCGACGTCCTGGAGGCCGAGGAACCGGCGGACCCGGCGCCCCGGACGGCACTGGAGCCCGCGGGCCCGGACGATCCGCTGCCTGATCCCGGCGAGGCGAGCTTCACCTGGCTCTGCTTCGGCGCGCGTTCGCCACGGGCCGACGCGGCGGGGCGGGCGGCCTACGGAGTCCTCGCCCACCTCCTGGGGTCGAGTCCCTCCTCCCTGCTGTACCGCTCGCTGCGCACCGAACACGGCCTGTCCTACTCGTTCCACGCCTGGGACCGCGGCTACCGCGAAGCGGGCGCCTGGCGGCTGCTCATCGGCACGGAAGCCTCTTCGGCCGCTCAAGTCCGCACGGTGGTGCACCAGTTGCTGGACGGGATAGCCGAACTCGGTCTCGCGGACGACGACTTCGACGCGGCCGTGCGCCAGGCGGAGATGAGCCTGGTCCTGGAGTCCGAGACACCGCTGGAGTACGCCAAACTCATCGCCGAGCGCACGTGCGCCACCGGACGGGTCTGGTCCCTGGAGAGCGAGATCGCCGGCCTGCGGCAGGTGGGCGTCGACGACGTGCGCCGAGCCGCCGCGCACGTCCGCCGGGAACTGCGGATGACGGTCCGTTCGGTGGCCGTCTGATGTACGCCGCCGAGGGCTATCTGAAGTCCGCGCAGGACGCCGAGCTGCTCCATGTCGTGTCCGGGCTGCCGTGCGTGGCGGGAGTCTCCACCGATCCCCTGTCGGGCGATCGGCGCCTGCTGGTGGAGTACGCCGACCCGGCGCTGCTGTCGGACGCCGAGGCCTCACGGGCCCTGTGGCGGGCGCTGCTCGCCCAGCATCCCGGGGTGTCCGCGCTCGTCGTCCGCGCCGGTGCCGCCGCCCTGCTGCCGCACCCGTGGCACCGTGACCTCACCTACGTACGGCTCGGCGAGAGCGCGGAGACGCCGGCCGCTTCCGACGGCCCGCGGGTCACACCGGCGCGGGAGGAACACCGGCCGCTGCTGGCCGACTGGCTCGTCCGCGCCATCCTGCACGCCGCACGTGAGCAGAACCGGCCCGCCGACCTCGAAGCCGCGGCCGCCGAGGCCGACGCCCTGCTCGACACACCCTCCCGGCGGTCGCTGCTGGTCTGGGAGCAAGGCGTCCCGGTCGGTCACGCCACCGTCGTGGGCGACGCGTGGGACGAGATCACCGCCGAGGCCCACATGGAGCTGGTGGACGTCCTCGTCGAACCCGGCGCCGACGGTCCGGCCGGCCACAAGGCGCTGGTCGCCGCCGTGGCCGGCCTCGCCAGGACAGCGCGGCTCCCGTTGACCGGCCATGTCGTGCACGGCCTCGACGGCGGAGGCGACCGGGTCACGGACGCCCTGTGCGCGCGGGGCTGGCAGATACACCACCGCTACTGGACGACCGACGCCCAGGAGCTGGCCACGACGTTGAAGGAGGCCCGGCAGTCATGACCACCGCACCACTCGACCTGGACCTGCTGCACCGGCTGCTCGACGTCCCCGAGCACGAGGGCGCGTACCGCCTGGTCCGCCACGCCCAGCAGACGTCGGGAACGCTCGCCCAACTCGTCGTCTCGCTGGCCGTCGCCGAAGGCGCCGAGCCCGGCAGCGGCAGCAGGGATCTCCTGGAGCGGGCCCGCTCCCGCGCGGCCCGCTACGCCGAACTGCGCTCGGCGCTCGCGGACCGTCCTGACGTCGTGACCGTCAAGGGCCCCTCCCTGGCCGCTCATTATCCGACGGGCGTCCGGCGGCCGGTGGGCGACCTGGACCTCATCGCCCACGACGAGGAACAGCTGTGGGCCGCCGCGCTCACGCTGTGCTCGCTGGGCGGCGAGCCCGCGGAACTGTCGCTGTTCGTCGCCGACGGACGGCTGCACGTCATGCTCGCCGTCCTGTGGCCCTCCCCCGACCCTCTGATGGAGGAGGAGATCCGGGTGGAGCTGTGCACGGCCGCGTTCTGCGGCGACTTCGCCACCGTCCCCGTACGTCCGGAGCTGCCGGAGGACCAGGTCCTGGCCGATCTGCTGACGGTGGCCGAGGAACGGTTCCAGCGCGCGTTCCACACCAAGGACGCCGTCGACCTGCTGGTCCTGCTCGACAGCGGGGCACTGAAGCCGGCCGCGGTGGCCGAGGCCGCCGTCACCCATCACCTGGCACCCGAACTCGTAGAACTGCTGGACCTGTTGAGCGCGGCCGTCGTTCATCCGCAGGCCGAACCGCTGCGCCGGGAGCTGACCGCCGCGGCGGCCGAGGAGCGGACCCGCCGGGCCGCGGCGACCCGGACGCGACCGGAGCCGGACCACTCGGTCCCGGCGCGGCTCGACTCCGGTCAGCCGGTCTGGGGCATGCCGTTGACCCGTGCGGTACGGGCCGGGGAGCGATGCGTACTGGAGCGCCGGGACGACATGACGCTGGCCCGTACCCCGGTCGGCGACTTCCTGCTCGTGGGCGGAGAACTGGTGGCACCGGACCTGCTGGCCGCCGCTCTGGCCGCCGTCACGGACGAGGAGGCCGGCGCATGACCGCCCCCGACCTCGCCGCCATCGAAGTGCGCGGCCTCACCAGGGAGTTCGGCTCCCGTCGTCGTCCCGAAGCCATCGTCACGGCGCTGCGCGGCATCGACCTGACCGTCCGCCCCGGCGAGGTGCACGGCCTGCTCGGGCCCAACGGCGCCGGCAAGACGACCCTGTGCAAGATTCTCACGACCGTGCTGCTGCCCAGCGCGGGCTCGGCGCGGGTGTGCGGCCACGACGTCGCCGCCACCCCACGGGCCGTGAAACCGCTGATCGGCATCGTCTTCGGTGGCGACCGGGGCCTGTACGGCCGGATCACGCCCCGCCAGAACCTCGCTCTGTGGGGTGCGCTCTACGGCCTGCACGGGCGTGAACTGCGGCAGCGCACCGACGCGTTGCTGGACCGCGTCGGCCTCGGCGAGCGCGCGGACGACCGGGTGGACGGCTTCTCCCGGGGCATGAAACAACGCCTGCACCTGGCGCGCGGCCTGGTCAGCGACCCCCAGGTCCTCATCCTCGACGAGCCGACCGCCGGCATGGACCCGCTGGCCGCCTACGACTTCCGCACGCTGGTACAGGAGTTGCGCGCGGAGGGCCGCACGGTCCTCATCACCACGCACGACATGGCGGAAGCCGAGGCCGTGTGCGACCAGGTCACGCTGATCGACCAGGGCCGGGTCCTGGCGACCGACCGGCCCGAGGTGCTGGCCCGCCGCATGTCGGCCTACGAACGGGTCACGGCCGCCGCCGTTCCCGCCTCCGTCGCCGAGGACCTGCGCGGCCTGGCCGGTGTCTCCTCGCTCGAACGGACGCCGGACGGCCGGATCACCGTGGAGATAGCCGCGGCCGACACCACCCCCGAGGTCCTGCGCACGCTGGTGGAGGCGGGAGTCACCTCGCTGGCCACCGTCCGCCCCGGCCTCGCCGAGGTCTACCGGCACCTGGTCCAGGACCGCGGAATGCGGGTGGCCAGATGAGCCCGACCCTGTTCTGGCAGGTCTTCCGCCTCCAGATCGTCATGACCCTGCGCACCCCCGACACCCTCCACGTCTTCGTGACCGCGCCGCTCTACACCTGTCTCTTCCTCGCCATCACCGAACACGCCGACCGTCGCGACCTGGCCGGATTCGCCGTACTGGCACCGGTGTTGATGTCCCTGTGGTCGATGGCGCTGATGGCGGGCGGCGAACTGATCGGCCACGAACGTGAACGCGGCACCCTGGAGGCCGTGGTGGCCACACCGGCGCGCTACTCGTCGGTGATCGCGGCCCGGATCGCGGCCGTGACCCTCCTGAGCACGCTCAGCCTCGCGGAGGCCTGGCTCGTCGCCTGGGCCGGCTTCGGGGTGCTCGTGACGATCGCCCACCCGGTGCTGTTCCTCGTCGGGGTGCTGCTCACCGCCGCGGCGATGGCGGGTACCGCGAGCTGTGTGTCGGCCCTCTTCGTGCTGGCGCCCTCGGCCCGCATCCTCCAGAACACCCTGAGCTTCCCGTTCTTCCTGCTCGGTGGGGTCCTGGTGCCCGTCAGCTACCTCCCGCACTGGCTTCAGCCCGCGAGCAAGGCGGTGTTCCTGTCCTGGAGCGCCCAGGTGCTGCGGGCCGCCGTGAGCCCGGGCCCCGTCCACGACGCGACCGGCGGTCTGCTGGCCGTCGTTCTGCTCGGGCTGGCCGGCTACGCCACCGGGACACTGCTGATCGACCGAATTCTGCGCAGGGTCCGGGTCACCGGCACCCTGGCCCGGATGTGAGGCCGTATGGACATCACCACTCCCCGCGTCGTCGTCGTGAGCCGGGTGGTCCGCGCGTCCGCCGCCAACGCCCTGGCCGACTTCCGCGCCACCTACACCTGGTACAGCTGGACGTTCGGCTGGCTGGGCCGGATGCTGTGCCAGGTCACCTTCTTCGCGCTGATCGGCTCCTTCCTGCACTCGCCCGAGCAGACGCGCTACCTCGTCCTCGGCAACTCGGTGGCGACCTGTGTCATCGAGGCCATGACCGTGGTGGTGTCCACCAGCTGGGAACGCGCCCACGGCACCCTGGCACTCATGGCCGCGGCCCCCAGCGAGATGGGCTGGGTCTTCGTCGGCCGCAGCCTCCAGTGGCCGGTCAGCGGCTGCGGCACCTCCCTGGTCGCGCTCCTGCTCCTGGACCCGCTGTTCGGTGTGCGCTTCGCCGCCGCCCAGGTGCCCGCGCTGGTGGTGCTGGTGCTGCTGACCGCTTTCGGTACCTACTGCTTCGGCCTGTTCCTCGGCGCGTTCGTCCTCGCCGCGCCCGCCGTCCGCAACATCGTCTACAACGCCGCTTTCCTTGTCACCATGGCGATCAGCGGGGTGCAGGTGCCCACCGGCTTCTGGCCGTTCGGCGTGCGCCTGGTGGCGGAGACGCTCCCGGCCACCCACGGTCTGGCCGCGGTACGCGCCCTCGCCGACGGTGCCGGTCCGGCCGCCGTCGCACGCCCGGCGGTGTTCGCCGCCGTGGCGGGCCTGCTGTGGCTGGCGGCCGCGCTGACCGCCTTCCGCCTCTCGGCGGAACGGGCCCGCCGGCACGACGGATACGAGTTCGCGGTATGAGCGGCACACCGTTCGAAGAGAAAGGGCACCCCATGTCCCACCAGGCAGCACCCGGGGAACTGAGCGTCCTGGTCGTCAAGCCGGACGGCTACCGCTCTCCTCAGGCTCGTGAGTACGTCGATGTGCTTCTGGAGGCCTCGCGGCTGAGCGTCGAGCTGCGCTACGAGGTCTGCCTGGAGGACGAGGACGTCATGGACACCTGGCCGAAGTTCGCCGGGCCCAAGTACCCGATCACCGCCGAGCTGCTCAGGCTGTACCTCACCAGCGGGCCGTGCGAGGTCATCGTGGTCCGCGGAGCGGACGTGGTCGGCCGGTGCGTGGAGGTCAGGAGCAAGGTACGGGCACGGTTCGGGACGTCGGCGTTCGCCAACTGCGTGCACACGCCGACCGAGCCGCACGAGATCGCCCCGAACGTGGAGAAGTACCTGGTCAGCCTGCCCACCGGGCAGCCCTTCACACGGCATCTCGACGAGGGCACCACCGAGGGGATCACCGGCCGGCTGGCCGCCGTGCCCCGGTCGGAGCTGCTCGGCGAGGCGCGGGCGTTCTGGCGGACCGCGCAGGACGAGGGCTGGCGCGCGGCGTGGCGCCCGCGAGCGGTGGACGGGGCGTTCGACGCCTGTCTGCTGCCCGGTGATCCGCACTCGGTCGACCACGGCATGTCGCTGATCGCGGACGCGCTGCCCGGGACCACCGCGCGGGAGGTGATCTCCGCCTATGTGGAGGCCGAGGTGGAGGGCCGGTCCTGTCTGCTGAACGGTACCGAGGCGCAGGCCCGTGACCTGGCCGGCCTCCTGGCGGCGCGGGGCCTGTACACCGAGGTCCGGCCCCGGGCCGCCGTCTAGGCGGGCCGTCGCCGCAGCCATGGCCCCGCACGCGCCCCGCCGTCGCCGGCCCGCCCGCGCCCCAGCACCGCCGTCCCCGCTTCCCCGCCGCAGAGCGCAATGAGCTTGGAGAGTCCTCGTATGTCGCTGCCCCCTCACCTCGTGGCCCCGGGCGTTGTGCCCGACCAGGAGGTCAACAACGCCAGCGCCGTCTACTATCCGGTCTCCGACACCCGGATGGTGGCCGGTGAGGGCATCTACCTGTACGACTCCGACGGCCGCGGTTACATCGACTGCGCGTCCGCCACGTTCAACCTCAGTCTGGGATACCGGCATCCCGCCGTGGTCCAGGCCATCAAGGACCAGGCCGACCAGCTCATCCATGTGACGTCGGGCTTCCAGACGGCCCCGATCAACGCCCTCGCCCACCGGCTGGTGCGGCTCGCTCCCAAGACCATCACCAAGGCCCATCTGAAGGTGGACGGCGGCTCGGCCGCGAACGAGGGCGCCGTGAAGATGGCGCAGCGGACCACCGGCCGCCGGGACGTGATCACCCTCTTCCGCAGTCACGTCGGGCAGACGGTGATGATGGCCAGTCTGTCGGGCAACGCCTTCCGCAAGCAGCCGCTGGCGCAGCTCTACCACGGTGGCCTCCAGGTGCCGGACCCGTACTGCATGCGCTGCTTCTACGGCCAGGACCCGCGCTCGTGCAAGCTGATGTGCGTCGACCGCATCAACGACTTCCTGGAGTTCGCCAGCAGCGGCAGCGTGGCGGCCGTGCTGGTGGAGCCCATCTCGGGCAACGGCGGCAACATCGTGCCGCCGGACGGGTACTTCGCCGCGCTGCGCGAGCTGTGCGACACCCACGGCATGAAGCTGATCTTCGACGAGGTGCAGACGGGCATCGGCCGCACCGGGCGGATGTTCGCCGCCGAGCACTTCAGTGTGGACCCGGACGCCATCACCCTCGCCAAGGGGCTCGGCGGCTCGGGCGCCCAGGTCGCGGCGATCCTGACCAGCGACGAGCTGGCCGGCCTGCCGACCAACGATCACTCCTTCACGTACGGCGCCAACCTGCTGGCCGCCGCGGCGGCCCTGGCGACGCTGGACATCATCGACGACGCCGACTTCCTCGCGAACGTCCGTACGACGGGCGCGCACATCCTGGACCGTCTCGAGGCCCTGCGCGGGGCTCACCCGCAGATCGCGGACGTGCGCGGAGTGGGTCTGATGATCGGCGTCGAGATCGTCGACGAGGCGGGCCGTCCGAGTGCCGCGCTCACCAACCGGCTGGCCGAACGCGCCCTGGACCACGGGCTGGTGATCCGGACCTCACGCTACGGGCACGGCAACGTGCTCAAGATCCGCCCGCCGCTCGTGCTCACGCTGGAGGAGGCCGACGTCATCTGCGACCGGTTCACCGAACTGCTCGTCTCGGAGGGCATCTGATGGATCTCCGCTCAGCGCAGCCCGTCGTGGACAGCGACATCGCCTTCGTCGGGGGCGGCTTCCGCACCACCACGTTCCTCGCGTCGGCCCCGGCCCTGCTGCGGCACCGGGTCCGCGTGTACGAGCGCGGCCCCGGCGTGGGTCCCGGCGGCTTCGCCCGCTACGCCATCACCACCACGTCGATCGGCTCCCGCTTCTTCAAACACCTGGACCTGAACGGCCCGTTCGCGCCGCTGGCCCACTCCCCGGCACTGATGGACGTCGCCCGCGCGGAGCAGCCGGTCGCCATGCACCGGCTGGCCGCCGCCCTGACCACGCTCGGACGCACGCTCCAGAGCGCCCTCGGGACGGAGGGGACCCGGCTGGACAGCACGGTCGTCGCGGTGCGCGCCGACAGCGGCGAGCACCGGGTGGACGTCCAACTCGCCGACGGGAGCACGGAGTCCGCCCGGCACGTGGTCCTCGCCACCGGCCGGACCGAGCGCCCCCATCCTGAACTGGCCCCCTGGCGGGCGAAGTTGCTGCTGTCCGGCTCCGTGATCGCCACGGCCCGCCGGTCCGAGATCAAGGCCCGGCTGCTCGCGGCCCACGGTCGTCCGGTCGTCGTCGCGGGCAGTTCGCACAGCGCGATGTCCGCTCTCCAGATCCTGCTCGGCCTGCGGGCCGAGCTGGGCACAGAGCACCCCGGTGCGCCGCTGCCCACCGTGCACGTCGTCCGCCGGGGTCCCGCCCGGCTCATGCACGACAGCGCCGACCTGGCCCGCCGCGACCAAGTACCGGGCAGGGAGCGGCCGTTCGACCCCGCTCGTGATGTCTGTCCCGCGACCGGCATCGTCTACCGCGACTCGGGCCTGCGGCATCAGTCACGCGCCCTGTACTGCGCCCTGTGGGCCGGCGAGCTGCCCGGCGCGACCCTCGTGGACGCGGCCGTCCTCGCCGACGCCTCCGACCGGTTCGAGGAGGCCGCGATCGTCGTGCAGGCGCTCGGGTACCACGGACAGGCTCCGGACCTCTACGTCGACGGTGTGCTGGTGCGCCCCGGCGACTCGCCCGACCGGCTCCTCGCGGACGACGACGGGGCGCTCCTGGTCTCAGGAACGGCGCATCCGCTGCTGTCCGTACTGCGGGTGGAGCCCACTCCGCTCGACCGCCGCGACAACACCGCGTACGCGAGTGACCTCTACCGGCGGCTGGCCGGCCGCCTGGACCGTCCGACCGCATCCGTCGCGGAGGTGGGCGCGTGAGCGAGGAGCCCGTACTCGACGCGCTGGCCGCCCTGGTGGCCGGACGGCGTACCACCGTCCCCCGCCCGTACGTGGTCGGTGTCACCGGGGTCGACACCTCGGGCAAGTCCCGTCTCGCCGAACGGCTGCGGGCCGTGCTGCACGCCCAGGGCACGCCCGTCACCGTGGTCCACGTGGACGACTTCCACCGCCCCCGCGCCGAGCGGTACGACCCGTCCCTTTCGGCACCCCGTCAGTACTACGAGCGCAGCATCGACTTCGCCCGGCTGGCCGCGGAAGTGCTGGAGCCGCTGCGGACGGACGGCGGGCTCCACCGCTCCGTCGCCGCGCTCGACCTGCCCTCCGACACCTGGGGGACGGTCCGTCACGACATCGGCCCGGACACCGTGGTCATCCTGGAGGGCGTCTTCCTCTACCGTGCGGAGACCCGGCCCTACGTCGATCTCTTCGTCCATCTGGACGTCGACGAGGAGACGGTGCTGGAACGTGCCCGGCGGCGCGACCTGCCCACCCAGGGCCCGGAGGTCATGCTCAAGTACGCCGACAAGTACCTGCCCGCCCAACGCGCCTACCTGGCCGAGCATCCGCCGCCGGCCCTGGCCGACGTGGTGATCGACAACTCCCGCTGGGAGGAACCCGCCGTCCAGGTGTGGCCTGGCCGGCCCCGGGCCGTGCTGTTCGACCTGTGGAAGACGCTGGTCCCGCTGCCCGAGGAACTCAAGCGGCGCACCTTCGAGGCCACGGCCACGGCGCTCGGGCAGCACCCGGCGGACCTGGCCGGCGCGTGGAAGCGCACCAGGGAAGTGCGCGAGACCCGCTCGTTCACGACGTACCTGGACTGGCTGCGCGACCATGTGGGAGGCACCTGGTCCCCGGCCCGGGCGCGGGACGCGGCGGCCACGCGGCGGCGCCTGCACGGCGAGGCCTTCGCCACTCCTCTGCCCGGCGCGGTCGAGGCCGTGGCACTGGCGGGACGGCTCGGGCTGCGGACCGCCCTGGTCTCCAACTGCACGTCCGACGTACGGGAGATGGTGCGGGACTCCGTCTTCGCGGACCGCTTCGACGAACTGGTCCTCTCCGGGGAGGCCGGCGTCATGAAACCCGACCCCGAGCTGTTCCGCACCGCCGCCGGCCGGCTCGGCGTGACGCCGGACGCCTGTCTGTTCGTCGGTGACGGCACCGACGGCGAACTGGCCGGCGCCACCGCCGCGGGCATGACCGCCGTCCTGGTGGAGTGCGGCGAGCCGCGCTCCTGGGACGGGCCCCGGATCGCCTCCCTGTCCGCACTGACCGACCACCTCATCGCCGTCCTCGCCGAAGGGTGACCCGCCACCATGCGCATACATCAGAAGGTCCTGCTCGTTCCCATGCAGCCGACGCCCAACGGCCGGATGCACATCGGCCACGGCGGCGGCACCTACCTCCGTGCCGACGTCATCGCCCGCGCGCTGCGCGCCCGGGGCCATGAGGTCGCGGTCATCACCGGCAGTGACGTGTACGAGGACTGGGTGGTGGCCGCCGCCCACCGCGAAGGCCGTTCCCCCGAGGAGACCTGCCGCGACCACCACGCGGGGATCTCGCGCGACCTCGCCCACCTGTCCATCGGGCTGGACACCTGGATCGACCCGTCCGGTGAGGAACACCGGGACGGCTACCGACGGCTCCACGAGGACGTCCTGACCCGGCTGCGGGCGACGGGGGCGGCGCGTCTGGAGAGCGAGCGCATCCCGTTCGCCGAGGACACCGGGCGGGCGCTGGTCGGACCGTGGATCGCGGGCGAGTGCCCGAACTGCGGGCGCTCGTGCGGTGGCAGCACGTGCACCTACTGCGGTGAGTACTTCGTACCGGAGCAGCTGGTCCGCGCCCGGTCGCGGATCGGTGACGGCCCCGTCGAGTGGCGTACGGAGCAGAACTGGTTCGCGACGGCGGACGATCCGCACGCCATCGCCGAGCGCCATCGCGCGGCGGCTCTGCGGCCGGTGTTCCTGGCTCCGCTGCTGCGCGCCCTGGAGGGCCACGGCGGCCGTGTGCGGCTGACCGGCCAGGGCGACTGGGGCATCCACAGCCCGGCGCTGCCCTCCGACAAGGTGATCAGCAACGGGTACTTCCTCTACAGCGTCTACTGCGGTGAGGTCCACCGGGCGTCGACCGGAGCCTCGGTCAACCCCTTCACGCCGGACAGCGGTGTCACCACCGTCGGCCTCTTCGGCAGCGACAACTCCACTCCCGGACTGCTGGTTCCCGACGTGATCGCCCAGGGCTCGAAGGGAACCCTGGCGCCGTTCGACGCCACCGTCGTCAACGGCATGCTGCACTTCGAGGGCCACAAGTGCTCCACCAGCAAGCGTCACGGCATCTGGCTCTCCGAACTGCTGGAGGGCACGTCCGTATCGGCCGACGAGCTGCGCTACGCCCTGCTGCACGCTCCCCTCGACCACGGCCCGGCCGACATCTCGCTGCGCACGCTCACCCATCACATCAACGCCCTGCGCGAGTGGACGACGACGGTATTGCGTCCCGCACTCGACGATCTGCGGGAACGGTCCCACCCCGTACCGCGTGCCGAGCAGGCGCTCAAGGCGGCGGCCGAGCAGTACGCGCTGCTGACCCCCTACTCCCCCGACCTGACGGCGGCCGTGCAGGTCCTCGACGCGTGGATCACCGGTCCCCACACCCCGGACGCGGAGTGGCTCGTCGGCGTGGCCCTGCTCGCCCACCCGCTGCTCCCGGAACTGGCCGACAGCGTCTGGACACACCTGGGCTTCCCCGGCGAGCCCGGCCTGCGCCAGGCAGAGACCCTGGAACCGCTGCCCCGGCAGTCCCCGACCACCACGGTCCCGAGCCCGGGCCCACTGGACCCGGCGACGTTGCGGCCGTACGTGCACCTCCAGGACCCGGAATAGGACCAGGACCCGGAAGAGGACCCCCTCCGGCCCGGCCGGCAGTGGCACCATCCGATCGCGATCAATGATCCGGGTCCGGCCGCTCGCCGTCGGTCTCCGGCGCGGGGTCCGGCACGTACCGGCTCAGGAGGTAGGCGGTCGGCTGGACGAGACGGCCGCAGAACATGTCGATCCGGATCGTCGACGGGTCCATGCCGGCCTCATGGAGGTGGCGCGCGTGCGCGCGCAGCTCCGCGTGGTCGTACGTCTGGAAGAGCACTTCCCAGTGGCCCGTGTCGCGCGCGGTGCGAGCCGCGACGCGCTGTCTCTCGGCGTCCTGCCGCCGCTTCCGCTTCCTCTGTCCTGGCACCGGTCCAGAATCATCGGTCGGCGTCGCGGCGGCAAGGCGATTAGGCCGAGCCCACTTCTGCTTCAGTGGGCAAGTGCCCGAGAACCGCTAGCGGTTGACGGATCGCATGCCCGCCTCGTCGTAGCGCTCGCCCGAGGCCTCCGGCAGTTCCGCCTCGATGCGGGCCAGGTCGTCCTTGGTCAGGGTGATGTCGACCGCGGCGGCGTTCTCCTCCAGGTACTTGCGGCGCTTGGTGCCCGGGATCGGCACCAGTTCCTCGCCCTGGGCCAGCACCCAGGCGATGGCCAGCTGGGCCGGGAGCACGTCCTTCTCCGCGGCGATCTCCTTGACCTTCGCGGCCAGCCGCTGGTTCGCCTCCAGGTTGGCGTCCTGGAAGCGCGGGTTCTGGCGGCGCCAGTCGTTCGCGTCCAGATCGTCCGGCGAGGCGAACCGGCCGGCGAGGAAACCGCGGCCGAGCGGCGAGTACGGCACGAAGCCGATGCCCAGCTCACGGCAGGCGGGCAGCACCTCGGCCTCCACGTCCCGTGACCACAGCGAGTACTCGCTCTGCACCGCGGTGATCGGGTGCACGGCGTCGGCGCGCCGGATGGTCTCCGCGCTCGCCTCGCTCAGGCCGATGGCGCGCACCTTGCCCTCGGCGACCAGCTCGCCCAGCGCGCCGACGGTCTCCTCGATGGGGACGTTCGGGTCGACCCGGTGCTGGTAGTACAGGTCGATGTAGTCGGTCCCCAGACGCTGGAGGGAGCCTTCGACCGAGCTCCGGGCGTGCTCGGCCGAGCCGTCCTGCGGGCCGACCGTGCTGATGTCGCCGGGTACGGCGTCGTCCATCCGGTAGTTGAACTTCGTCGCGATCACGTACTTCTCGCGATGCCCCCGGATCGCCTCGCCGAGGAGCGACTCGTTGGTGAGCGGCCCGTACATCTGCGCGGTGTCGAGGAAGTTCACCCCGAGGTCGAGGGCGTGCCGGATGGTCGCGACCGCCTCCTCCTGATCCGTGGATCCGTAGAAGGCGGACATGCCCATGCATCCCAAGCCGATGGCCGATACCTGAAGGTCCCGCAGACTGCGCTTCCGCATGCCCTCTCCCAAGCTCTTCTGTGCACACTCGTTCGTCGTCGCTCGGAGCGCGCGAAGGCCCTCCGAGGTATTTGCGACGCTATGGCCTGGAGCGCACTCCAACGCAAGTCGACGCTCGAAGCGGATGCCGGAAGCCGCGCGACCCGCCGGCGCCTGAGCGCGCGTTGCTAACGTGGCGGCATGGGACGTCGTCGGCATCGGCATCTGGTCATCGGCTCCGAGCGGTTCCGGTGGTGGGTCAGCCATCGCCATGGACGGGACCCGGACCCCGCGGGTGCCCTCGGGAGCCTGTGCCAAGAGGTCCTCGTGGTCGCACGCGAGGGATCTCCCGGTGTGATCCGCATCTTCTTCGACTCGGGTCCCGATCGCGTGGTGGGCGGCGGCGGTTGGGGGGCTCACGAGGGCGGTGTCAGCCGCGTGCGAGGCGGCTACCTCAACCTCCACCGGCCCGCGACCGTGCGAGGCCTGCTCGACGCGGCCCTGGCGGACGGGCAGCGTTTCGGGCACGCCGGCCAGGTGGACGGGTGGCGGTTCTTCGACGCCGTGGCCGCGCGGCTGCCACCCGAGCGCCGGGAGGCGTCGGCCGAGCCGACGGCGTGAAGCTGTCCCCGGACGACCGGTCCTACGATCGTGCCGGTCGACGGGCCGTACCATCGGTTGAGGCCACGACGCGAAAGGCAGCGACATGGTGCAGTGGCAGGGGACCAACTTCACCGTGGACGGACACGAGCCGACCAGTGCCGAGGAGTACTACCGGATCGGCCTGCACTGCTGGAACAGCGGACAGCACCCCGGTGCGGAGGTCCACTTCCTGGAGACCGCGGCGTCCACCGGTCACAGCGCCGCGATCGAGCTGCTGGGGCACATCGACTACACGCAGGGGCGGTACGCGAGCGCCGTACCGCGGCTGCGGCACAGCAGCGGTTCGCCCCGGGCGGCCTTCTACCTGGCCTCGCTCTACCACCGTGGCTGTCCGCAGGCGGGCATCGTCGAGTCGCTGGCCGAGGCGGCCCGCTGGTACCGCGCCTCGGCCGCACTGGGCGAACCGGAAGCCATGCTCGTCCTGGGCGACCTGTATCTGGAGCGGCTGATCCCGGTCACCAGGACCCCCGCGGAGCACGCCCTGGAGCAGTTCCTCGCGGCCGCCACACGCAACCACCCGTACGCGCAGTACCGCGCCGCCGAGATCTACCGCACCCTGTACCAGGACAACGAGCGAGCCGCCGTGATGTACCAGTCCTGCGTGGACAACCCGATGACCGGGAACCACGCGCTGGGGTCGATGATGCTGCTCCAGAGCCAGGCGCACCTCCGGGAGATCGCGGCCTTCAGGGCCGCCCACCGGCTCCAGCAGCGCCGTGACAGCGTCAACCCGGTGGAGCGCCGGGGCGACTTCTACTGACCTCGCCGCCCTCGCACCTCATGTTCTACCGTGGATGACGCCTGCGCGACTCCCCGGTTCCGCCGTGGACGAGCGAGGAATCTCGACGAGGGAGCCGTTCATGACGGACAGCATCTGGGGCTACCACCCGAACGCCGGGCACATCGCGGGCACGGATCTGATCGGCTACAGGGTCGAGGCCACCGACGGCGCCATCGGCAAGGTCGACAAGCACGCGGAGGACTCCGGCTCCTCGTACCTCATCGTCGACATCGGTGTGTGGATCTTCGGCAGGCATGTCATGCTGCCCGCCGGCACCGTGCGGCGGGTCGACCACGACGAGCGGAAGATCCACGTCGCGCTGACGCAGGAGCAGATCAGGGAATCCCCCGAGTTCGACCGGGCCAGGCATGTGGGCGACGTCGACTACCACGAGCAGGTCGGCGGCTACTACCAGAGCCACCGCGCCTGACCCGCCGGCACCCCGGCGCAGGGCCCGAGCCGGTCGCTTGCGACGACCCCGGCGCCCCCGCGCCGGCCACGCCGACGGCGCCGGCCCGGAGGCCGGTTCAGCCCTGGGCCAGCTCCGCCACCGGCTGCCACTTCTCCCAGGACGCCAGGCGCTGCTCGTAGTCCGCCTTCGCGATGCCGAGCGGCGCCGAACCGAAGAAGCAGCGCAGCGGCGGCTCGTCCGCGTCCACGATCTCCAGCACCGCCGCGGCGGAGGAACGCGGGTCGCCCGGGGTGCCGACGCGCTTGCGCCGCTGTTCCTGGACCTCCTTGTGGAACTCCGCGTACGCCGGCAGCTCCTCGGACCTGCTCGACGAGGAACCGGCCCAGTCGGTGGCGAATCCGCCGGGTTCGATCAGGGTGACCTTGATGCCGAACGGCGCCACTTCCTGCGCCAGCGCCTGGCTCATGCCTTCGAGCGCCCATTTCGAGGCGTGGTAGATGCCGACCAGCGGGAAGGCGCTGATCCCGCCGATGGAGGAGACCTGGAGGATGTGGCCGCTTCCCTGCTCGCGCAGGAACGGCAGTGCCGCCTGGGTGACCCACAGGGCCCCGAACAGGTTGGTCTCCAGCTGGGCGCGGGCCTCGTCCTCGGTGATCTCCTCGATCATCCCGAAGTGTCCGTAGCCGGCGTTGTTGACCACCACGTCGAGCCGTCCGAACCGCTCGTGCGCCAGCCGTACGGCGGCGAAGTCGGCGTCGCGGTCCGTCACGTCGAGCTGAAGGGGCAGCAGCCGCTCCCCGTAGGTCTCCCGGAGATCGCCCAGCGTGGACAGATCGCGGGCCGTCGCGGCCACCGAGTCGCCCCGTTCCAGCGCGGCGATCGCCCACTCCCGTCCGAAGCCGCGGGAGGCGCCGGTGATGAACCAGGTCTTCTGTGTCATGGAGTGCTCCTCGTGGAACGTGTCGTCCGCTCGGTCACCGCGTCTCGGCGGTGCCACTCCAGCCACCCAACACCTTCGAGTGCGCTCCATCGCAAATCCCGGCGCCCGCGAGCCGCCCGTACACCGGCCTGCCAGGGAGCCACCGGACCACCGGGCCCCGCTCGCGTCCGAAGCGCCTCTACGGCCTGTTCGAGGCGCTTCGGACGGGTGTCGCGCACGGTGGCGGGCGCAGAGCGGTCACGCCTGTACGAGTTGCGGTTCCGGCTGCTGCACGAGCACGGGCTGCGGCTTCCACTGGTTGGTGGTGCGCACATATCCGTAGATCACGGAGGCCAGCGCGAGAAGAAGGCTCGGCCCGAACACCCAGGGGTGCGTGGCCATGTCCACCGGCAGATAGCGATACGACAGCAGAAGCGCGGTGAACACCGTCGTGCCGTAGGCGACCAGCGTGAATCCGGACCGGTCCCATCCGCGGTGGAAGGAGCGCATGGTCGCCTCGACCGTGAGCGCGAACACCACTCCGGCTATGAGATCCGCGCCGTAGTGGTAGCCGAATCCGAGCGTGGCCGTGAGCGTGCCGACCAGCCAGAACGCGCCCGCGGAGCGCAGCAGCCGCGAGCCCTCCCGAGTATGGATGAAGAGGGTGGTGGCCCAGGCCGTGTGCAGGCTGGGCATGCAGTTGCGCGGCGTGATCTCGTCGAACAGTCTGGGGTGCGGGGCACCGATCGGCACCGGGGTGTGGGGCCACAGATTGGCCGCCGCCCATTGGCCGCCCTCGGCTCCGTAGGCGAAGACCGGTCCGACCACCGGGAAGATCATGTAGATGGCGGGTCCGACCAGACCGATGGCCAGGAAGGTGCGCACCAGATGGTGTCCGGGGAAGCGGCGCTCGGTGGCCACGTTGCGCAGCTGGTAGAGCGCGAAGACGGCCGCCGCGAGCGGGAGCTGGCCGTAGACGAGGTGGAGGACGTGGTAGCCGATCGGGCCGGTGGCGTCGACGACGCGGCCCAACACCCACGACGGATTGCCCAGCGCGTGATCGGCTGTGGCCACGTAGGCGTCGAGGACGGACGGCCGGGTCTCCGATGTGATCATCAGCCAGGTGTCGCCGGTCTTGTGGCCGGCCACCAGGAGCAGGCCCAGTCCGACGCCCTTCAGGAGCAGGACCCGTTCCCTGCCCGTGCGACGGGTGACGGCGATGACGGCATATCCCAGGATGACCCACAACGCGCCGTTGCCGAACATCAGGTCGGAGTCGAGCGTCCAGCGCACCACGAGGAAGACGACGTCGATGCCCGCGGCGACTCCCAGCGCGATGAACCGTTGCCGCCAGGGGAGAACGACCGTCATCAACGCGAGGCCGGCGTACAGCAGCGGTCCCGAGGTGGGAGTGAGGATCACCTCGCCCAACTGATTGGTGATCGGGCCCGGCATGTCGTAATGGCGCGCGACGATCTCCATCGTGACGAGGAATCCGAGGGTCACGACACCCGCGACGGCCCACAGAATCACTCGTGGCCGACGCCGCTCATCGAATTCAATTATGTTGTTTATTCGTGAAATTACTCGGGATGCTATAGATATCAACTGTTTGGCCGATTTGTTTGGTGTTGGTCAAATAGCTCATCCTTCGCGCTAGACAGCGTGTTCTTCTAGTGAAGGACGGACGATCAGGGCAATCGTCATGAGTTCGATCATGCTATGAGCGTTACAGGTACGTTTCAAGGGTCACAGCCGGTGCAAAGGTGGGCGGATCCTGTGTCCGGCGATCTGCCGGGGCGCCCGAAATCTGCCACTCTGGCGGTAAATCACTCTCCGATCGTCAGGGGCTCTCATGGTGCGGACGGACAGGGGACCCCTCGCGGGCTCATGGCCGGGGTGCCGGACATGAACAGCGCTCCGGCCTCCGGCGGCCATTATGGAGAAGATCTGTTCAAACCGGAGCACCCGCAGGAATCCGAACGCATCGACGCGGCGGCGCTGATCTACGACCCGGTCACCACGGGCCGTCTGCGCGCACTGGATCTGAGACCGGGTGGCCGCTGCCTCGAAGTGGGCGCCGGGACCGGAACCGTGGCCCGATGGCTGCTGGAGGAGGCGGGAGCCGCGGAGGTGGTCGCGCTGGACCGGGACACCGGCGGCCTGGGCACCCTCGCCGATCCGCGACTGCGGGTGATCACCGCCGATCTCCGGGGCGAGGACCTCGATCCGGGCACCTTCGACCTCGTCCACGCCAGATTCGTCCTCATGCACCTGCCCGAGCGCCGTCGGCTCATCACGCGTCTGACCCAATGGCTGAATCCGGGCGGCTGGCTGGTACTCGGCGATGCCGTCGAGGTGCCGAACCCGCTGGACACCTCGTCGGCCTACCGGCGGACCATGGATGCCATGTGGCAGGCGCTGCGGTCGACCGTCGGCACGGACACCTCGGACATCCCGGCGTATCCGCACATCCTGCGCGAGGAGGGGCTCCGGAACGTCGCCGGCGAACTGCTCTGCCCACCGCTCGTCGCGGGCGGCCCGCTGACCCGGTTCTGGTCCGAGACGTGGGACCGGATGCGGCCCGCCCTGGAGGAGACCGGACGCGTGGACTCGACCGTGATCGACGAGGCACTGGCCTATCTGGCCTCGCCCGCGCTCGCCGAACTCGGCCCCGGAATGATGACCGCATGGGGACAACGGCCCTGACCCCCGCACACCGCCGCCCTCACGTCTGCTGGGACGGCTCGTACGTCTCCGCGGCGAGCCCGAACGTCCACGCCACTCCCTCACGGGCCGTACGGGTCGTCGGCGGGACACGCAGCCAGTACGTCCGGTTCGTGCCGTCCGGCTCGGGGGTCGAGTTGACCACCTCGACCATGACCACGTCCTCGTCGCCGACCAGTTCGACCCGCCACAGCACGCCCGTCTCGTCGCGGTGAACGGGAACGGCACCCGACTCGTCCAGATACCGGTCGTAGCCGTAGTGCTCCAGCATCACCCGGCGCAGTTCGGCGTTCTCCTCGCCGCGTATCCGCTCGGGGGTGAGCGCGGTGAGCTCGTCGAGGAACGTGCGGGGGACCGGCATCCCGCGCCATGCGCAGAGCTCGAAGCCGTCCGCGTAGGCCAGTGCCGGGCCGTCTGCCCGGTCCAGGCGTCCGGCCTCGTCGCGGTGCAGGCTCGACGGCCGCTCGCTGACGACGGCGACCTTCTCGTACGGCCACCACCAGCCCGCCTCGCGCGCCACCGCGGCGATCCCGGCCAGGGCGCTCGTCTCGCCGGGGTCGAAGGCGCACAGCCAGGCCGCGTCGTGCTGGCCCAGGGTCGCGTCCAGGAGCAGCAGCCGTACCCGGCTCTCCTCGCGCCGGCCGGTGGCGAGGTCCTCGACGATGCCGGCGCGCACCCGTTCGGCCAGGGTGCGGACCGACTCCCACAGGGCCGCTCCCGTGGCCCGCCAGTGTCCGCTCCACCCCTCCGGTCCCAGCCGCTCGTGCGCTCTCGCGCGCTCCGCCGCCCAGGGGCCGGCGACCACGGCGTCGCGGACGCCGGGGCCCGTGTCCCCCAGTTCCGGTCCTTCGACGGGCGCCGCGCCCATGAGCACGCGGACGGCCTCGTGGGGTGAGCGCGTCCAGACGATGCGCTCGGGCTCGTCCAGTCCGGCCTGCCGGTAGGCGAGCCGGACGCCTTCCTCTGCCGCCGCCCGGTCGCCCGCTCCCGTCCGGGTCGCGGTGGCGCGCCAACTGCCCTGTTCCATCACACCGTTCCTCTCCTGTGTGCCTGTTCCCGGGCGGCGCGGCACCCTCGATGCCACCCGGTCCTGCCGCCGAACGCGCCGATCCCGTGCCGGTGTTCACCGCTCCGCAGCCGGAGCCGCGGCCAATCGCCGAGCCGTCAGTCGGCGACGATCCGCACCGAGCCCGGTACGTACTCCCGCTGGCGGATCACCCGGTACCAGCCCTTGGGGAGCGATATCGCCGCGTGTTCCTCGTGCACGACCCGCGCCCCGTCCGGAACGTGCAGCAGCATCGGTCCGAACACCCCGCCGTCCCGGATCAGACGCCCGGGACCGACCACCGCGTGGGCGTGTCCGGTGACCTCGCCGAGGGCCAGCACGAGCCGTCCGCGGCCGTCGCGGGGCTCGGACGCCGCGTCCACCGCATGATCCGGCACGGCCTTCTCGTCCAACGGCACGATGAGCACGTCTCCTTGACGGAACATGGGTCTCCCTCCCGACGCGGCACGAGGTGTGCCATGGAAGAACCGTAGAGGCGACCACTGACAATCGGCCTCGGGACCGGGCACGTACCCCCGGTGACCAGGCGTCATGTCCGTGGTGACCGCGTGCCGTGCCCCGGTCCTGGCGGGTCCGGACGGTCGCCCGGCCGCCGCTCCCCCGCCGGTCGTCCCCAGGTGCCGACCCCTGTTCGCCGTGATGTCAGTGGGGCTTGGTAGAACTCGTCTACCGGGTGCGGTCCGCGCGCTCCGGAACTCTCCACCACGACCGTCGATCCACCGCACGAAGGAGTGGGCGCGCATGACCATCCACAGGCACCTCGAGGAGTTCCACGGCCTGCCGGCCTTCACCTTCCCGGACGCCGACGACAAGTCGCCCGGGGCCACCTCACTCCCCTCGCCCGAATCCGTCGCCTGGCGCATCGCCGTGGACGCCTACGACAGCGAGGAGGAGTGGGAGGACGCCTTCGCCCGCTTCCTCGCGGCCGTGGACACCGAGCGGGTGAAGGCAATCGTCGTCGGCGCGTGGAGCGAGGTGTACGACACCTCCCCCGACGCCGTGATCACGGCGCTGGTGGCCGCGCGCGACCGGCTGCCTGCGCTCCGGGCACTGTTTCTCGCCGACATCGTCGGGGAGGAGTGCGAGATCTCCTGGATCGTCCAGGGCGATGT
This sequence comes from Streptomyces sp. NPDC024698, assembly GCF_055559015.1. Classification (NCBI taxonomy): domain Bacteria; kingdom Bacillati; phylum Actinomycetota; class Actinomycetes; order Kitasatosporales; family Streptomycetaceae; genus Streptomyces; species Streptomyces sp. NPDC024698. The sequence continues at coordinate 239,967 of NZ_JBVHLK010000006.1, read as the reverse complement.
CTCGCCGCTGCTGGAGGCCTTCCCCGACCTGGAGGAGTTCGGCGTCCGGGGCGGGAACGGGCTGGTGTTCCCCGCTCTGCGGCACGAGCGGCTGCGCACGCTGACCGTCGAGAGCGGCGGTATGCCCGTCGCGGCGGTGCGCGGTGTCGCCGGCAGCGATCTGCCCGCCCTGGAGCGGCTCGACCTGTGGCTGGGCACGTCCGAGTACGGGGGTGACGCCGATGTCGCCGACCTGGAGCCGTTCTTCGCGGGGACACGACTGCCCGCTCTGACCCGCCTCGGTCTGCGCAACAGCGAGATCCAGGACGGCATCTGCAGGGCGCTGGCCTCGGCTCCGGTCGTCGCGCGCCTCACGCACCTCGACATCTCCATGGGTGTCCTCACCGACGACGGCGCGACGGCCCTGCTCTCGGGCCAGCCGCTGACGCACCTCCAAGTGCTCGACCTGCACCACAACTACCTCGGCGCGGAGGTGCGGAAGCGCCTGCTGGAGACGCTGGAGCCCGCCGGTGTCACGGTCAGCGCCGACCAGGACGACGCGGAGTCCGATGAGGAGGAGGACGGAACGGTCTGGCGTTTCGTCGCGGTCGGCGAGTAGCGCCGGAACGGAGAACGAGGAGGCGGGATGGGCGGGTTGCGACCGAAAGGCGCGCCGGTGAAGTGGGCGGTCGTGGCCAACGGGGAGAACCGCCGGGTGGCCCTGTTCAGAGCGGCGGCCGAGGCGGCGGGCTCCGGCTCGCCCCGGGTGGTCGAGTGGCGGGACGTCCTGCGCGACGGCGGGCACGACTTCGCCGACGACGAGGTCGTGCGGCTGGACTCCCCCGGCGAGGACCCCGAGGTGGACCGGCTGTTGCGCGGTGTCGGCGAGCCGACCAGGGTGGAGGGCTCCGCCCGCTGGTACGCGCGCTTCATGGACTGCGTGGGTTCGCTGCGCGGCGGCCGGCGGCTCGACGACCCGGCCGAGCTGGCCGTGCTCTTCGACAAGCGGCTGTGCCACGCACGTCTCGACGCGGCGGGCGTGCCGGTGCCCCCCTCCCCCACCTCCGGGGTCCGCCCGGCGGTGGAGGACTGGAACGGCGTCCGGGACCTCATGGCGGAGGCCGCGCTGCGGCGGGTCTTCGTCAAGCTCGCGCACGGTTCGTCCGCGTCGGGTGTGCTGGCCGTCGAGACGACCGCCTCCGGCCGGATCCGGGCCACCACCTCCGTCGAACGCACGGCGGACGGCGACCTCCACAACTCCCTGCGGATCCGCCGCTACACGGAGGAGGCGCGGATCGCCGCGATCGTGGACAAGCTCGCTCCGGACGGACTGCACATCGAGCGCTGGCTGCCGAAGGCCTCGCTCGGCAGCAGATCGGCGGACCTGCGCATCGTGGTCGTGGCCGGGCGCGCGACCCACGCGGTGGTCCGCACGAGCCGCTCCCCCCTGACCAATCTGCATCTGGGCGGGGCACGCGGCGATCTCGCGGCCGTGCGCGCACTGGCCGGAGACCGGTGGTCGCAGGCCCTCTCCATCAGCGAACGGGCCGCCGCCTGCTTCCCCGGCACCCTGTGCGTGGGCGTCGATCTGCTGCCCGCCGTCGGCTGGCGCCGGTTCGCCGTCGGCGAGGTCAACGCCTTCGGTGATCTGCTCCCCCGCCTGACCGGCCTGCCGGGCAGCGGCGCCGAGGGGCTGGACACGTACGCGGCACAGATCGCGGCGTTCCGTACGCTCTCCACCGACCGGTTCCCCCCGCGGCCGGCTCCCCCGCTCGACACCCCTGCCAGGACAGCACATGCCTCAGCCTGAACCCGACCGCACACCGGCCCCGACACCTCCCGCCCCCGGACCCGCCGAGCCCGGACCGTCCGCGACACCGGACATGAACGAGGTGGTGGGCCGGGACGACCTGCTCCTGCTCACCCTGGACACCCTTCGGCACGACGTGGCCGTCGAACTCGCCGCGGCCGGCCGGCTGCCGAACCTGACGGCGCATCTGCCCGGCGGCACATGGGAGCGGCGGCACGCGCCGGGGAACTTCACCTACGCCTCCCACCAGGCCATGTTCGCGGGCTTCCTACCCACCCCCGCGGCACCGGGACCGCATCCGCGGCTGTTCGCCGCACGGTTCGCGGGCAGCGAGACGACCGCGGGCCGCACGTTCGTCTTCGACACCCCTGACCTGGTGTCCGGCCTCGCCGCGCACGGCTACCGCACGGTGTGCGTCGGGGGCGTCGGCTTCTTCAACAAGCAGGGCGCACTGGGGAGCGTGCTGCCCGGACTCTTCCAGGAGAGCCACTGGGAGCCGGAGTTCGGGGTCGCGTCGCCCACCTCCTTCGAGGCACAGGTCTCCCGGGCGGAGAAGACGGTCGCCGAACTCCCCGCGGATCAGCGGCTGTTCCTGTTCCTGAACGCGTCGGCGCTGCACCAGCCGAACTGGTTCCACCTGCCCGGTGCCACCCGTGAGGCGGGCGACAGCCGCGCCACCCACGCGGCGGCCCTGGAGTACATCGACGCCCATGTCGGACGGCTGTTCCGCGCGATGAGCTCGCGCCGCCGCTGCTTCGCCATCGTCTGCTCCGATCACGGCACGGCCTACGGGGACGACGGCTACACCGGCCACCGTCTCGGTCACGACTGCGTGTGGACCGTGCCCTACAGCCACTTCTTCCTGGAGCCGACCGTATGACGCTCGCCCCCGCGGCCGCCCCGACCGGCCTGCCGCGCCCGTACCAGAGCTACACCTACGCCTATCCGCACAAGACCGCGTACCGGCCCCTCGATCCCCGCCCCGCGCTGAAGGACCTGTGGGCCGGGGAGCCCCGGCGGTCGCTTTCCCTCTATCTGCACATCCCGTTCTGCGAGGTCCGCTGCGGTTTCTGCAATCTGTTCACGCGGATCGGCGCTCCCGGCGACCTGACGGGACGCTATCTGGACGCGGTGCGCCGCCAGGCCGCCGCGATGCGTGAGGCACTGGGCGACGCCGAGACTCCCCGTTTCGCCAACGCCGCGTTCGGGGGCGGCACACCGACGTTCCTGGAGGCCGCCGAGCTGGAGCGGCTGTGCGACATCGCCGAGCAGGAGATGGGGGCCGATCTCCGCGCGATCCCGCTGTCCGTCGAGGCCTCGCCGTCCACGGCCACGGCGGACCGGCTGGCCGTGCTGGTCGAGCGCGGCGCCACCCGGCTCAGCCTCGGGGTGCAGAGCTTCGTCGAGGAGGAGTCCCGTGCCGCCGTCCGGCCGCAGCGCCGCTCCGAGGTGGAGGCGGCGCTCGCGCGGATACGCGACGCGGCCGTCCCGGTCCTCAACATCGATCTGATCTACGGCATCGACGGCCAGACCGCGGCCAGTTGGCGCCACTCGCTGGACGCGGCCCTGGCCTGGCGCCCCGAGGAGATCTATCTCTACCCCCTGTACATCCGTCCCCTCACCGGCCTCGGCCGGCACGCCGACGCGCGGACGGCCGATCTGGAGTGGGACGAACAGCGGCTGCGCCGGTATCGGGAGGGCCGCGACCATCTGCTGGCCCACGGCTATGAACAGGTGTCGATGCGCATGTTCCGGCGCGCGGACGCGCCACCGCAGGGACCGGACGACTACGCCTGCCAGACCGACGGGATGATCGGCCTCGGCTGTGGCGCCCGTTCGTACACCTCCACGCTGCACTACTCCTTCGACTACGCGGTGTCGATGCGGGAGATCCGCGGGATCATCGACGACTACACCGCCACCGAGGACTTCTCTCACGCGCTGCACGGCCGACGGGTCGACGAGGACGAGGCGCGGCGCCGGCATCTGCTCCAGTCCCTGCTCCAGGCCGAGGGCCTGCCCGTCGCGGACTACCGGCTGCGCTTCGGATCGGACCCGTACGCCGACTTCCCGTCCGAGATCGGGACACTGGGCGCGCGGGGATGGCTCTCGCACCGGGACGGGGACCGGCTCCGTCTCTCCGACGAGGGGCTCGCCCACTCGGACGCGATCGGGCCCGAGTTCTTCTCCCCCATCGTGCGGGACGCCATGGCCGCCTACGAGATGAAGTGAGGACCGGTGGACCTGACGATCCTGTACCGCGGCCCGCTGGCCTCCTGCGACTACGACTGTCCGTACTGCCCGTTCGCCAAGCGCCGTGACACGACCGCGCAGCTGCGAGCGGACCGTGCGGCGCTGGAACGGTTCACCGCCTGGGCGGGCGAGCAGCGGGAGGACCGCCTCTCGGTGCTGTTCACCCCGTGGGGCGAGGGGCTGGTCCGCTCCTGGTACCGCCGCACCCTGGTGGAGTTGTCGCATCAGCCTCACGTCCGGCGTGTGGCCATCCAGACGAATCTCAGCTGCCGCACCGACTGGCTGGAGGCGGCGAACCGGGACAGCGTGGCCCTGTGGTGCACGTACCACCCCGGGCAGACACCGCACGAACGGTTCGTCGCCAAGACACGGGAGCTCGGCGAACTGGGCGTCCGTTTCAGTGTCGGCGTCGTCGGCCTGCCCGAGCACCGGGAACCCGCGCGCAGACTCCGCGCGGAGCTCCCGGAGCAGGTGTACCTGTGGGTGAACGCCGCCGAGGGCCACACCTACACGGACGAACAGGCCTCCGAGTGGACCGCGCTCGACCCGCTCTTCCCCTTCAGCCGCCACCCGCACCGGTCGGCGGGCCTGCCCTGCCGCACCGGCGAGTCCGTCATCTCGGTGGACGGCGAGGGAAGGGTGAGCCGCTGCCACTTCGTCCGGACGGAGCTGGGCCGCCTGTACGACGGCTCCTACCGCGCCGCGCTCGCCCCGCGCCCCTGCCCGCTGGCCCAGTGCGACTGCCACATCGGCTATGTGCACCTGGAGACGCTGCCGCTGTACGACGTCTTCGCGGGCGGCGTACTGGAACGCGTCCCGCGGGAACTGCCGGACCGGACGCCGCTTCCCGTGGTCTCCGTGACCGGCTCCGCTTGAGGGCCGGACCGGGCCGCGTCGGGTCAGGCAGGGCCGCCGCGGGTCAGGCCGGGCCGTGTCGGTTCGGCCCCCGTCGGGTCAGGTCAGGGCCTGGTCCGGCGGCCGTCAGGTCCCGGGGTGCTGTCAGCCGTCGCGCCGTCGTCCGATGTAGACCGTGTTGGCGGCGGTCCCGCCCTGAAGCGGATTGTCGAAATCCACGACGTGCGCCGCGGTGTCCGTGAAGACGTTCGCCAACACCGCCTCGAACGCGCTGTCCGGCGGGTCGTTCGACCACAGGGCGAACACACCGCCGGGCTGGAGCAGTTCGGCCAGATCCGTCAGGCCGGCCGGTGTGTAGAGCGCGGCATGGGAGGGGTGCAGCACGTGGCGCGGTGAGTGGTCGACGTCCAGGAGGATCGCGTGGAATCGGCGGCCCGGGTGGTCGGGGTCGAGACCGCGCGGCGCGTCCCCGGTGGTCATCGCGAAGAAGTCCCCGCGCACCAGACGGCACCGGGCATCGGACGCGAGACCCTCGCCCAGGGGGACGAGCCCCCGCCGGTGCCAGTCGATCACTTCGGCCAGGGTGTCGACGACGACGAGCGAACGTACGCGGGGATCGTCCAGGGCCGTCCTGGCCGTGTACCCGAGACCGAGTCCGCCCACCACGACGTCGAGCGGGCCCTCGGACAGTTCGGCCAGACCGAGCCGGGCCAGTTCGATCTCCCCCGTGGTGAAGAGACTGGACATCAGGTACTCGTCGCCGAGTTTCACCTCGTACACGTCCTCGCCCGACAGCGGATCCCGCCGGCGGCGCAGGCTGATCTCACCCATGGGCGTCGGCCGCCAGTCGATCTCCTCGAAACGCGCGCTCATCCGTTGCCTTTCTCCCCGGTCCCGCCCCACCCTCGCGGTCGGGGGACGGTCACCGGCGCCGAGCGCCCCGGCCGGGGCGACGCGGGCGCAAGGAGGCCGCACCGCCCGGCTCGGGCCCGACGCTGTGGAGGATCTTCACACGGGAACGCCGCCGGCGGGTGGCCAAACGGTCGTACGGCACCGGATCGGGTCGGTTCGGGTGGCGCTCTCGCCGTTCGCGCACCTCACCCCGTCAGGACTCCGCGGCGGCCTCGCTGATGTCCCGGTGCATATGGCCCATGAGTTCGCCCATCTCGCGCACGTCGGCACCGGGCGACTCGGCGTTCTCCGCCGCGCCGCGCAGCCAGTCGGCGGTCGCCAGAGCCAGCGCCACGGCGTCTTCCACCCGGTCGTCGCCGAGGAGTTGCTCGACCTTGAAGGCGAGGCTGCCCAGGGTTTCGGCGTTGGTCTCCGGCACCAGGTAGCCGCGCAGCCCGACGGGGAAGGGGTCCTGGGCTCGGGCGTGCCGGAGGGCCTCCAGCACGGCAGGGTCCTCGCTGTACTGGTCGAGATGGCCGAGAAGGACGTAGATCCGCGCGATCAGCCGCGGCCGGCCGGGGTGCTGGTCCAGCCATGCCATCAACTGCTGCTGGCCACCGAGGTGGTCGACGACCGGGGTGAGGGCCTCCACCGACTTGGTGGGGAGGTCCCAGTGATGCGGAAGCATACGGGCGATCTCGTCGGCCAGGCTCGCCTCGTCCTCGGCGTCGAGCGTCCCGGCGGTGAAACCGCCGACCTTCGCGGTGTCCAGGGTGAACCCGTCGGGCAGCTCGGCCCGACGTTCGCGGCCCGACGAACCGTGCCGTCGGCGCAGCAGTTCGCCGACGCTCTTGAGGAGCGGCAATTCGTGCACGAAACCTCCTGATGAACGCGCTCAGGGCCGGGCTCAGGGCGACACCCTCACCCTGCCGCCCGGCTGCCGGGTCCGCGCGCCCGGTGACCCGGACGGGTGCGGGGCCGGGACGTCCGTGCGACGGGGTGAGGGTCTCGGCGGGACCCGGTTCGGTGGCTGTCCGGGCGAGGGTCAGACGTCCGCAACCAGGAGGCGGTAGCCGACGTCGAAGGTGTCGAGTGCGAGCAGATCGGCTTGGCGCCGGTGCCAATGGCCGGTCTTCAGGTCGTCGGTGAGCGCTGCGAGGCCAGGGGCGAGGGTGTCCTCTCCCGTCTGCGCGAACATGGAGATCCCGGCGCGCACGTGGGGGTCGAGGTAGGCGTGGGGTCTGCGCCAGTACGCGGCGCCGAACCCGTCCGTGCAGTCGTGCGGCACGTGAACGGCCTCCTCATGTGCCCCGCCGAGCAGGGTGGAGAGCCGGTCCATCGGGACGGCCCGGCTGTCGTCGAACGCCGCGGCCTCGGGAAGGTAGTCGCGTACGAGCCAGAACCTCTCGCGGAACATCTCCTGGTCCCAGGTCAGGATGACGATACGACGGCGCGCGACCCGGCGGAGTTCGGCGATGCCGGCCACGAGGTCGGTCCAGTGGTGGACGGTCAGCAGTGCCATGACGGCGTCGGCGGCGTCGTCGCGCAGCGGAAGGTGTTCGGCGACCGCGCACACGGCGGGCGCTGCTCCGCGGGGGCGCTGGTCGATCATGATCTGGCTGGGCTCGACGGCGAGAACCGTCTGCCGCGGCTCGTAGGAACCGGTGCCCGCCCCTACGTTGATCACGGTCCCGGCGTCCCCGAGCGCTGCGTGCACCTGCGCGCCGATCCGCGGATCCGGCTGCCGGGTCCGGCCGTACGTCGCACCGAGCGTGTCATAGATGGCCATGATGGCCATGCTTCCCAGTATGACGAAGGAGCCACCCTCCGTGGGCCCGCTCCGCGCGCGGGACTCGGGCCCTGTGACGGTCCGGGTTCCTCGTCCGGCCGGACCGGACGGCGGAGGGGGGTCAGCGGTCGGTGGCCGCCGGGGGCTCGCCCGTGCCGTACAGACGACCGTAGGTGTCGTGCACAGCGGTGCGTCCGGCTTCCAGGGCGCTTTCCAGGAGGTCGCCCTCACGTGCCAGGCGGCCGACGACCGGTGACTCCGGGGCGGGCCGGATCGAGACGACGGCCGCGTGGTCGGCCAGGAGGGCGTCGTCCTGGGCCAGCCGTGTCTCGCGGTCGAGGAACACCTGGCGCAGGACCTCGGGCTCACGCCGCAGCACCGTCCTCGCGATGAGCGCGGCGGAGCGGGAGGGGCGTGCGCCGTCGATCGCCCGGCGCGATCGCAGCACCATGACATGGGTCGCCCCCTGGGCCAGCGCGGTGCGGTAGGGCACCGACTCGGAGACGCCCGCGTCGTAGTACCTGCGCCCCCGCAGCGTGACCGGTTCGCCCGCGAGGAGCGGAAGGGAGGCACTGGCCCGCAGCGCGAGACGCAGCTCCGCGGCGTCACCGATGAAGGGCCGCAGATCGGTGGACTCCCCGGTCTCGGCGTCGGTGGCCAGGGGGTGGTACTCGATGTCGCCGGCGAGGATCGAGGCGAAGTCCATCGGCGCGCAGTCCTGGTCGCCGTAGCGGTAGAGGACCTCGTAGAAGGCGTGCAGGTCCACGAGCGGCTTGCCGCGCAGGGGGTTCGAGCGCCGGATCAGCGTCCTGGCGTACTTGGGAACCGCCCAGAAGCGCAGCGACTGGGGGCTCGTGCTCAGCAGCCAGGCGGCGGAAGCGGCACCGGCGGAGGCTCCGTAGACGGCGTCGAAGCTGTTGGTCAGTCCCCGTTCGTGGAGGGCCAGGGCCATCCCGCCGGCGATGATGCCGCGCATCCCGCCGCCCTCGATGGCCAGGGCGACGCGGTGACCGTCGGTGCGCGCGCCGGGGAGGCTGCCGGATCTCGCCCGCTCGGTGAGCACGCGCCAGACCGGATGCGGCTCCGCGGACTCGGGCGTGCCGGCGGGGTTCGTGGCGGTCGTCGTCATCGTGGTCAGGGCTCCAGGGTGGACAGCTCGGGGGTGGTTTGCGCGCGCGGCGTCCAGCGGCGGCCGGACGGGGGCGCGCCCGCCGCCCGGATGCGTCGCCTGGCTCCCGGCGGTCGGCCGACCGCCGGTGGTCGTGTGGGCGGCGTGGCTCCTGGCCAGGTGCCACGGGGGCGCGGCGGCACGACGAGCCGATGCCGCTCGGGGCGACCGTCGGCGACAAGCGACTGAAGAGTAACTTTACCCGTGCGGTCCGGCGGCAGGCGGTGCCACTCCCCCTCGGCGGCCGGACACTCCTCAGACCTGGGCCGCCGGTTCCAGGGCCTCCACGGCCGCTGCCGCGGCGGCGGAGTCCCGGCCGTAGAAGATGTCGATGTCGACCTCCTCGCCGCCCATGGTGAGGGTGTCCCAGGCGCCGCTGAGCACCAGCATGCGAAGCGTCCTGCTCTCCAGGGTCCCCAGCCGTTCCAGGATGGCCTCGTCGTCCGGCATGCCCTCCATGCGTGTCGCCAGCCGCGTACGGATCCCGCGCAGCCGTTCGAGGAGCGTCGCGGTGTCGGCCTCGCGATCCGGCTCCTCGGTGATGCCGTCGATGCCGTGCGCGATGATGTCCTTGATGGCCCAGGTGGCACCCTTGTCGTCGGTGGTGACCATCGCCTTCCAGGCACGGCTCTTGTGGCGGTACTGGAGCATCGACATGGCGGCCTCGTGGCGCAGGAAGTCCGCGTCCCGGAAGGGCTTGCCGTTCCAGGCTCCGTTGAGGGACCGCGCCAGCGAGATCGCCGAGGCCAGGCCGCTGTTGAGGCCCCGGCCCGGCCAGAAGTGGATGGCGTTGGCGGCGTCCCCGAGGAGGAAACCGTACGTCCCGCTGGAGTTGGCGGTGGGCGGCAGCAACTCGGCGGTGAAGCGCGGACGTTGCACCATGTCGAGGCGGAACGAGGTGACCGCGCTCAGTTCGCCCGGTTCGACGCCGAACAGCCGCAGTCCTTCGCCCACCCGCTTCCACAGGGCGGAGCCCCTGATCAGGGCCGGCAGGAACAGGGTGCTGTGCGTGGAACACCGGTAGTCACCGTGCTCGTCGCGCCCCATCAGGCAGGGACGGGAGGCGATGCACTCCTCGAAGACGCGGCGGACCGGATCGATGCCGACGACCTCCGCGATCTCCGCGTCCGTCAGCCGCATGTTCAGGAAGCCCTCGCCGCGCAAGGAGTTCAGCAGGAAGCGGTTCTGTCCGACGGTCAGCAGGACCGCCATGGGATCGGCGAGACCGGATTTCACCCGCAGGCCGAGGACCACGTCCTGGAGGTGGCGGTCGTTCAGCGAGTAGATGGATTCGTCCGCCTTGCCGAACTTGGCGGCGAAGTACTCGCGTGTGTGCGACCGTCCGCCGTCGCAGATCGCCAGAACCTGCTGGTCGGACAGCGCTTCCAGCTGTTCCTCGACACCGAAGCGGGCGGGAACGAGCCGGATGCGGCCCCGCTTCTCGTTCGCCACCTCCAGGAGCCGGTCCTCGATGTAGGCGATCCGCAGGTTGCGCGGGTGGTGGTCGCCGATGGAGTCGGGGCCCGAGGGCCACATCTCGGTGTAGCTGTCCGGGTCGAAGAGCCGGGTCTGCACCTCCTCGGGCAGACTGAGGTACTGGCGGCTCTGCACGGTCACCACCTGCTGGCGCCGCACGTTGCCCTGGCTCTCGTCCTTCCAGACGATCTTGCGGCCCTGCTTGCGCCAACGGCCGTCGTAGACGGTGATGTTCACCTGTCCACCGAGGAAGTGCTCAAGGAGCAGGGCGAGCGACAGGCCGACGGGGCCACCGCCCGCGATGGTGACCCGCAGCACCGGCCCGTGTTCGGTCTCCTCCTCGCCGCGCGTCAACGACCTGGGCAGGGAGAGCGCCATGATCGTCTCCATGGCGTCGGCGACCTCGAACCGGAACTCCTGGTCACCGATGGAGATGTCGTCCCCGGGCTTGAGGAGCTGGGAGTCGATCTCCTCGCCGTTGACCAGGGTGCCGTTGCTGCTGCCGCAGTCGCGCAGCACGTAGCCCTGTGTGTCGTCCAGGACGATCTCCGCGTGGAAGCGCGAGACGCTCGGGCTGGAGAGCACGACGGTGTTCTCGGGGTTGCGCCCGAACGTGACCTGGGTGCCGATCACCGGTATCCGTTCTCCGGCCAGCAATCCTTCGCGTCCAACAAGCACCGGCGCCACGGGACTTCCTCCCCAGACTTGACGACATTGCTGCTGCCGTCGCGCCACCCCCGCGCGCAGGCCTGCGCGGACGTGACCGGGCAGACGTGCGACGTGCGGGGCGAGACGGCATTCGCTCGACGTACGGGAACGGTGAACGGTTCAGTCCGACAACGGCGTTGGATCGTTTGACCGGTACGGATGCCCCATCATGCCCGATTCCGGAGCCTTTCGGGAGAGGCTGTCGGGAGGGTGGATGTCAGGCGATGAGGAAGTCCGCTCTTCCGTCCTTGGCGCCGCCGACGAACTCGGCGAAGACCGAGGACGCGCAGATGAGGGCCGGGCCGTCCGGGTCCGTCGACTGTCTGACGGCCACGTTCCCGCCGCCGAGATGTTTGATCTCGACACAGCCTCCGTCGCTGCCCGCGCTCCAGGGCCTGCTCCACCCCTGGGTTCCTAGCTCTTCGGCGGCGTTCTCGGCGTGCTTCATCGTTCCGTCTCCTTGCGGACGTCCACCAGGGACTCCCCGGTGGACCGCGCCGTGCTCACGTCTCACGCCTCATCGGCCCCCTGGACGCGGAGCAGTCTGTCATGACCTTCCCCTTCGCGGACAGGTCCCCCGATGCCCCGTGCCGTCACGCGCGGGTCCGAACTCCGCTCACGCCTACGGGAGTTGACTGGAGGGGCTCGTGTTCCCGGTTCCTCTCTCCGTCACCGCCACCACTCGGCCGCGAGCGCGTCGACGTGTGCCGGAGTGGCGACGGAGCGGACCGGGATCTCTTCGGGCAGCGCTCTGCGGGCGAGGTTGGCCAGCGTGGAGCCGGGGCCGACCTCGACGAGACGGAGGGGGCCGCGGGCGGTGGCGAGGAGGGTGCTCATGGAGCCGGCCCAGCGTACGGGCAGGACGAGTTGACGGACCATCAATGTCCTCCAGCGTTCATGGTCGTGGAGGTGCGCGCGGGCATCGACGTTCGCGATCACCGAGCAACGCCCCGGGTGAAGCGGTGTACGGGCGACGGCCTCGGCCAGACGCGGGGCTGCCGGAGCCATCAAGGGCGTGTGGAACGCGCCGCCGACCGGGATGCGGAGGGTGCGTACGCCGTCGCGCGCGGCCTCCTCGGCCAGCGCCTCCACGTCCTCGACGGCGCCGGAGATCACGACCTGTTCCGCGCCGTTGACGTTGGCCACCCACACACGCGCCCCCCGCCCGGCCCGCAGGCGGGCGGCGAGTCGCCGCGCCCTGGGCGCGATGTCCTTGCCGATGAGTACCGCCATGGTGCCGGGCGTGAGCCGGTCGGCCGCTTCCATGGCCGCCCCGCGCTCGGCGACCAGCCGGACGGCGTCCTCGGGGTCCAGCACCCCGGACGCGGTCAGGGCCGCGTATTCACCGAGACTGTGCCCGGCGCACACCACGGGCCGCAGATCGCCCACCGCCGTGCGCAGCGCGTCGAGCACGACCATCTCCAGGGTGAAGGTGGCCAGTTGGGCGGCGTCGGTGCGGGTCAGTTGTTCGGCTCCCGCGTCCAGCAGCAGCCGGCCGAGATCCCGTCCCGAGATCTCGGAGAGACGGGTGACGACTTCCCAGTGCGGGGTGTCACGCCAGGGCTCGCCCATGCCGGGGCGCTGGGCTCCCTGGCCGGGGAAGAGGAGGCCGACACCGAACGGTGGGGATTCCGGCCGGGGGGCCGTCCTCGGCGACTCCTGTGACGTCGGTGCTGACACGATTCCACGTCCCTTCCCGGTACGGGTGCGCCGGACCTCCGGAACCGGGAGGGGGTCCGGTTCCGGAAGTCCGTTCGGTGTGGGGCGCGTTCGACGCCCCCGGTTCAACGGGCGTGCGCTGTCGGCCCTGCCCCGGGGACCTGGGGCACGCTGACGTCCAGGACGTCGCCGAGGAACACGGGCAGTGAGGCCCGTACTCCGGCGAACGGCTCGTGTCCGCCGGGATAGCGCTGCCAGGTCACCGGATGTCCCCAGCCGGTGAGCAGGTCCCGCAGCCGGGCGCCGCTGCGTTCGGGGACGACCCAGTCCCGTGCCCCGTGGCCGATCCACACCGGCAGCTCGCTGTTGGCGGGCGAGGGCCGGCCGGTGGGGAGCAGGGCAGGCAGGTCGGGAGGCATGAAGGGCGCGTAGAGTGCCACGCCCGCCAGCCGCCGGGTGTGGGTGAGGGCCATGGTCAGGGCGACCGTAGCTCCCTGGGAGAAGCCCGCGAGCACGATCCGTCCGGCGCCGATCCGTTCCGCCTCGGCCTCCAGCAGCGTCGTGAGCGGCCGGTGCACCGCCAGCAGCCCCTCGACGTCGATCCGGTCGATCGCGAGGAGGTTCTGCGGGAACCAGCACGGCACCGCCAATCCGCTCAGCAGGCTGGGGGCCGAGACGGGCGCGCGCGGGAACACCCCGCGCACTCCCGCCTCGGCGAGCCGGAACCGCTGGGTCACGGCCATCAGGTCGCCCGGCGTCTGGCCGATGCCGTGCAGCCAGACGACGGTGCCGCGGTGCGGCCCCGACGGGTCCGTCGTCTCGTGGTCCAGCCGGTCCATCGTGCTCACGCGGGCTGGGGTGCCGGCCGGGGCGTGGCGGGACGGCGGAAGAGCATGGAGGCGTACTGGCCGCCGAATCCGAAGGAGTTCTTCAGCACGCTGTCGACCCGTCGCCGGACCGGGGTGAGGGAGGTGCGCACATCGCAGGCCGGGTCGGGTTCGGTGGTGGTCGTGACGGGCGGGATGATCCCTCGGCACATCGTGAGGGCCGCCGCGGCCGTCTCCACGACGCCCGAGGCCGCGGAGCCGTGCCCGGTCAGTGACTTCACGGCGCTGACGTCGAGTTCGGCCGTCCGTTCGCCGAACACCCGGTGCAGCGCGCGGGCTTCGGTGACGTCGTTGAGGCGGGTGGAGGTGCCGTGGGCGTTGACGGTGTCGACGTCGTCGGGGTGCGCGCCGGCCTCTTCCAGGGCGGTCCGCATGACCCGCTCGACCATGTCGACGCTGGGGGCGGTCATATGGCGGGTGTCGACGGCAAGGCCCCAGCCGCCGATGACGGCGTACGGCTGTGTCATCCCGCGCCGGGCCGCGTGCTCGCCGGTCTCCAGGACGAGCGCGCCCGCCGACTCGTTGATGACCATGCCGGTGCGGCGCCTGTCGAAGGGCATGGAGGCGAGGGCGGGGTCGCCCTTCCAGCGCGAGAGCGCCATGAGCTGGCCGTACTGGGAGAGTACGTACGGTGTGTTGCGGGAGACCGCCGCCGACACGACCGCGTACCGGGCACGCCCCGAGCGCAGCAGCCGGGCGGCCTCGGCGATGGCGCGCAGGCCTCCGGAGCAGGTGGCTTCCAGTCGTACGGGGACGACGGCCGTTCCGAGACGGTCGGCGATCTCGCTCGGGTAGGCCGACAAGTCCCTCGTCTCGGGCGGGAGATGCCTGCCCCGCAGATGTTCGAGGACGGCGGAGGGGTCGTTGCCGATCCGGTCGTAGCGTTCGGCGAGGTCTTCCATGTGGGTGACGTAGTCCTGCGGGAACGAGCCGGTGGGGCCGGGCCACACCCGGGCGTAGACCAGGGCGGCCGGCCCGTCCTGTGCGGGCAGTTCGCCGAGCCGGGCGTCGCCGAGGGCCTGGTCGACCGCGGCGAGCATGAGGGAGTCGCCCCAGGACCGGTCGGGTGCGCCGTAGCCGGCGGCGACCTCGGCCTTCACGTCCTCCGGGATCAGTCCGGCCGTCCAGCCGCAGGGCAGTCCGGTGGTGTCCATCCGTTCTTCCCTGACGATGCCGGAGCGGCCTTCGAGGTTGGCCGACCAGAAGGTCTCGACGTCCCCGCCGATGGGGGTGATCACCCCCATGCCGGTGATGACGATGTCGTCGCTCATGTCCGTGCCTTCCCCTCGTCGGCCGGGTCCTCGTGCGTCGATGTGATGACGAGGGCTCCCGCCGCCGCCGCGTGCCGTCCGTGGGTGAAGGCCGTGATCAGCGCCGTCGGCGCCGGGCCCAGCGGGCGGGTCTCGCCCATGACCGGATCCAGGGCGCCGAGTCCGGGGTCGGGGCGGCGCAGCAGGCCCGCGGGGGGCAGTTCTGCGCGTCCGAGGCTCTCGACGACCAGGGCGGTGTCGATGAGCGCCGAGCACTCGAAGGCGTTGCCGATGGTGCCCTTGGAGCCGGTGACGGGCAGGCTCCCCGCGCGGGGCAGCACCGCCTCGGCCTCCACGCGGTCCAGGCGGGTGGAGCCAGCGCCGTGCGCCCACCACACGGTGGGGGTGGTGTCCGCCGCGGCGAGTACGGTGTCGACGACGAGCTTCGCGGAGGCCGTGATGTCGGAGGCGACCAGCACCTCGCAGCCGGCGAGCCGGGCGCGGGGCGTGCCGCGCGCGGTGTCGGCCCGCTCCAGGAGGATCGCGGCGGCGCCCTGGCCGAGCAGCGTTCCGGACCGTTCGGCGTCGAATGGGCCGGCTCCGGCCGTGGCGCGGGTGCCGAGCGGCTCGTCCTGGTCGAAGGCGGCCATCGCCGTGGTCGTCAGCGGCGGACCGACGCCCACGACGAGGACCCGGTCGAGTTCGCCGCTCTCCAACAACCGTGCGGCCAGGGCGAGTGCGCCGGTGCCGCCCGCCGCGGCCTCCCCGTAGGCCGCGACGTTGGAGCCGCGGAATCCGCTGGCCATGCAGACGAACTGGCCGAGCTGGGAGGGGATTCCGCGGATGTAGGAGTAGTCGGGGACCTCGTCGTGGAGGAACTTCGCGAGGGGCCGGGGGTCGCCGCGGTGCCGGGAGGCGAGTTGCGGGATGACGTCGCTCAGTTCGTCGCTGCTGCTGCCCACGGCCATCACGGTCCCGCCGCGGACGTCCTCCGTGTCTCCGGTGATCCCGGCCTGTTCCAGTGCCTGCCGCGCGACGGCGACGGCCCATCGGGCCGACTGGTTGGCGTACTTGCCCGCGTTGGCCCAGTCACGGCCGGCCGGCCAGGTGATCTCGGTGGTGTCGACGGAGGCCGAGGGCCAGGGCAGCGCGGGGGCGGGCCCGTCGTGGCCGCCGGTGCCGAAGAAGGTCTTGCCGGCCGCCATGGCCTCCCACAGCGGGGCCGCGCCGATGCCCGCGGGCGAGATCACGCCGATCCCGGTGACCACGACGTCGGGACGGTCCTGCCGCCCGGCGCGTTCTCCCGTCACGTCGGCCCTCCGGGCGAAGGCGCGTTCACTCGGCACGTCGGCCTCCGCCGCTGATGCCGCCCCACAGACGGTATCCGCCGTCCACGGTGATGGTCTGTCCGGCGATCCAGGACGCCTCCTCCAGGCACAGCAGGGCGACCACGTCGGCGCTGTTCTCCGGTGTCGTCATGCGGTCGCCGGGCCACGGGGAGACGGACAGTTCCTTGGTGACTCCGTGGGCGAAGTCGGGGCGGACCTTGAAGACCCCGGTCTGCACGAGTCCGGGGCGTACGCAGTTGGCGACGATGCCGTAGGGGGCCAGCTCGTAGGAGAGGTAGTCGGTCAGCGCCTCGAGTCCGGCCTTGGCCGCCGCGAAGAGCCCGGCCCGCGGGATGATGCGTGTGGTCGTGGAGTTGGTGATGGTGATGAAGCGTGCTCCCTCGCGCTCACGCATCAGCGGGAGCGCGTGCTTGGCGAGCAGCCAGGTGGCACGGGAGTTGGTGTCCTGCACGAACTGCCAGTCGCCGAGGGAGGCTTCGGCGAGCCGGGCGAACTTGGTCGCGGCCGCGTTCTGCACGAGGATGTGGAGGTCGTGATGGATCTCGCCGATCTCCGCGATCAGGTTCTCGATCTCCGCGGGCTCGCTCAGGTCGGCCCGGTGCAGGGTCACTTCCGTACCCTGCTCGCCGAGTTCTTCGGCGAGTTCCTTCGCCGGGCCCTCCCGGTCGACGTAGTTGACGGCCAAGGTGGCGCCCCAGGCCGCCAGTTTGCGGGTGATGCCCGCGCCGATGCCGCGCGAGCCGCCGGTCACCAGTGCCACCCGTCCCTTGAGCGGCTGATACTGACTGTCCATCACTGAGCCCTTTCCACGGTGGTGGTCGGCTGCGTCGCGTGCCGCTGCACGACGACGCTCATGTGTCCGATGGCGTACGTCCGGTCGTTCTCGTCGAAGACCCGGCGAGTGGTGTCGACCAGACCGATCCGGTCGTCGATCTCCTGCGCCCGGTCGGTGGCGGTGGTGAACCAGAACGGGGTGTCGGGGTACAGCGGCCTGACGAAGTCCCAGCTCAGCCTGCGCAGCCCGACGATGGCGGCCGGTGAGCCGTGCTGGACCACCCAGCCCGAGGTGATGGAGTGGATGAAGCCCCCGGGCACGATGCGCCGGCGGCGGTCCGTTCCCCTGGCGAAGTCGTCGCTGTCGTGCACCGGGTGCTTCTCCCCCATGAGATCGAGGAGTTGGTCGAGGAGCGCGCTGCTGAACACCACGGGTCCGAACCGGCGCACCGGTGCGTGCGCCAGGTCCTCCCAGTACTTCACGGACCCCATGGCCGTTCCTCCGTTCGTCCCCGGTTCACCGCGACCGCCGCCCCGGGCTGCGCATGACCATGCGGCCGCCGTCCACCGTGAACGTCTGGCCCTGGATGTAGTCGGCCTCGTCGCGGGCGAGGAAGGCGACGAGTCCGCTGATGTCCTCGGGCAGCCCCCAGCGGGTGCCGTCGCCGTCCGGGCCGAGCTGGTCGGCGACGGCCGCGGTCATCTCGGTACGGACCTTGCCGGGCGCCACGCAGTTGACCCGGATGCCCTTGCGTCCCACCTCCACGGCCAGGGCGCGGGTGAGGGCTTCCAGGCCGCCCTTGGAGGCCGCGTAGGCGCTCTGGCCCGGTCCCGGCGTACGCGCGGAGTTGGAGGAGATGTTGACGATGCGCCCCCAGCCCTGGTCCAGCATCGTCGGCAGCACCGCCCTGCTGGTCAGGAAGGGCCCGGTGAGATTGGTCCGCAGGACGTTCTCCCAGCGGTCGGTGCGGGTCACCGCCAGGAGCTGGTCGTCGATCACGGCCGCGTTGTTGACCAGGACGTGCAGCGCGCCCTCCCGCGCGGTCACCCGCTCGACCAGGCTCTCGACCGCGGCCTCGTCGCCGATGTCCGCCTGGTGCAGGACCGCGCGGCCTCCGGCGGCCTCGATCTCCTTCACCACGGCGCGCCCGGCGTCGACGGCGCTGCGGCAGACGAGGTGGACGGTGAGACCGTCGGCGGCGAGACGGTACGCGACGGCGGCGCCGATCCCCCGTGAACCACCCGTGACGAGAGCGACGCGGGCGGGCACGGCCGGCTCAGGCACGGCCGGCGGCGGCCACGACGGCCACGATCGAGGCGATGCTGCGGTGGTGCGCGTCGGCCTCGGCGTTCCACTGGTCGAGGTCGAACTCGATGCCGAAGTGCCGGTTGATGCGACGGGCGAGCTGGAGCAGGTCGAGCGAGTCGAGGCCCAGGTCCTCGACCACGGAGTGGCCGGGCTCGATGGTCTGGTCGGCGATCCCGGGCTTGACCTCCTTGAGCAGCTCGACGATTTCGGTCTGGGCGGCGTGGGACACGGTGGTCATTGCATTCCTCCGCAGTTTCGACTGGATCAGGACCGGCCGGCACCTCCGGCCGGTAAATCCATGTCAGCAGAGCGGTGAATGAGCCAGCAAGGCCGTTATGCAGCGGGATTCGGGACACTCACTGGGCCGCTTGCGCGGCGCTCGCGAAAAAGCCCATGTGGATGCACGGATCTCATCACTCCACTTCTCGGACAAAGTGAACCAAACAGCCACCGAATGAAAAGGGATACCCATGCAGGGTAAAGTAGAGTAAAGGCTCCTTGACTCCTCATCGAGCCCGTCCATAGCGTCGATCTATGTGAGCCCAAGTAAAGACCAAAACGGGCCCTCGTAGCGGTAGGCAATGCCCGTCGGTCTCGACCTCCAGGGGGAAGTGGTGGGGCGGAGCAGAACACCGATCCCGCAATCCGCGCAATGTTATGAACTGGCCCGGTGGCTGCGCGCGCTGCGTCAGCGATCCGGACTCACCTACCGGCAGATGGCCGACCTGACCGAGGGGCTGCGGATCGCGGATCCGGCCTGTTCCGCCGTCACGCTGTCCCGCGCCGACCGCGGCACCTTCCTGCCGCGCCGCCATGTCGTGGAGGCGTATGCGCAGGTCTGCGGTGCGACGCGGCGCGAGGCCCGACTGCGCTGGGAACAGGCGGCGCGTCAGTCGGGCCTCTCTCCGGACGGCCGGGAGGTCGCGTCGGTGCCGCGCGCCGGACGCCGCCTGGAGCTCGTATACCACCCGGCCCATCTCCTCGAAGCCATGCACCAGGCGCGGCTCGCCGCCGGCCAGCCGTCCCTGCGGGAAATGGAGAAGAAGGCCCGTGATCTCGGGGCAGGACCTTTGCCGCGCAGTACGGTGGCAGACATTCTGGCCGGTTTTCGCATGCCGTCGGAGGAACTGCTCGTCGCCTATGTCCAGGCATGCGGACAACACGGAACCAGGATCACCCTCTGGCGCAATGCCTGGGCGCGCGCATTCAGCGCCGACGCGGCGTGATCCGGAGTTCCGGAAATCGACTTCGGACCACAATTCAACCAACGGGAACTGCGCGCCCGGTAACACGATGACAGCGTTTTTCGACAGGAGGGTTTTGGCACATCGGCAATTTCCGCACGCCCTGACCCGATCGGTCGGGTATCAATGATGGCTTCCCGGTGTCGTGGCGATGAACCAGCCCGCACCGGGAAGCGAGACCAGGCCCGTGGCGGAATCGACGGAGGCGTCACCCGCGAGGCGGGTCCACTCGGCGGCGGGCAGTCCGGCGGTGGCCGGAAAGGCGCCGAAGTTGAGGGCCACCGCGAGGGTGGAGCCGCCGTCGGGCGCGGCCAGGGTGTAGCCGAGGACGGTGTTGTCCAGCGCGTGGATGCGGGTCTGGGCCCGTACGAGCCAGGGGTGGCGGCGGCGCACCCCCACCAGCGTCTGGTGCAGCCGCTGGACGTCCAGCCCTTCGGTGCCCAGCTCCGACGGGGAGGCGGGGAACGCGGGACGGACGGCGTCGTCCCCGCCGGCGCGGTCCTCCTTGACGCCCTCCAGGGCCCGTTCGTCTCCCGCGTAGACGGACGGAATCCCCCCGACGGTGAACAGCACGGCGAGCGCGAGCGCCAGGTGCCGGGGTTCCTCCAGCCGGCTGGCGACGCGGGTGACGTCGTGGTTTCCGACGAACGTCTGCGGCGCGAACGTGTCGACCATGGCGTTGTGACGCTTGAGCGCCCAGGCCAGTTCGTGCGGATTGCGGTCGTTGAGCGAACTCCAGATCGCCTTCCACAGCTCGTACTGCGTCACGGTGTCCAGTCCGCCCTCGACGACGTACGCCGTGTAGTCGCCGTGGATCACCTCACCGCTGAACCACGCGCCGGGGTGACGCGTCCTGACCCGGTCCGTGACGGTCCGCCAGAAGGACCGGGGAACCGCGTAGGCCGCGTCCAGCCGCCAGCCGTCGACGCCCCGGTCGAGCCAGTGGCACAGGACGTCGGCGACATGGTCGGCGACCCCGGGCGACGCGTGGTTCAGCGCGACGAGATGCCGGTGCCCCTCGAAGGTCCGGAAGTCGTCGCCCTCGGGGACGAACCAGTCCGCGTACGGGGAGGCGGTGCCGCGTCGCTCCACGTCGGCGAAGGGCGCGAAGGATCTGCCGACGTGGTTGAAGACGCCGTCGAGCAGGACGCGGACCCCGCGCGACGCGGCACGCTCCACGAGTTCGGCCAGGTCGGCCTCGGTGCCGAGGCGGGGATCGACGCGGAAGTGGTCGGTGGTGTCGTAGCCGTGGGTCTCGGAGGCGAAGACCGGCCCCAGGGCCAGCCCGTTGCAGCCGAGCCCGACCAGATGGTCCAGCCAGTCGCCGAGGACCGGCAGCCGGTGCCGCACGGGCGCGTCCTCGGGCAGGGCGTCCAGCTCCGCGCCGAGGAAGGTCAGGGGGTGGACGTGCCACCAGATGGCGTGGTCGGGCCAGGACACGGGAGCCTCCGTCAGTCGGGTCGGGTCGTGGAGCCGGGCACGGCGGTCGGGGAGTCGGCGAGGCGGTTCATCAGACGGGCGGCGAGCAGGAGCACCTGACACTCCGTCTCGGTGAGGTCGACGAGGGCGATGTCGAGCCAGGCGTCGCGCTGCGCCATGTCACGGGCGAGAGCGGCGCGGCCCTCTTCGGTCAGCTGGACCACGCGCTGCCGCCCGTCCTGCGTGTCGCGCGTCCTGCTGATCAGGCCTTCCTGTTCCAGGTCGGCGAAGACCCGGGTCAGGGACTGCGGCTGCTGATGGTCGGCGGCGGCGAGCGCGCCGGCCGACATCGGGCCGTTGCGGCGCAGGTGGCCGAGGACACTGCTCTTGTTCAGGCTGAGGCCGTCCGCGGGGCGCTCGGCGCTCAGCCTGCGGGCGAGCCGGACGACTCCTTGGCGGATCTCGGCCGAGGCACGGCCGTCCCGTCGCTCGGACCCGTACGGCTCCGCTCGCACCGCGTCCCGGTGGTCCTCTTGTTCTGTCCGCTCTCCCATCACATTGATAAGGTATCACTTACGATCCTGTCGGAGGGCGAGTCGCAGAATGGCTTGTTCCAAGGGCTTCCTTGGCGGTGATGCTACGTGGTGCGTAGTTTTCTGAGGTCGACGCGTCGTGCGCTGCATTTCGATCCGCGAGGGACACACCTGCGGACGACGGCCGTGAGCATGGCCACGGTGCTGGGTGCGTACGGCCTGGCGCTGTTCGTCGAGCACGAGGCCGGTCTGCGGGTGGACAGCGTGGTGCAGGCGGTGGTCATCGCCTCGGCGCTGGGCCGCGTCCAGCGCCTCTTCGACCGGACCGACCGATTGCTGGCCTGTGTCGTGCTGCCCTGCGCGGCGGCGGCCGGCGCGGAGCTGAGCACCTTGATCGAGCGGCATCACCTCGCGGGTGACACGGCCTTCGTCGTGGGAGTCGCGGGGGTGATCTGGCTGCGCCGGTTCGGTGCCCGCGCCACGCGGGCGGGCACGCTCGTCGTGCTGCCGCTGATCGCCGTTCTGGTGGTGCCCGCCGGGGCGGTGCCGGCCGCCGGGCACGAGCGCACCGCCTGGGCGGCGGTGACGGCCCTGGCGACGGTCGTCTGGGGAACCGTGGTGACCTGGACGGCACAGCGCGCCGGCCTCGTGCCCCGGCCGCCCTCCGCGAAGGTGACCTCGGCGCCCCGCGCCCGGCGCCGAGGTCCGGCCCCGAGCACCCGGATGGCCGTGCAGATGGCGGCGGCGCTCACCGCCGCGTTCGCGGTCGGCCGGAATCTGTGGCCGGATCACTGGGCGTGGGTGGTCCTCACCGCGTTCCTGGTGTGCAGCGGTGCGCTCAGCCGGGGCGACGTCCTGGTCAAGGGGGCCTGGCGCACGCTCGGCGCCGCGGCCGGCACCGTGGTGGCGTCAGCCGTCTCCGGCCAGTTCGGACCACGGTCGGACACCGCCGTCGTCGTCATCTTCGTCGTACTCGCCGTGGCCACCTGGCTGCGTGAACTCAGCTACGCGTACTGGGCGGGCTGCGTGACCGCCGTGCTTTCACTGCTCTACGACTGGTTCGGTGAGAGCCCCGGGGACCTGCTGCACACCCGGCTGGCCGGGATCGCGGTCGGCGCGGTTCTCGGCGTGACGGCTTCCTGGCTCGTGCTGCCCATCCGGACCGAGGCGGTGGTACGGGCGCGGACCGCGGCGGCGCTGTCGGGGCTGGGCGAGTTGATGGAGACCGACTGGCACGACGGTGCGGCGGTCCGGATGGCGCGGGCCCGATTCGCCTACCGTGTCGAGCAGTTGGCGACCGCCACGGCTCCCCTGCGGATCCTGGCCGCGGTGCCCGCCCCCCGGGCCCTGTCCGCCCGGTGGCACCCGGACCACCGCACACTCCGGTCCGCGACGGCGCTACGGCGCTGCGCCGACCCGGTCGACGACCTCACCGAGGCCATCGGATCGGCGCCGGGCGCGCTGACCGCCGACCCAGGCGTGACCCGGGGCCGCGCGCGGGTCGCGGCGCACGCGCTCACCGTACGCCGGTCGATCGCCCGCCGCCCGCCCCCGCCACCCCCCACGGAACCGACCGCACAGCCCCCCGCCGGGACCCCCGAGCCGACCACCCCGCCCCACCACTTCGTCCCACCCACCTTGGCCGCCCTCGAAACGATCGAC
The DNA here is from genome assembly GCF_055559015.1 of Streptomyces sp. NPDC024698. Lineage (NCBI taxonomy): Bacteria > Bacillati > Actinomycetota > Actinomycetes > Kitasatosporales > Streptomycetaceae > Streptomyces > Streptomyces sp. NPDC024698. The sequence goes on along the minus strand of NZ_JBVHLK010000006.1, from coordinate 216,952 downwards.
ACCCAACTCGACGTACTCAGCGTCTTGTTCGGGCCGGTACCGGTACACACCCCGGAGGCGCCGACGACGGCGGCATCAACCGGCTGAAGACCCTCACCCACCAAGCGGTCTTCCGGCGCCGTATGTCCTGCCGACAGGGCAATGTCGTGATGGAGGGCGACTTCGTCCGCGTGTTCTGCGACGTGCTCCCGCCGTCCGGCTGGAACATCGACCGGGAGGGCTGCCAGGGCCGTCGCCGATGACTTTCGTCGCTTCCGGCGGTCCGCGTCGTCAGGGTGAAACGAGCTGAAGCGAGGGTGAGCGTGTTTGTCTTGGTTCCTGGGGCCGGGGGTTCGGCCTGGTTCTGGCATCGTGTGGTGTCCGAGCTGCGGGCGAGGGGGTACGAGGCGGTCGCGGTCGACCTGCCCGGCGCCGACGAGTCCTCGGGGCTGCCCGAGTACACCGACGCCGTGGTCGAGGCGATCGGCGATCACGCCGATACGGTGCTGGTCGCGCAGTCGATGGGCGGCTTCACGGCGCCGATGGTCTGCGCACGGGTTCCGGTCGGCCTGCTGGTCCTCGTCAACGCGATGGTGCCGCTCCCCGGTGAGACCCCCGGACAGTGGTGGGGCAGCACCGGATCCGAGCCGGCCCGCGTCGCCGCCGCCGAAGCGGGCGGATACGGCACCGAGTTCGACCTGGACACCTACTTCCTGCACGACGTCCCGCCCGAGATCGTGGCCGCCGGGGCCGACCATCAGCGGCCGGAGGCCGACATCGCGTTCAACCAGCCCTGCGCCATCGAGCGTTGGCCCGACACCACCACACGGGTGCTGGCCGCGACCGGGGACCGGTTCTTCCCTGTGGACTTCCAGCGCCGGGTCGCCCGCGACCGTCTCGGGATCGAGGCCGAGACCGTCCCCGGCGGGCACCTGGCCGCGCTGTCACACCCGTCCGAACTCGTGGAACGGCTGCTCGAACGGTTGCCGTGAGGCCGGTAGGTTCGATCGTCGCCCGTCACGCGGACCCGGTGGCGTATCTCGTGCCCATGGGCCACCGCGGGACGCCGCTGGAGGGCGCCGCCGAAGAGGCGCTGATCGGAACCTCCGAACACGGGGTGCCGGGAACCCGGTGGATCTACGACGGCGCCCACGACCCGGTGGTGACGGCGCGGCTGCACGCCCTCCTGAGGACGTCCCGTGGCGGTAGCCGGTGAAAGCCCGGTGGCGGAAGCCGGAGGCCGTCCCGAAGGGGCAGCCGTACGGTCTCGTGGAGGTGTATTTTCCCGGCCGAGCGGCGAAACGTATCCCCCCGGCGCGAAGCTCGTTGAAGTGGTCAGCGCGCAAACGCCCCCGACGGATGCGCGACACGTGAGGGCCCGAATCCCTGCCCGGTCTCGGGCCCTCACCCCCTCCCTCCCCCACCATCGCCCTCCGGGCCGTTCCGCGGATCGTTGGAGGTCGCCGCCAGGCCGGGCCGGCGCGGGAGCAGGTGTCAGTCCTGTTCGCCGGGGTGGGTGTAGAGGGTGGTGTAGTCCTCCACGGGTGTGGCCATGTCCGCGGCGTACTCCGCGCGGGCCTGGCGGTCGGCCTCGGTGATGTCGGGGTGCACGGAAGGCGCCTGGGGCGCGGGCCAGAGCTGGACCAGGTGGCGTTCCCCGTGGTCGCCGATGCCGGGTTCGGGGTCGTCGGCGTGGCAGTACAGGCGCATCCGCACCCAGTCCGACCCGTCGGACGAGGACGGGAACTCCAGGCGAGGCTCCTCATCCGGCCACGCGTCCAGGAGGTCGCCCTGTTCGAGGGTCGCGACGTGGAGGGTGGGGAGGTCGGCCCGCAGGCTGATCTCCTCGGCGGGCTCCCACTCGGTGCCGGTCTCGAGGGCCGGCAAGGTGTCGTGGACCTGGACGGTCAGCTGGAGGGGGCCGGTGTCGGTGGTGGTGAGGACGACCGCGCCGGCGTCGGTGGCCTGGCCGCAGCGCCAGCCGAAGGGCATCTCCTGGGGGTACTCGTAGTCGTCGGTGAAGCCGATCAGGTAGCCGCCTTCGCCGAGGTCGACGGTGAACGAGGATGCACGGACCAGCATGGGGGTCTCCTTGAACCGGGCAGGGTGCCCCCTCCCGGACGATGCGGGAAGAGGCACCCAGTCTTGCGGTCACTGTCGTGGTGCTCAGGCGATCACGTAGAACGGGTCGTGATCCATGACGTGCATCTGGCCGCGCCATGCGGTGATGCGTCCGCCCTGGGCCTTGTTCTCGTTCACCTTGACCCAGGTGATCTCCCGCTGGGCGGCGGCAAGGGCGGTACCGCCCTCGTAGGTGGAGGCGAACGGGTACTCGTCGCACGAGGTACGGCCTGCGCGCCGCATGTTCGCCGGCGCGGTCCGCGGGCACACCGCGGCCCGGTTGCGGGTCTCCTGCGTCTTGTTGATCATCCAGTGCAGGGGCTTGCCGCCGTTCGGGTCTCCGTAATGGCCGCCGCGGGAGCGGAGGTTGCGGATGCCCTCGTCGATCCGGGCCAGGCCGATCATGCTCACCCCGGTGGGCGCTTCGGGGATGGCGCATCCGGACCGGCTGGCCCGGGTGCTGCCGTAGTAGTTGTCGCACCGGTACACGGCGGAGGCGTAGGAGACGCCGGCGGGGCTGTAGCCGGCCTTGGTGAAGGAGTAGCCGTAGGTGGTCTTCGCCTTGGGGTTGATCTTCTTCGGGGCGATCGCGGCGGTCTTGTAGTCGACGCTGCCGCTGGCCGCGCTGTCGAGGGTGTGGCCCTGCGGGAAGTGGACCGTGGCTCGGGTACCACCACCGGAGGTGGCGGAGAACCTGACGGCGACACCGCGGCCTTGGCCGGTGGTCGCCGCCTTGGAGATGGTGAACTTCTCACTCCAGTTGGCGGAGTTGGTCTTCAACGTCATCTGGTGCTTGACGTTGAAGTCGGCGGTGCCCTCAAGGACGGGGCTCCCGTTGACGACCCTCACGACGTCGAGGTGGACGGTGACCCATTCGCACTCGCTGAAGCGGTTGACGGTGACGCGGTTGACGGTGCAGGACGCGTTCACGGCCCGGCCTGCCAGAGCGCTCGCCCGGGACCCGGGCACACCCATGGTCACGCGCAACTGTCCGGCACTCGACCGGCCGGTCGCGGCTAACGCCGACGGAGCGGCTGCCGATATCAGCAGCCCCAGCGCCACGGCCCCCGTCGTGAGCAGCTTTCTCGGTTTCACGTTGTACCCCCGGTTGTTGGTCGCAGCCAACGGAGGCACAACGCCAACTCACGCGTACCCCCGTCGCGTTGACGCCATCCAAGCACCAGCAACGTACAGATCGCACACCGTTTTGTTCTGTTTCAGTCACAGGTGATCGGGGGTCGCTCATCGAGGGCCGTTGACCTGACACTCCCCTCAACAGCGGTACGCGGTCGTCGCGATCTCGATGAAGGATCGGATCAACGGGTTGGTGTCGCCCTTGTTCCACGCCGCCACCACTCGGCTCGGAGGCATGTCGAGCAGCGGCACCAGGGCCAGTTCCGCGGGCAGGTCGTGGCCGACCGGGGCCAGACCGACCGTGCCGTTCCACAGCACGGCTTGCAGGCATTCCTGAACGGCGCGCACCACGGGGCCCTCACGCGGCCCGCCACCGTTCCAGTACGCCTGCCAGAGGGGGTCGGTGCCCCGCGGGAACTGGAACCAGCGGCGGTCGCTCAACTCGGCCAGCCGCAGCCCGTCGCGGCCCGCCAGCGGATCGTCGGCGCGCAGAACCACGCCGACCGGATCGGTCCGCAGTTCGCGCATCGCCAGGGCGGTGTCGTCGAACGGCGCCCGGGTCAGCGCGACATCGACCAGTCCGGCGCGCAGCCCGCAGGTCGGATCGGTCAGATCGGTGTCGCGGACGCGGATGTCGATGCCGGGGTGGCTGCGGCGGTAGACGGCGGCCAGCCTGGCCACCCCCGGGTCGGTGCCGTCGCCCAGGAGACCGATGGTGATGGTCGCGACACCGGCCGCCGCGCTCACGCGTACCCGGACGTGGTCGGCGTGGTCGAGCAGCGCCCGCGCCTCGTCCAGCAGCACCGAGCCCACTGCGGTGAGCGTGACCCCCGCGGGCGAGCGGGTGAACAGCGGGGCACCGACGTCGGCCTCCAGCTGCTTGATCGCCCGGCTCAGCGGCGGCTGACTCATGTGCAGGCGGGTGGCGGCCCGGCCGAAGTGGAGTTCCTCGGCGACCGCCACGAAGTAGCGCAGGGTCCGTAGCTCCACGCTGCAACGATACCCACGCGGTATCGGCGCCGCAGGACGGGTCTTGGACATCTGCGGGTCCCGCCGGTGAACTCGTGTGCATGACCGAAGAAGCGAAGACCGGCAAGCCGCAGACTCACGCCGGTGTATCGGTGGTGGGTCCCGGCGACGGCGAGACGATCGTTCTGGGCACCACCCGCATGCGTGTGCTGGAAGACGGCAGTCACACCGGGCACCGCCTCGCGATCGCCGAGTCCGTTCTCGCCCCGCACACCCAGGGACCGCCGCAGCACCGCCACGCCCGCCACGACGAGGGCTTCTACATTCTCTCCGGCACCGTGCGATTCACCGTCGGGGACGAGGACCACGACGCCGTCGCGGGCACGCTCGTGATGGTTCCGCCCGGTGTCCCGCACACCTTCGCCAACCCGACCGACCAACCCGCCGTCATGCTCAGCACCTTCACCCCCGACCTGTACGTCCAGTACTTCCGGGACCTCCAGGACGTGCTCGCCGACGGCCGGCCGCTGACGCCACAGGCCAACATCGACGCGATGAGCCGCTACGCGACCGAGCCCGCCACCGGCCCGGCCTGAGGCGGCACGGCCTGAAGCGGCACGGCCAAGGACGGTGGGCTCACACCAGGCCGAAACCCCGCGCTGAGGGATCCTCGTGGGCGAGGCGTCCGGTGTGACCTGTCATGATCCGGACCCATGAAGACGTCGAACCCGTACCTGGTCCCGGCCGCCGCCCGCAACAACGCCGAGTGGTGTGCGGCGATGAGTCGATCACACGGCGTGGAGGGCGAGTTGGGGGCGCAGGCGTGGGTCTCCCCGGCCCGCACCCCGCCGTACTACCCGGACGCCGTGACGCTGGTGCCCGGCGCCGACCCGGCCCCGCTGCTGGTCCGGATCGACACGGCCGCACCCGGTGCCTCCGTCAAGGACAGCTTCGCCGACCTCGACCTGACCGGCGCCGGCTTCCGGATTCTGTTCGACGCGCAGTGGATCCACCGACCGGCGGACGAACCCGCCGGACCCTGCGACCTCGAATGGTCCGTCGCGCGTGATCCCGACGCGTTGCGCGAGTGGGCGCTCGCCTGGGACGACGGGGACGCGTATCTGTTCCGGCCCGAACTCCTCGACGACCCGGCCACGTTCGTGCTCACCGGACGATCCGCCGACGGTCGGGTGTCCGCCGGAGCGGTCGCGAGCCGCGGCGGTCACGTGGTCGGTGTCTCCAACGTCTTCGCGCGCGACGGCGGCCCGGAGGCGGCCTGGCCGGGTGTGCTCGGCACGCTCCACGCCCTGTTTCCCACCCTGCCCGTGGTCGGCTACGAGCACGGCGACGACCTGACCGCCGCCCTGCGCCACGGCTTCGAACCGATCGGCCCGCTGCGAATCTGGATCCGCCCGGGACAGGACTGACCCGGGCGGCACGGACCGGGGCGGTACGGAGTCGGGTGGTACGCAGTCGGGCGAGCCAGGTCGCACCGCCGAAGCCCAGCACCGCTGCCAGCCCCAGTGCCAGGTCGCACCGCCGAAGCCCAGCGCCGCGTTCAACTCCGGCGCCAGTTCGCACCGCCGAGACCCAGCACCGCGGTCAGCCCCGCTGCCCCTATGCGGCATCGCCCCCCAGTCGCTGCGCCGCCCGCTCCCCGCGTCGCTCGACCGGCTCGACTCCCCAGGCCGCGCCCAGGCCGGTCGGCGGCATGTCGACGTAGACCGATTCGTAGGAACCCGCCGGGACGATGTACGTCTCGTGCCAGATCCCGACGCTGCCGTCGCTGTTCCGCAGCCGGCGGTTGAACTCCGCCCACGCGGGGCGGTGTTGCCCGGACCGGTCGGAGGCGTAGGCGAGCAGCTTCTCGCGCGACTCCCAGTACTGGACGACGGTGAACACCCGCGGACCGCCACTCAGCCCCCGGTATCCGAGGAACCCGCTGTCCTTGTTGATCGAGAGCTCCTTGATCATGCGCGGCATCGCCTTCAGCGTGGGCAGCCAGTGGCGGACGGCCCGCCAGCGGTTGATCCGCATGCCGATCAGAAAGACGACGACCTCCCCCTCGGCTGCGGCCGTGACCCGGCGCCCGGATGTCGGTGCATTACCCATGAGATTCCCCGTTCCCGTATTGGATAGTGGCACGATCCATGCTTGGATAGTGCCACTGTCCGATGGAAGGTGCAAGAGCATGCGACTGGCGGAACTGAGCGAGCGCAGCGGGGTGTCCACGGCCACGATCAAGTACTACCTGCGCGAGGGACTGCTCCAGCCCGGGCGCCGGATCTCCGCGACCCAGGCCGAGTACGGCGAGGACCAGCTGCGGCGACTGCGCCTGGTACGAGCGCTCATCCAGATCGGCGGGATCTCGGTGGCCGACGCGCGCGAGGTGATCGCGGCCGCGGAGGACGAGGCGCTCGATCCCCATCTGCGGCTGGGCGCGGCGACTCGCTCGCTGCCCTCCGTCGAGCGGCCCGACGAGGACGATCCGGCGGTGGCGACCGCCTGCCGTTCGGTGGAGGCGCTGCTGGGGCGGCTCGGCTGGTCCTGCGACTCCGGTATGAATCTGCTCAATCCCGCCCACCGCCGGCTCATCGACTCGGTCGCCGCACTGGTCCGGCTCGGCTATCCCTGCGACACGGAGCAGCTGCTGCCGTACGGGCGACTTGCGGCACAACTGGCGGTGACCGACCTGGACCTGGTCGAGGCGCAGCCGACTCCGACCGAGCGGATCGAGGCGGCCGTCGCGCTCACGGTGCTGTACGAACCCGTGCTGTTGAGCCTGCGCCGGATGGCCCACGCGGAGGAATCGGCCCGGCGGTTCTGAGGCCTCCGCCCGGACGCCCGCTCCCCCGCACGGGGCCGCACCCAGACTGTTGCGCGTGGCCCCGCGCGAGGGCGAAGCGAAAACGCCGCCGGGACCCGGCCGGCTCCCACAAGGGGTTCGGTCCGCCAGGTCCCGACGGCTCATGAAAAGGCTGTACGTCACTCACGGCACGGAGCGGTCCCATCGCCGTCGCCCCCGCGCGCGCACGGGAGCGAACAGCGGCCGTCGCGCACTCAGTTCAGCTTGCGGCACAGCAGCGCGGCCGGGCCTTGGCTGGATCCGAAGCGGGTCGTGAAAGCGATTCCGGCGGCGTACTCGTCGTCGGCGCACTGACCCTTGTAGTCACCGTTCGCGAAGTCGCCTCCGGCCGCGCCGGCGGGCCGGTTGTCGGAGCGGTCGAACCACACGGTCCGGCCGGCGCCCGCCAGCGAGACCCGCGCCGGAACGCACAGGGCCGCGGACGTCCGGCCGCCACGACGGCTGTACCCGATGAGGAAGTTCCCCGCGGGGCACTGCAATTTGGTGTACCCGGAGGCCCAGTCGCCGCCGGATGGGACGTAACGTTCGTCGGTGACGACCGTCTGGGTACCGGCCGCGGAGCGCAGGTCACCGGTCGAGACGTCGGTGCACAGCGCGCGGACCCCGCTGTGGCCGAGTCCGGTCAGCCGCTCGCCGTCGGGGCATGTGGCCTTGGACGCGCCCGAGTCCCAGTCGCCGCCCGCACGCACCCGCAGTGACTGCACATAGTCGCCGTGATCGGTGGCGAGCATGTTCCAACCGGGGACGGCGGCGACGGACCCGGTACGGGTCGGGGCCGTCATGAGCCGGTTCCACGCGGTGCCGCGCCAGTCGGACTGATCGAGGATGCCGTACCGGTTGCCCGCGGTGTCGTAGCGCAGCAGGGACCAGTCGTCGTGGCCTTCCCAGCCGACGAGGGGCCAGTAGGCGAAGTCGACGTCGTGGTCGGCGAAGTAGTCGGTGATGTTGCCGAACCAGGCCCGGGCCGCCGCGCCCGTCTCACCGGAGCCGATGCCGAACTCGCTGATCCACACGGGAGCGGTGAAGTGCTGGTTCGGTTCCGAGGAGACGAAGAAGGCCTCGTCGCCGAGAGCTTGGTAGAGCTGGTCGCGGGTGAGGTCCTGGTAGCGGGCGTCGTGGGTCTCGCCGATTCCGGTCGCTCCGCTGTGGCTGGGGCCGGTGTATCCGTAGAAATGGGCGGAGTACACCAGCTTGTGGGAGGCGACGAGGGTGTGGGAGAGGTTGCGGGCGGGGGTGAGCATGGGGCGGCCGTGCGGCAGGCCGTCCACGGGCAGACCTGTCCAGTTGATCCCCTCGATGACGATGAGGAGGCGGGGATTGGCCTCGGAGAGGATGCGGTCGGCCGCGAGCTGGGCGGCCGCGTACCAGTCGTGGGCGTCCCCCAGGCCCCAGTTGGGGTCGTCCAGCACGTCACGGCGTACCTCGTTGTAGAGGTCGGCGCCCACCACCCGCGGGTCACCGGCGTAACGGCGTGCCATGAAGACCCAGTCGTCCGCCCACTGCTGGGTGGACTGGCTGCTGTTCCACCGCTCGTTGCCGTCGAGACCGCAGCACCAACGTGAGGTGTTGGTGTGGTTGTTGAGGATGACCGCGAACCCGCTCCCGGTGAGAGCGGAGACCACGGCGTCGTAGACCTGAAGGGGCGTCTTGCCACGCAGCCCCGGGTTGGCCGTGACGGCGGCGTCCGGCACCGGCGTCGTCGAATGGATCATCGCGTTGGAGAAGGGCAGCCGGATGCTGTTGATGCCCAACTGGTGGAAGTCGTTCAACAGTTGGGGCAGCGACGCACGCTCGAGACCGAGGGGGATACCGTAGGAGTTCTGTCCCGCGTGCTGGTTGGCCGGGTCGTCGGCGCTTCCGCTGCCCGTCCAGGAGCCTTGTGCGCCGTCCCAGTTGGCCGACTTCAGCCGGAACCGGTTGCCGTCGGCGTCCACGATGTAGCGCCCGCGGGTGGACAGCGGCGCCTGCCACGTCTCGGCCGCCGGTGTGGCGACGGTGGCCGCCCCTGTGCCGCCCACCGAGTCGGAGGTGGCGGCGACCGCCCCCGGAGCCGTGGCCAGCAGCAGAAGAGACGCTGTCGCTAATGTCAGGTACTTGCCAAATCTGAGAGTGGACATGGGACCTCTGTGAGGGGTGTCGGTACGCGAACGTGCGGGTCGGTGCCCGCCGGAGCCTAGCGGGAAGGCCGACCCCGGGCGACGGTTCCGGTCAGGCGTGACGCCCGGCACCGGCGGAACGCTCACCGAGCCGTGAACTCAGCCCGGGGGAAGGGCGGTTCACGGCTCGGTGCGGTGCGGCCGTTCAGCGGTCGTCGCGGTCGGTGCGTTCGGCGCGGTCGGCGCGGTCGGTCAGCGGACCCGGATGAACAGCACGTCGTATCCGCTGTTCGTCCCGCGCGTCTTGACGTAGACGCCGTCCGAACCGCCGTTGGGGTTCCCGGTGTTGCCCTCGACAGTGGTGAAGCTGGAGCCGCCGCTCACCGTTCGCACGATGCCTATGTGCTCATGCCCGCCGGTGTAGTCGTTGCCCCCGTTCCAGTCGAAGGCCACGATGTCGCCCGGCTGCGGGTTCGTCGTCACCGAGAGGTGATAGTTGCCGGCCCTCGCCTGCTTGACCCAGCCCGAGACATAGGTGTTGCGGTAGGAACTGGCCCCGGTCTGCTTGGCCACCCAGCTCACGAAGGTCGCGCACCATGCGTAGTTGCTGGTGGACAGCGACAGGCCGACGGCCGATCCGTAGCTGTTGGCCCGAGCGCTGCCCTCGACCGTGCCGACCTCGGCCGCGGCCACGTCGAGGATCTTGCCGTAACCGCCGCCGGGCGCGGGCGAGGACGGCGGGGTGACCGCGCCGTACAGAGCGGCCTTCGTGTTCGGGCCCACCTGACCGTCGACGGCCAGGCCCTTCTCGGCCTGGAAGTCGCGCACCGCGCTGTCGGTCAGCGGTCCGAAGTCGCCGTCGACGGCGAGATCGGCTCCGTGGTGGTTGAGAAGGCTCTGCAACTCGGTGACACAGCCGCTGCGCTGGCCCTTCACGATGGTGCCCGGGCATGAACCGGAGTTCAGGTTGATCGGTGCCGGTGCGCCGCTGCCGCCGCCCGTGCTGATGTTGGAGTACAGGGCGGCCTTGGTGTTCGGGCCCACCTCTCCGTCCGCGGATAGGCCCGCGGAGGACTGGAACGCCTTCACCGCCGTCAGCGTCAGCGGCCCGAACTGGCCGTCCACATCGACATGTTGCCCCTTGCCGTTGAGCAGGGCCTGAAGCGTCGCGACACAGCCGCCGCTCTCCCCCTCCACGATGTTCGCCGGGCAGGAGGCGGACCGCAGATCAAGGGCGGTGGACGGCGACTCGTCGGTGTCGTAGAGCTCCCGTTTGGTGTTCGTGCCGACCTGGCCGTCGACCGACAGGCCGTGTGTGGACTGGAAGTCACGGACCGCGCCGGCCGTCGCCGGACCGAAGTCGCCGTCCACGTCGATCGCATAGCCGAAGTGGCGGAGCAGCCTCTGGAGTTCGGTGACGCAACCGCCCTTGGCGCCCTGGACGATGTTGGCCGGGCACGACGAGGAGGTGAGGTTGACCGGCGACGGGGCCGAGCCTCCGGTCGCGTACAGCTTGGCCTTGGTCTGGGGTCCCACCAGACCGTCGACGGCAATCGCGGTGGAGGACTGGTACTCGCGCACCGCGTAGAGGGTGTTCGCCCCGAAACTGCCGTCCACCACCAGGCCGGCGCCGTGGGCGTTGAGCAGATTCTGCAACTCGGTGACACAGCCGCTCACTTGGCCCCGCTGGATCACGCTGGGACACGACGAGGAGGTCAGTCTGATCGCCGCCGGTGCCGCCGAGGCAGGACCGGCACCGAGCAGGATGCCCGCCGAGAGGAGCGCCGTCGTGGCCGCGAACACGCCGGTTCTCGTTCGCCAGCCGGGGCCGGAACCCATGCTGCCCCGATGCCGACTGGGCGCATGGTCCGTGTGACCACGAAATGAAATCGTTCTCATGACCGCGAAACGTCTCCTTCGCTCCCTTTGCGGATTGCTGTCGGAGATCGTCCGAGCCGAAACCGCACACTGCCGTGATGGGTCGTTCATGGAAGGATTCGCCCGCCCGGCGGGCGGCCATTCAGGCCTTCAGCCGGTATATGGAGGTGAAATTGATATTTTGGTCAGGTCGGCACGTTTTCGCACCAACACCCCTGTACAGACACAGAGTTGAGGCATCGTCGACAGTCATGACCGGGCTGCTCATTCCGCGCACGACGGTGGCAGTTCACGCCTGTGCGCACAATGCCGAATGACACAGTGGCTTGATTTAAACGCTGTCGACGGCCGGAAAAAACGCATGTGTGACAGCCTCTGAATGTTTAGTGCTTTTCGGCTGCCTGTCTCATTGAGGCGCTTCCGGCCTCATTGTGCGCGGACGAAGCGAAAGGCGAGGATCGCGGCCCGGCGAGGCAGCGAGGCAGCGGTCGAAGCCGCCCCGGGTGATGTGGTGCAGTGGGCGACAGTTCACGGGTACGCGACGGCGTCCAGCGGGCGGCCGTGCTGCGAGCGTTGCTCCCGCACGACGAACGGGGCGCCCGTCATCTCCCCGGAACCCGGCACGGGTTCCGGGGAGATGACGGGCGCCCCGCCACGTGCCAGGAAGTCAGCTCGCCCTGTGCCCGACGGCCGCGGGGGCGTCCTGCGTGCGTTCGTGTTCCACTCGGGCCGTCTCCAGGAGGTGCAGCCAGGACGTCACCGTGGGGCGGCGGCGCAGCAGGGCACGACGCTCGCGCTCGGTCATGCCTCCCCAGACGCCGTGCTCGATCCGCTGGTCCAGCGCGTAAGCGAGGCATTCGGTGAGCACGGGGCAGCCGATGCACAGCATCTTGGCCCGGTTCTGTGCCGCGCCCTCGACGAACAGGTCGTCCGGATCGGCCGTACGGCACAATCCTCGATCGCTCCAGTCGGTGCTCGTCATCTCGTGATGCCGTCCTCTCCCCTGGCCCCCGCCTGCGAGTTGCCCGCCTGCCCTGGCAACAGGCATATGACACTACGCCTTTCGAGGTCCGCAACTCTATCTGCCGTACGGCACCACACCTTCGAGTGAGCGCAGCTTGCCTCACGCGCGCGGCAGCGCTATGGAGGCGCCTCGACGGTTCAGGGTCCGAGGCAGCGCCTTCGCACCACGGGTGCGACCGCCCACCCCGCTCCCTCGTCCCGCATACCCCGTCCCCCGTCGTCCAGCCCCGTCTCCCAGCCCATCCCCTCCCTCGCCGGAAAGCAGGAGCCATGTCACGGAACAAGCAGACCGTCGAGACCTATCTGGACGGCTTCCGGAAGAACGATCACGCGCAGATCCTGAGTTGCCTCACCGACGACATCGAGTGGACGGTCTTCGGCGGCTTCCATCTGACCGGCAAGGAGGCCTACGACGCCGCCATCGAGGGCCCCGGCTTCGTCCCGCCGCCCCGGCTGGAGGTCGTACGCATGGTGGAGGAGAACGACGTGGTCATGGCCGAACTCACCGGGACGGTGACACGGGACACGGGCGAGCCGATGCGCATGTCGATGGCCGAGGTGTTCCGCATGCGCGACGGGAAGATCTGCGAGCGCCGCGCATGGGTGATCGAGCTCAGACGAAACGACTATCTCTGACCGGCCGGGGAGGCTCGGCGGCGATCAACGGCAAGCCGTCCCGTCCCACCCCCCGTACACACCGGGGTTCCGCGACCGGCACCACCACCGGCCGCGGAACCCCGGCGGCAGTCGCTCAGCCCTCCGCGCGCCTCGGCAGGCGCCAGTTCGGACGGACGAAGTGGCAGGTGTACCCGTCGGGGTAGCGCTGGAGGTAGTCCTGGTGCTCCGGCTCCGCCTCCCAGAACGGGCCCGCGGGCGCGACCTCGGTCACGACCTTCCCCGGCCACAGCCCGGACGCGTCCACGTCGGCGATGGTCTCCTCGGCGACCCGCTTCTGCTCGTCGTCGACGTAGAAGATGGCGGAGCGGTAGCTGAGACCGATGTCGTTGCCCTGCCGGTTCTTCGTCGACGGGTCGTGGATCTGGAAGAAGTACTCCAGGATCGTCCGGTAGTCGGTCTTCGTGGGATCGAACGTGATCTCGATCGCCTCGGCATGCGTGCCGTGATTGCGGTACGTCGCGTTCGGCACGTCGCCGCCGCTGTACCCCACCCGCGTGTCCAGAACACCCGGGAACGTCCTGATCAGATCCTGTACGCCCCAGAAGCAACCGCCGGCCAGCAGCGCCTTCTCCTCTGTCCCGCTCATCGCACGCACCCCATCTTCCTAGTCCTCGTCGGACGCCCGCGGTCGGCCGTCTCACATACCGCCCGCGCGTCCGTCCGCCCCGTCCTCACACGAACGTGGCACCGCCTTGCACAAGTCCGGAAGGGCCCGTCGAAATTCCCGGCCGGGCATCCGGGAGGAGACGAGGACGCGGACGCCTCGAGCGTGCCGAACCCGGGCTCCGGCACGGGATCGATAACGATCGCGCAAGTTTCAATCAACTTCGGCTTGAGAATTTGCTATCGCTACCAGGAAACGTGCTCAATGACCTTGCTTATGTCAGCAGTGAAGCGTTAGGGAGCGGATGAACGGCACGATCGACGGCTTCAGCTACGGGCTGGTCACCCCGGTGGCCGCCTACGTCATGGCCTGTGTGGGGTCGGCGCTGGGGCTGCGCTGTGTGGTGCGTACGGTGCACCACGAGCCCGGGTGGAGGCTGGGCTGGCTCGCCCTGGGGGCCAGCGCCCTGGGCTGCGGCATCTGGACGATGCACTTCATCGCCATGACGGGCTTCTCCGTCGCGGAGACGTCCATCACCTATGACGTCCCGCTGACCGTGCTCAGTCTCGTCGTGGCGATCGTGGTGGTCTCTGCGGGCGTCTTCATCGTCGGACACCGCGGTGCCACGCGCTCCGCTCTCACCGTGGGCGGCGCCATCACCGGCCTCGGTGTCGCGACGATGCACTACCTCGGCATGTTCGCGATGCAGCTCAACGGCGACCTCCGCTACAACGCGTTCACCGTGACCCTGTCCGTGGTCATCGCCCTGGTCGCGGCGATCGCCGCCCTGTGGGCCGCCGTCTCCGTGCAGGGCTTCGCCCGTACCCTCGGCGCCAGCCTCGTCATGGGCCTGGCCGTGACCGGCATGCACTACACGGGCATGGCCGCCGTGAGCGTCCATCTCCACAACACCATCGGGTCGGCCGTCGCCGGCCAGGGGGGCAGCTCGCTCCTCCTGCCGATGCTCCTGGGCCCGATCATCTTCCTCATCCTCGCCGCGGCCATCGTCATGTTCGACCCGGTCCTGATCCTCGGCGACGGCGGCTGGGACAAGCCGGCCGGGAACCGGTCCAAGGTCGTCGCACGCGGAAACGTCATGCCGGTGGACGTGTTCGGCATCCAGGACGCTCCGGCGCCGATGGCGCACAGCGCGCCGCAGGCCGGTCACTGGCAGTCGGCGTCGCCCCAGCGGCCCGCCGACGACGAGCGCGCGCAGTACAGGGACACGGGCGCCGGTGACCCCTACGCACCCCGGTACCAGGGGGAGTAACCCTCTCGCCCGCCTTTCGACGGCCCGGCCGACGCGATCACCCTCGCGCTCGTGCCGGGCCGTCGCCGTGCCCGGCGGAGGACTCGGGCCCTTCGTCACGCTTCGGACCCACTGGGATGATCTTGTGACTAGGGTGCCTGCATGACTTCCATAGCCGTGCGCGGTACGACGCTCCACTACGACGACCTCGGCTCCCCCGCCGGACTGCCCGTCCTGCTCATCCACGGCCATCCGTTCAACCGGACGCTCTGGGCCCCTCAGGCCGAAGCGCTCGTGGCGGCCGGGCACCGGGTCGTCACCCCGGACCTGCGCGGCTACGGCGACAGCGGGGTGGAGGACGGAACCGTTCGTCTCCACGACTTCGCCGACGACCTCGTGGCGCTCCTCGACCATCTGGAGATCGATCAGGCCGTGGTGGGCGGGGTCTCGATGGGCGGGCAGATCGCCATGGAGCTTCAGCGCGGCCACACCCGCCGCGTCCGCGCGCTCGTCCTGTCGGACACCTCGGCGCCGGCCGAGACGGACGAGGGCAAGGCCTTCCGCAACCGGCTGGCCGACCGTCTGCTCGCGGAGGGCATGGACGGCTACGCGGACGAGGTCATCGGCAAGATGCTCGCCGACTACAACGTCACCGCGATGCCGGAGGTCGCCGAGCACGTGCTGCGCATGATGCGCGCCACCGATCCGCGCGGAGCCGCGGCGGCCCTGCGCGGACGCACGGAGCGCCCCGACTACCGGGACACCCTCGCCGCCGTGCAGTCCCCCGTGCTGATCGTCGTCGGCGCCGACGACTTCTACACGCCGGTCTCCGAGGCCGAGGCCATCCACGCGCTCGTCCCGCACGCCGTCCTGGCCGTCGTCGAGGGCGCCGGCCATCTCCCCGGCGCCGAACAGCCCGGGCGGTTCAACGCCGCGCTCCTCGGCTTCCTGGCCACGCACGTGATCCCCCGGAGCTGAGCTCTCCGCCCGATCGACGGAGACGGGGACCGGGACCGGAACGGGGGGACGAAGACGGGACGGGCAAGGTCGGCGTCAAGGTTCAGCGGGTGCTACGAAGGGGTCTCCGCCGGCACCTCGAACCACATGGTCTTGCCCGTGGGCGTACAGGTGCTGCCCCAGCTCTCGGCGAGCAGGTCGAGGAGTTCGGTGCCGCGACCGCCCTCCGCGTCGGCGTCCGCCTCGCGGCGCACGGGGCAGACGGGGTCCGTGTCCTCGACCTCGCACACGAGGCGGTCGCCGCGCAGGCACAGGTTGAGCCGCAGCGGGCCGCGGGTGTGGCACAGGGCGTTGGTGACCAGTTCGCTGACCAGGAGTTCCGCGGTGTCGGCCAGGTCCTCCAGATCCCACTCGTCCAGCTGGGCCGTCACCAGCCGGCGCGCCCGGCCTGCCGAGGTCAGCTCCCGCGAGAGCGGCCAGGAGGCCTCCCAGGGGGTGACACACGCGCGGGGTGCGTCGAAGGGGCGGATCGGTTGCAGGACACGCGACCACAGAGCCCGGTTCCGGGCGAGCCACGAGGTGGGTGCAGCCTCCACGAATGCCTCGTTCTCCCGATCGCGTGTCGTGGCGTCCTCGCGCCCCGAGACCTCGGGTCGGCGGTAGAGCCGTGCGAAGCGCCCCCGGCGAGGTGTCGCCAGGAGATCTATGGCCCCCGGGGCCATGGAAATCAGTCCCTTCTGCACTGCCGGCGACCACACCGCTGAGGCGCGGCACGGACCCGTCGACGACCGGTCCGGACATGTGTCAGGTCACGCGTTCCCGTAACGCCCGTCACGATAACAAATATACATGTAGCAGTTGCTACGGTAAGAATCCTTTCCAAGGGTACTCATCAGACATATGGGATGTGTGAGGTGTCGCACGACCACCCGTCCGATCATGCCCGCGACCGCGTCGGCACGACGTCGCGTCCTCGCCGCGGCCACCGGGAGCCTTCATGCCACGACCGTCCGACCAGGCGAAACGACGTGAGCTGACCGACCGGGTCCGCGCCTACCTGGTGCGCAACGGCCTGGCCGGACTGTCGCTGCGCCCGCTCGCCCAGGCCCTGGGGACCAGCGACCGCATGCTCCTGTACTACTTCGGGAGCAAGGAGGCCATGGTCGCCGAGGCCCTCGCCCTGGACGAGAGGCGACCGCTCCTGCGGGCCCGGGAGACGCTCGGCGGCAACGCGTCCCCCCGGGACCCGGCGGGGATCCGGCGCTTCATGGAGGAGACCTGGCAGCAGTTCGGCGCCCCCGACCTGCGCCGGGCGCTCCCCCTGTACCTGGAGATCATGGCCGCCGGCCTGATCGATCCCGACCGGTACGGGCCCCTCCTGCGTGACGTGCTGGCCGAGTGGAGGGACCTGCTCGCCTCCGCCTTCCGCGGCCTCGGCATGACGGAGGGCCGGGCCCGTACCGAATCGGGCCTCCTGATCGACGCGACCTTCGGCATGCTCGTCGCCTCCCTGGCCGAGGACGGCCGGGAACGGGCGGACGCGGCCTTCCGCGCTCTCCTCGACCGCCTCGAACCCGGCTGGCACGTCAGCTGAGACGCGTCCGCCCGCGAGGTGTGGCCGCCTCGGCCGTGCCCGGCGACTCCCCGAAGGAGGCGGAGGGGCCGGACATCACAGCTTCGCCCCGAAGTCCTGGGTCCACCACGGGCCGCCCGACCCCTTGTGCACCCCGACGCCGATGTTCTTGAACGAGCAGTTGAGGATGTTCGCGCGGTGCCCCGGGCTGTTCATCCAGGAGTCCATCACGGCCTGCGGGGTCTGCTGCCCCATGGCGATGTTCTCGCCGTACGTGGACCACTGGTAACCGGCGGCGGTGATGCGCTGCCCCGGGTCGGCGCCGTCCGGGTTGGTGTGCTCGAAGAAGTTCCGGGCGGCCATGTCGTCGGAGTGGGCCTGGGCCGCGTCCTCCAGCTGCGGGTCCTCCGTGACCGGACCGCAGCCCGCCGCCGCCCGCTCCTTGTTCACCAGCGCCACCACCTGCCCGATGGTCGTCGTCGGAGCCGACTGCGCCTGGGCCACGCCGGCCGTCCGCCGGGCCGGCGCGGCCGAGGTCGCGGCGGCCGACTTGCTGGGCTCGGCGGGGCGCGACTTCTTCGAGGCCTTCGCCTTCGGCTTCCTCGACGGGGACGGAGAGGACGAGGCCGAGGCGCCTGCCGTCGCGGAGGAGGTGCCGGAGGCCTCCGGTGCCGAGAGGTCCACGACGGAGGTTCCCTTGTCGCGCGAAGGACCCGCGTCGTCCGTCCGCGACCCGGGGCCGAGGTCGAAGTACCAGAGGCCGCCGCCCGCCACACAGACCGCCACCAGGGCACCGCCCAGGGCTCGGCGCCGTACGCGTCGGCGCCTGCGCGCCTCCCCGCGCGAGGTCGCCCTGCCACGGGGCGCCCGGTGCCCGGACCCCGTCGAGCCCGGTTCGGCGTGCCCGGCGGCGGTCGGGGTCCGGGACGCCGAGCCCGTGGCGGCCATCCCTCCGGACGCGCTCCGCAGCGCCGCGGTCAGTCCCGGCGACACGGCGACGAGCGCCAGGCCGGCCAGCAGTCCCTCCGCGGGCATCAGACCGCTCCACAGACCGGAGCAACGGACACAGTCGCGGGCGTGCCGGGCGATCCGCTTGCGCCACAGCGCCGAGGGCCGGCCGTCCCACGAGGCGAGGACACCCCGCAGTTCCTCGCAGGGCGGCTGGGCGGCGAGGGCTCGTACGACCACCCGGGCCGTTTCCAACTGGGCCTTCATCCGCTGCACTTGGACCGCCGTGTGCTGCGGCGACAGCTCCAGCGCCTCGGCCACCTCGGCCCGGGTCACTTCACCGGCGCACTCCAGCCACCACAGAGAAAGCACCCCGCGGTCGTCGGGTTCGAGCCAGCGGGTCGCGAGCGCGGTCTCCCGGCGCTGCCCGGACAGCTGGAGCCGCACCATGGTCAGGTCCACGAAGTCGGCGCCCGGGTCGGCGAATTCCTCCGCCTCCTCCACGCCGTCCGGGGCCAGCCGGCGGTCCCGCCAGTGCGCCCGGACCTGGTTCATCGCGATCGCCACGAGCCAGGAGCGGAAGTTCTCCGGTTCGCGCAGGCTCTCCAGGCCGTCCAGGGCGCGGAGCATGGTGTTCTGCACGACGTCGTCGACGTCCACGGAGCCGTTCAGCGCGCGTCCGACGATGTTGTAGACCAAGGGGAGATAGGCGCTCACCAGGGCGTCCTGAGCCGCCGAGTCGCCCGACCGGGCGGCAGTCACCAGTGCCGCCGGCTCCACCGGGTTCTGTCTCCTCATAAAACTTCCCTGTCCTCGACTCCGAGCGATGCTGCCGTTGCCTGGGAGACCGCCCGCGGAACCTCGAATAACAGTTCTTCGGAGACTCGTTGCGGAGATGCTTGCCACACCGGGGCGCCGACCGCAAGGAAGAAGGTCACACCGGCGGGTGTCCGGCGGGTGCCCCCCGGCGGCCGGACCCCGCCGCGCCCGGGTCCACTGGTAAAATGGGGAGCACGCTTCGAAGTCACCGGGGCCCGTGCCGAGTGGTACGGGCCCCGGGGCGTTCCCGGGCGTCAGACTGAGGAAGGTTCCCCCATGAACGCGAAGCCGCCGGCCCCCGGACACTCCGACGCCGGCGGGCATCAGCCGGCGCCGCGGGACGAGACCCCGGCGCCGTCGTCCGGATCCGGCACCGGCCTGCCTCCCGTCGCCTCGTTCGACGCGCTCGGCCTGCCGGCGAACCTGGTGGCCGAGATGACCGGGCTCGGGGTGACGAAGCCCTTCCCGATCCAGGCCGCGACCCTGCCGAACGCGCTGGCGGGACACGACGTCCTCGGCCGGGCCAGGACCGGCTCCGGCAAGACGCTCGCCTTCGGACTGGCCCTGCTCGTCCGGACCGCGGGGCTGCGCGCGGAGGCCAAGCGGCCCCTGGCGCTGGTCCTGGTGCCCACCCGGGAGCTGGCCCAGCAGGTGAGCGACGCGCTGGAACCGTACGCGCGGACCTTGGACGTACGACTGGCGACGGTGGTGGGCGGTCTCTCGATCAACCGGCAGCAGGCACAGCTGAGGTCCGGCGTCGAGGTGCTCATCGCGACGCCGGGGCGGCTCACCGATCTGGTGTCACGCCGGGACTGCTTCCTGAACCAGGTGCGGATCACGGTTCTGGACGAGGCGGACCAGATGTGCGACCTGGGCTTCCTGCCCCAGGTCTCGGACCTCATGGAACAGGTGCGTGCCGACGGGCAGCGGCTGCTGTTCTCGGCGACGCTCGACCGCAACGTCGATCAGCTCGTCCAGAACTACCTCCACGACCCGGTGCACGCCTCGGTCGACCGGGTGGCGGGCTCGGTCGCCACGATGGAGCACCACGTGCTGAACATCCATGGCGCCGACAAGTACGCGACGGCGACCGAGATCGCCGCCCGTGACGGCCGGGTGCTGATGTTCCTGGACACCAAGGCGGGCGTGGACCAGTTCACCCGTCACCTGCGGGCCAGCGGCATCCGCGCCTCCGCCCTGCACAGCGGCAAGTCGCAGCCGCAACGCACGCACACGCTCGCCCAGTTCAAGAACGGCGAGATCAACGTGCTGGTGGCCACCAACGTCGCCGCGCGGGGCATTCACATCGACGCGCTCGACCTCGTCGTCAACGTGGACCCGCCCGCCGACGCCAAGGACTACCTGCACCGCGGCGGGCGCACCGCGCGCGCCGGAGAGTCCGGGAAGGTGGTCACCCTGGTCACCCCCGACCAGCGGCGCGAGGTGAACCGGCTGATGTCCGAGGCCGGCGTCCGGCCCACCGCCACACCGGTGCGCTCGGGCGAGGCCGCGCTGAGCGCCATCACCGGGGCCAAGCGTCCGCCGACGGGGCCGGTCACGGGCAACGCCCCCTTCCGCGGGATGGGCACCCGCCCCGGGCGCGCCGCCAAGGAGACCCGCAAGACCGCGGACGCCCGCAAGGCGGCGGAGGCCCGCGCGGCGGCCCGGGTGCGCAAGGGACGCTGAGTCCGGGGTCACCTGGCTCCGGGCAGCCGGACCGTGACCTGGAGACCGCCCTCGGGACGGGCCACGAGTTCGAGGGTCCCGTCGTGGGCCCGGACGACGCCGGCGACGATGGCGAGGCCGAGGCCGACACCGGTGTGTTCGTCGGTGCGTACGCGTTCCGTTCCCCGCCGGAACGGTTCGGTCAGGGTCGGCAGCAGCTCGGGCGGGAGCCGCCGGCCCGTGTTCTCGACCCGCAGCACGCTCGCGTCGCCGTGCGCCTCGGTGTGGACCGTCACGGTGCCGCCGTCGGGGAGGTTGTGGACGACGGCGTTCTGGACCAGGTTCGTCACCATCCGCAGCAGAAGCTCCGCTGAGCCGCTGGTACGGGCCGCCCCGCCGGTGACGTCGAGCGTGATCCGGCGCTGCTCGGCGAGCGGGAGCAGCGTTTCGGCGGCCTCCTCGGCGACGAGCGAGAGGTCGACGCGCTCACGGGGGAAGTCTCCGCGCTCGCTGCGGCCGAGCAGCAGGAGTGCCTCGGTGAGGTCGATCGCCCGCGTGTTGACGGCCCGCAACCGCTCGACGAGTTCGTCCCGGTCCCGCGTGGGGTCCTTGCGGGCGACGTCCAGGAGTGTCCGCGAGATCGCGAGCGGGGTGCGCAGTTCGTGGGAGGCGTTCGCGGCGAACCGCCGCTGCTCGGCCACGTGGGACTCGATCTGTTCGAGCATCGAGTCGAACGCGTCGGAGAGTTCGCGGAACTCGTCCTGGCGGCCCTTCATGCGGATCCGGTGGGACAGCGACCCGTTCGCGGCCGTCCGTACCGCGTCGGTGACCTGGGTCAGGGGCGAGAGCATCCGGCCGGCGAGGATCCATCCCCCGAGCAGGCCGAACGCCAGCAGGAAGGCCAGCGCGACGGCCGCGGCGGGCGCGAAGCCGCGCAGGAGGTCGGCGCGGCCGGGCCCGACGATGATCACGGCGCCGTACGTCCTCTGGATGAGCCTCGGGTCGTCGGCCGGCAGCCAGCGCAGCACGAAGACCCACATCACGGCCAGCAGGAGGGTCCCGGCGACGAAGAGGAATCCGGCGTAGCTGAGGGTGAGCTTCAGCCGGGCGCTGCGCCCCGGGCGTCTAGTCATGGAGGCCACGGGGGTCCGAGGGGTCGGTGCCGGTGTCGATCCGGTAGCCGACGCCTGGCACGGTGGCGATGATCCACGGTTCGCCGAGTCGTTTGCGCAGGGCGGAGACGGTGATGCGGACGGCGTTGGTGAAGGGGTTGGCGTTCTCGTCCCAGGCCCGCCCGAGCAGCTCTTCGGCGCTGATGACACCGCCCTCGGCGGCGACGAGGACTTCGAGCACGGCGAACTGCTTCCGGGTGAGCGCGACATGGCGTCCGTCGCGGAAGACCTCCCGGCGGAACGGGTCCAGCCGCAGGCCCCCGATCTCACGGACCGGCGGCCGGGCATGCGCGCGTCTGCGGTCGAGCGCCCTGAGCCGCATCACGAGCTCCCGCAGCTCGAACGGCTTGGTGAGGTAGTCGTCGGCACCGAGTTCGAAGCCGGAGGCCTTGTCGTCGATCCGGTCGGCGGCGGTGAGCATGAGGATCGGGATGCCGCTGCCCGAGGCGACGATGCGCCGGGCGACCTCGTCGCCCGAGGGGCCGGGGATGTCGCGGTCGAGGACGGCGAGGTCGTAGGAGTTGACGCCGAGCAGTTCCAGGGCGGAGTCGCCGTCGCCCGCGATGTCGGCGGCGATCGCCTCCAGCCGCAGACCGTCACGGACGGCCTCCGCCAGGTAGGGCTCGTCCTCCACGATCAGTACACGCATGTCCGAAGACTAAGCAGCAGGGCATATCGCCGTCGTATGCGAGGACGCGCACCCCGGCCGCGCCGTCGTGCGCGGCCACGCACCCCGACCGCGCCGAGGTGCGTGGCCGCGTACGCACGCCGAGTGCGCCGTGGTGGGCGACGCCGTGCGGGCACCGGGCACGCCGGTCAGCGGGCCGGAACCGGATCGGGCCGGCGGCGCCGCTCCGAGGGCGCCGCCGTCCGGGTGCGCCACCAGCGGCGCGACGCCAGCCCGGCCAGGACGGCGCCGGTGGCGTTGACCAGGACGTCGTCCACGGAGGACACCCGGTCCAGCCACAGGACGTACTGCGCGACCTCGACCAGGGCCGAGGAGGCCGCACCCAGTGCCAGGACCCTCGGCACGGACGCCAGGGACGCGAACCGCATCGGGGCGAAGAACCCCAGCGCCGCGAAGACCAGCAGGTTGCCGATGATCCCGCCCGCACCCATCGTGACCAGGTCCCGCAGGGGTACGAGGCTGACGCGGCGGGGAGCGACGCCGGGCGCCAGGCCGGGCATCATCGTCAGCCACAGGAACGGCACCGTCCCGTGGACCATGCCCACCTCGGCCAGCGACCGGCGCCACGCCCAGGTCGAGGTGGCGCCTCGGGCGTGCCGCCGGGACGCGAGCGCCCACGCGATCAGCACGGACAACGGCAGGGCGACCAGTGTCATGAGCACCACGCCGTTGAACGTGTCGTAGCAGCCGTGCCAGTGCCCGGCCACGCACCGCGGCGCGGCCATCATGAGCGGCCGACGTACGACGAACAGGGCGCCCGCCAGACCGAGGACCGCGAGGCCGAGGAGCACGGTCCCGCGCACGCGGCGGGGCGATGCCGACAGGGGTGCGTTGTTACTCATGCCGCCAGTCAAGAAGAGGACGGGTTGCGGCGGCGTATGCGGTTTCCGATACGCCCGCGATACACGGGGCCTCGGAGGATCAGCGGCGTCGCAGCGAGGGGTCGAGGAGCGCCGGCGGGGTGTCGAACTTCTCGTGCGGGGCGAGATCCGTGCCGGGGGCCACGATCGCGTCGACGGCGTCGAGGACGTCGGCGGTAAGCACGGTGTCGGCGGCGGCGAGCTGTGCGTGCAGATGGTCCGTCGTGCGGGGTCCGATGAGCGCGCTCGTCACGGCCGGATGCGCGGTCACGAATCCGAGCGCGAGCTGGATCATGGTGAGCCCCGCCTGCTCGGCGACCTCGGCCAGCTTCTCCACGGCATCCAGCCTGGCCCGGTTGAAGTCGGCGCTGATGTCGAAGCGCTGCGGCATGAGCGCCGAGCGGCTGGTGGTGATGTCACGCCCCTTCCTGACCGCGCCCGACAGCCAGCCCGAGGCCAGCGGGCTCCAGGCCAGGACACCGAGGCCGTACTCCTCGGTCACGGGCAGGACATGGGCCTCGATCCCCCGTTGCAGGATGGAGTAGCTGGGCTGTTCGGTGGCGAAGGGCCTCAAGTGATGCTCGCGGGCGGTCCATCGGGCCTGGACGATGCGGTGGGCGGGATAGGTGGACGAGCCGAAGTAACGGATCTTTCCCGCGCGTTGGAGATCGGTGAGGGCCGACAGGGTCTCCTCGTCGGAGGTGCTCGGGTCCCACCGGTGGATCTGGTAGAGATCGACGTGGTCGACGCCCAGCCTGCGCAGGCTGTTCTCCAGTTCGGTGATCAGCCAACGGCGTGAACCGCCCCGGTGGTTGCGCTCGTCGCCCATGGGCAGGCCGGCCTTCGTGGCCAGCACGATGTCGTCGCGGCGACCGGCGATGGCCTTGCCGACCATCTCCTCCGACTCGCCCTCGCCGTACATGTCGGCGGTGTCGATGAGGTTGATCCCGCCGTCGAGAGCCGCGTCCACGATCGCGGTGGCCTCGTCCTGGGTGGTGCGCCCGATCCTGCCGAAGTTCATCGCGCCGAGCGCGAGGGAGCCGACCTGAACACCGGTGCGGCCGAGCGTACGGTACTGCATGTCTGTGTCTCCTTCATCGCGGGCGAGCCGCCGCGAGGGCTTCGCGGGTTCGCCGCGGGTTGGTCGCCAGGTCCCCCGTCTGCCATCATGGGCAAACGGAACGGCGTCCCGTTTAACGATACGGAACAGCGTCCCGCTTCGCAAGGCAATGCGGAACGGTGTCCCGTTTAGCAGGACGGGCCGGGGCTTCGTGGCAGGTGAGCCCCGGCGCGGACGGACACGAAGACACGGAGGTAAAGGCACACGATGAGTGACAGCGACGAGACCAAGGGACAGGCGGCCCGCCCCAGACGGGCCGACGCCCGGCGCAACCAGGAGTCCCTGCTCGACGCCGCCGCCGCGATCTTCTCCGCGTCCGGCGTGGAGGCACCCGTGCGCGACATCGCCGCCAGGGCCGGCGTCGGGACGGCCACCATCTACCGCCACTTCCCGACGCGGGCCGACCTCATCGTCGCCGTCTACCGGCACCAGGTCGAGGCCTGCGCCGAGGCGGGACCGGTCCTGCTGAGCGAGAGCGGGTCACCCTACGAGGCGCTGTCCCGGTGGATCGATCTGTTCGTCGACTTCCTCGCCACCAAGCACGGGCTCGCCGCCGTACTCCAGCCCGACAACACGGCGTTCGAGACGCTGCACACCTACTTCCTCGACCGCCTGCTCCCCGTGTGCGCCCAACTCCTCGACGCTGCGGCCGAGTCCGGCGAGATCCGCCCCGGCCCGACGGCCTACGAGCTGATGCGCGGTATCGGCAACCTCTGCATCGGCGCCCACAACGACCCGCGCTACGACGCGAGACGGCTGGTCGACACCCTCGTCGCGGGCCTGCGCCGACCCGAGTAGCCGCCCGCGCTTCCCGCTAGAGGGCCACCAACCGGCCGCTGCGGCCCCGGAGTCGGACGGAGGCGACGCATCCGCAGACCAGCGCCACGCCGAGCAGCGTGCCGCAGGCCTCCGCCACCGTGGTCGTGTCTCCGGACAGGGCGGCACGCATGCCGCGAACGGCCCAGTAGCCGGGCGAGGCAGGGGCGATGTCCGAGACCCAGACCGGCAGGGCGGCGAGCGGGACGAGCGCGCCGCCGACGCTGCTCAGCAGCATCCCGCCGATGTCGAACGCGGCCGACAGGGCGCCCAGGCTGCGCACCAGCACGCCGAACAGGGCACCGAGTCCGAGGAGTGCGCAGCTCCAGCTGAGCAGAACACCCAGGAGCAGGAACGGATGCGGGACACGCAGGCCGAAGGCGCACACGGCGAATCCCACGACAAGGAACTGCTGGGCGAGCAGCACCGCGAAGGCCGGAACGGCCTTGCCCACCAGCAGTTCGGCGGGACGCAGGGTGGTTCCGCGCAGCCGGTCCCAGGTCCGGCCGAGCCGTTCGGTCAGGATCGCGCCGCCGCAGATGCTGAGCGCGAGCAGCGAGAAGGTGACCAGCGTGCCGACGACCGCTTGTTCCGTGCCGGCCGCGCGGCCCTGCCCGGCGAGGTAGAGCGGGCGCAGCAGCGTGATGAAGACGAGCGGAAGGATCATCCGGCTCAGGACCGGGCCGGGTTCGCGCGCCATGAGCAGCACGTTGTGGCGCACCAGCACCCTCAGACGGGCGGCGGACTCACGCGGCATCACGGACCTCCGCGGGCGTCGCGGTTCCGGCGGTCTCCATGGAGCGGTAGAGATCGTCGAGTCCGGGCCTGCGTATGTCGACGGAGACGGGTGTCCGTCCGGACGCGAGCAGGGCGGCCAGATCGGCACCGGGGTCCATGGTCGGCCGGCGCAGCTCGGGTTCGTCCGGGTCGGCGAAGGTGACCCGGAGTTCGCCGGGCAGATGGCGGGTGAGTTCGTCCTGGGTGCCGCGCGCGATGATCCGCCCGTCCCGCGCGAGCGCCAACGTGGCGTCCAGATCGACGAGTTCGGGCAGATAGTGGGTCGTGTAGACGACGGCCGCACCCGCTTCGGCGCGTGCTCTGACCGCGTTCAGGAGGGCCGAACGGGTCTCGGGGTCGGCTCCGGCGGTCGGCTCGTCCAGCAGGAGCAGCGGCGGTGATCCGACCATGGCGGTGGCCGCCTGGACCCGGCGGCGCTGCCCTCCGGACAGGGCGGCCACGGGCCGGTCCGCCACGGCGGTCAGGCGCAGTTCGTCCAGGACGTCGGCGATCTCCGCGTCCCCGCGCCGTCCGCGGAATCCCGCGAGTCCGGCGAACAGCCGCAGGTTCTCGCGCGCGGTGGTGCTCCCGTACAGGGCGAGTTCCTGCGGGGCCACGCCGAGGAAGCGCCGTGCGGCCCGGCCGTCGCGCAGGGCGTCGAGCCCCGCGATGGCGACGCGGCCCGCGTCGGGGCGTACGAGACCGGAGACGATCTCGACGAACGTCGTCTTGCCCGCGCCGTTGTGGCCGATCAGACCCACGATCTCCCCGGCCGGGACCGTCAGGCCGAACCCGTCGAGCGCGCGGCGTGAGCCGTAGCGCTTCACCAATCCCTCTGCGGTCAGCATCATCCGTCCTTCATGAGGTCTACGCCGTACACGTCTACGCCGTATACGTCTACACTGTAGACCCATGAGTGGGAGACGGGAAGAGATCCTGGACGCCGCCGTGGCCATCGCCGACGAGCACGGGGTCGACGCCGTCTCGATGCGCGCCCTGGCCGATCGCGTCGGAGTGACGCCCATGGCGCTGTACCGGCACGTCAAGGACAAGTCGGCACTGCTGGACGGCATGGTCGGGCGACTGCTCACCACGTTGCTGCCCTCGGACCGCGCCGAGCACCGCACCTGGGACGAACGGCTCCGCGCCCTCGCGCACGCGGCCCGAGAGGTGACCCAGCGGCACCCCTGGGCCGCGTATCTGCTCTTCTCGCGGCCCGCCGTCACCCCGGACGGCCTGCGCGCGGTGGACATCATCTACACCGCGCTCATCGAGGCCGGGGTCCCCGAGCCCCAGGTGCCCCGGCTGGAACGCCTGATCAGCACCTTCGTCATCGGCTTCGCCGCCTCCGAGGCCTCGGGCCGCTTCACTCCCGGCGCCGACGACCCGCGCGGCCGTCGGGGTCATCTCGACGCAGGTGACCTCCCCGGCCACAGCACGCTCGCGCCGTGGCTCGACCTGCCCCTCGACCTCACCGCCGAGTTCGAGGCCGACCTCGCCGACATCACGCGTCTGGTCGAGGCGGCCGCACGGCGCGCGGGATGATCCGCGCCCGGGTCGCGCGGAACAGCGGGCCCGCTCAGTCGGTGAGGCCCAGCGCCCCCGCCGCCTGGATCGCGAGCCAGACCTCGGCCAGAGCCGCCGTCGACGTCAGATCACGGTCGGCGAGCGCGCCGAAGCGGCGCAACCGGTAGGCGAGGGTGTTGGGGTGGATGTGCAGCGCGGCGGCGGCCGTCTCGGTGCGCCGGTCGCGTTCCATCCAGGTGCGGGCGGAGACCAGCAGCCGCGAGTCGTGGCTCTCGTCGTAACGCAGTACGCCGCCGAGCACATGCTCGACCAGCGCCGTCAGGACGGCGGGATCGTCGGGCAGCCACCGGCCCGCCCCGTCGTCCCCGTAGTGGACGACACCACGGCCCGACTCGACCGCCGTGGACACCGCCCACAGAGCCTCACGCTGGGCGACCTTCAGCGCGGCACCCGGCGTGAAGGGGCGGCTGGCCCCGGCCGCCACCGAGGGCAGCTCGCCGACGGCCGCCGCCAGCTCGGGCGCCCCGAGGACATAGCGGTCCTCGCCTCGGGTGAGCAGCAGATGCGGCCGGTCCTCCAGGCAGCGCAGCAGCGCCTCGTCGGTGGCGCGGCGCACGATGAGCAGCACGGTGTCGCCCTCGATCGCGTGCCGGGCCAGCCTGCGCCGCGCCGCCTCGGGGTCGAGCACCTCCTGGAGCAGTTCGGCGAACGTCTCCGCTCCCTCGCGGCGCAGGGTCTCGCGTTGGTTGCGCACCATCGCCAGCCGCAGGGCCGCGACGGTGGCGATGTGCTGGACGACGGCGAGCCCTGCGGGCCGGGCGCCCTCGCGCTCGTACGCGACGAGAAAGCCCGCGGGTCCGCCGGGCGCGGGCACCGGGAGGACGAATCCGCCGGGGATCGTCGGCGGGGCGTCGACGGACGCGGGCAGGACGGCCGGGTCGGGCACGGGGACGCCGGGCAGCAGCGGGCGCCCCTGGGGTGTGCAGAGGAACACGTCGTAGCCGGACAGGCCTTCGAGGCGGCGCAGGAGTGTCGGTGTGTCCAGGTCCTCCGTGACCAGCCAGCGCAGCGCGCCGAACACCTGGAGCTGTGCGCCCAGCCGGTGCCTGGCCTCCTCCTGCGCCGAGGCCGCGACCTCCTGGGCGACGGCGATGAAGGGGACGGCGAGCGGCACCTCCAGGACCGGGAAGCCCCGCTCATCCGCCGCCCGGAAGAACGCATCGTGCAGCGGGGGCATGTGCAGCTGCGCGGAGAGCGCGAGACCGGACGCCCCCGCGTCGTCCAGGCGCTCCAGATAGGCGCGCTGTTCCGCCGCGCTCCTGGGGATGGCCAGGCCCGCGGTCATGATCAGCTCGGCTCCCATGAGCCAGGGCGTCGGGTCGACGAGCTCGCTGGCGTGGGCCCAGGAGACGGCCCGATCCAGACCGCCGCCGGCCTTCAATGTCAGCTGGAGGGCGGGCGAGGAGAGCAGGTCCTGGATCGTCAGTTTGTTGCCGGCCACAAAAGACATGGTACGCATCTGTGATACCCACCATTGTCGCAGGTCACCGGGGGCCTCACACTGTGGGTGCCGATATTTGAGTGGTGTACAAAAATAGATGGGAGGGGCCGTGACGACATCGGTCACCGAAATCGAGACATACGGCGTCGAGCGGATCCCCGACGAGGACCGCACGGCCCGGCCGATCGACCTGTTCCGGCTCGCCTTCGGCGGCGCCAACACGTTCGCGACCTGTGTGCTGGGCGCCTTCCCGATCCTCTTCGGCCTCTCCTTCTGGCAGGGGCTCGCGGCGACCGTCCTCGGCCTGGTCGCGGGTGCGCTGCTGCTGGCTCCGATGGCGCTGTTCGGCCCCGCCAACGGCACGAACAACGCCGTCTCCTCCTCCGCGCACCTGGGTGTCCACGGCCGGGTCGTCGGTTCCTTCCTGTCCCTGCTCACCGCGATCGCGTTCTTCTCGATCTCGGTGTGGTCCTCGGGAGACGCGCTCGTCGGCGGCGCGCACCGGCTGGTCCACGTCCCCGAGTCGGACGTCACGTACGGCGTCGCGTACGCGATCTTCGCCGGGCTCGTGCTCGTCGTCTGCGTCTACGGCTTCCGTTTCATGCTGCTGGTCAACAAGATCGCGGTGATGGCGGCCTCGGCCCTGTTCGTGCTCGGCGCGTTCGCCTTCGCGGGTGACTTCGACCCCGGTTACGCGGGCGCCTTCGCCTCGACGCACGACGCGATGTTCTGGCCCTCGTTCATCGGCGCCGCGCTGATCGTGCTCTCCAACCCGGTCTCCTTCGGCGCGTTCCTCGGTGACTGGTCGCGCTACATCCCGGCGAACACCCCGCGCCGACGGGTGATGGGCGCCGCGTTCCTGGCGCAGATCGCCACCCTGCTGCCGTTCCTCTTCGGCCTCGCGACCGCCTCGATCATCGCCTCGAAGGCCGCGAAGTACGTCGACCCGGCCGCCCCGAACTACGTCGGCGGACTGCTGGCGATCTCCCCGGGCTGGTACTTCCTGCCGCTCTGCCTGATCGCCCTGATCGGCGGCCTGTCCACCGGTACGACGTCCCTCTACGGCACGGGCCTGGACTTCTCCAGCGTCTTCCCGCGCTTCAACCGTGTCCAGGCCACCTTCTTCATCGGCGTCCTGTCCATCGCGTTCATCTTCATCGGCCGCTTCGCGCTGAACCTCACGCAGTCCATCTCCACCTTCGCCACGCTGATCATCACCTGCACGGCACCGTGGATGGTCGTCATGGCGCTCGGCTTCGTCACCCGGCGCGGCTGGTACGACGCGGAGGACCTCCAGGTCTTCAACCGGCGTCAGCGCGGCGGCCGCTACTGGTTCGCGCACGGCTGGAACTGGCGTGGCATGGGCACCTGGCTGGTCAGCGCCGTCGTGGCCCTGCTCTTCACCAACCTGCCGGGCCAGTTCGTCGGCCCGCTGGGCAACCTGGCGAACGGCGCGGACATCTCCCTGCCGGTCGGCCTCGCCCTCGCGGTCGTCCTCTACTTCGCCGCGCTCACCTTCTTCCCCGAGCCGCGCGCCGTGTTCGGTCCCGAAGGACCCCGCTTCGTCCCGTCGACCGACGCCGAGATCACGCCGATCACCGGTGGCGCCGAGGAGAAGACCGCAGAGCCCGCCGCGGCCGTCTGACCCTCCCCCGCCACCCCCACCGACCGGGCGCCCGGCCCTGACGCCGGGCGCCCCTGAGCAGGAGCCGCGCATGAGCACCACCACCGTCCAGGAGATCCGGGCCGCCGCGGACGCGCTCGTCGCCGCCTTCGCCGAGGGCCGCCTCGACGACTACTTCGGCGCCTTCGCACCGGAGGCGACCTTCGTCTTCCACACCACTGCGCAGCGTCTCGGCTCGACCGCCGAGTACCGCGCCCTGTGGCGGGAGTGGGTCGAGCAGGACGGCTTCCGCGTCCTCGGCTGCACCTCGTCGGCACAGCTCGTCCAGCCCTTCGGCGACACGGCCGTCTTCAGCCACGACGTGGAGACCCGGGTCGCCACGAACGCCGGCGAGGAGACGGTGCACGAGCGGGAGACCATCGTCTTCGCCCGCTCCGAGGACGGCGCCTGGCTCGCCGTGCACGAGCACCTGTCCCCCCGCACCGCCGCCTGACCAGGAGAGACGTTCCATGAGCAGCACGTTCCGCAACTACATCGACGGCTCGTTCGCGGATGCCGCCGACGGCCGGACCCTCGATGTGGTCGACCCCACCACAGGTGACGTCTACGCGACCTCCCCGCTCTCGGGGGCGGCCGACGTCGACGCGGCGATGGCGGCCGCGGCCGCCGCGTTCCCCGTCTGGCGCGACGCGACACCGTCCGTGCGGCAGCGGGCGCTGCTGAAGATCGCCGACGCGATGGAGGCACGCGCCGAGGAACTGGTCGCCGCCGAGAGCCGCGACACCGGCAAGCCGCTGCACCTCACCCTCAACGAGGAACTCGGCCCCGCGATCGACCAGGTCCGCTTCTTCGCGGGCGCGGCCCGGATGCTGGAGGGCCGCTCGGCCGGCGAGTACATGGAGGGTATGACCTCGATCATCCGCCGTGAGCCGGTCGGCGTCTGCGCCCAGGTGGCGCCGTGGAACTACCCCCTGCTGATGGCGGTCTGGAAGTTCGCCCCGGCGCTCGCCGCGGGCAACGCGGTCGTCCTGAAGCCCTCGGACACCACGCCGGCCTCCACGGTGCTGATCGCGGAGATCATCGGCGGGGTCCTTGAGGAGCTCGGCCTGCCCAAGGGAATCTTCAACGTGGTCTGCGGCGACCGCGACACCGGCCGTCTGATGGTCGAGCACCCGACCCCGGCGATGGCCTCCATCACCGGCTCGGTCCGCGCCGGCATCCAGGTCGCCCAGAGCGCGGCCAAGGACGTCAAGCGGGTCCACCTGGAGCTGGGCGGCAAGGCCCCGGCCGTGGTCTTCGAGGACGCCGACCTGACGAAGGCGGTCGAGGACCTGGCCGTCGGCGGCTTCTTCAACGCCGGCCAGGACTGCACGGCCGCGACCCGCGTCCTGGTCCACGCCTCGGTCCACGACGAGTTCGTCGCGGCGCTCGCCGAGGCCGCGGCCGGGACGAAGACCGGCCGGCCGGACGACGAGGACGTCCTGTACGGGCCGCTCAACAACGCGGGCCAGCTCGCCCAGGTCAGCGGCTTCATCGAGCGGCTGCCCGAGCACGCGCGCGTCGAGGCCGGCGGTCACCGGGTCGGCGACCAGGGCTACTTCTACGCCCCGACCGTCGTCTCGGGCCTCAGGCAGGACGACGAGATCATCCAGAACGAGGTCTTCGGCCCGGTCATGACCGTCCAGTCGTTCACGGACGAGGACCAGGCCGTCGCCTACGCCAACGGCGTCGACTACGCGCTGGCCTCCTCGGTGTGGACCAAGGACCACGCGCGAGCGATGCGCATGTCGAAGAGGCTCGACTTCGGCTGCGTGTGGATCAACTCCCACATGGCGCTCGTCGCCGAGATGCCGCACGGCGGGTTCAAGCGGTCGGGCTACGGCAAGGACCTGTCCGCGTACGGCTTCGAGGACTACACCCGGATCAAGCACGTCATGACGTCGCTCTGATTCGGACCTGACGACGACGCAGGGGTGGGGCCCGCCGCGCGCCCGGGCCCCCCCCCCCCCCGGGACCACCCGGGCCGAGTAACCCCGGCGCCAACCACAGGCCCGGAAAAACGGCCAACCCCCCCCACGAGGTGGTCTA
>NZ_JBVHLK010000006.1:0-184210 GCF_055559015.1 Streptomyces sp. NPDC024698 | reverse complement strand
GGTTCTGTCTTGCTGCATCCCCCCCTAAAAAAGAACTTCTCGTCGTCTATTTTTTGCGCCCGGCCCCCCCGGGGGGGGGGGGCCGGGGCCGGGCGCCGCCCCCACCCCTCCGTCGTGTCCGACGCGTTCCTTGTCAGCCGTGCGACACCGTCAGGCCGTAGAAGGCGACCTTCGCCCCCTTCGTGGTGCTCTCGGAGGACGACTGGTTGTACGAGCCGGCCTTGAAGTACTGCTTGTACGGGAAGAACGACGACGGGATCGCGTAGTGCGTGGTGCTGCCGTTGACGGTCAGGTCGATGGTGTTCCCGCCGGAGACGGCGATCGTGTACGTCCAGGTCTTGCCGACCGCCACGTGCCCCACCGTGTGAGTGGTCTGCCCGCCGGACGGCGCGTTCTCGGTGCCGACGACGACGTCGCCGCTCGCCCGGTAGTACAGCTCCACCAGCGGTTTGGTGGACGAGCCGCCGGAGCCGAGGTGGATCTGGCCGACGCACACGTTCGAGGTGACCGACACGACCCGCAGGGTCGCGCTCAGCCGGTGGCTGCCGCCGAGCGACCAGTCCGCCGCGCCGCCGCCGCGGTTCATCTCCCGGAGTTCGGAGCGGGCGTAGGAGGAGTTGGGCGTCGTGACGCCCTTCTCGGGTGCCCAGAACGTCATCGCGCCGTCGCGGGTGTCGGTGAAGAAGTACGCGTCCTGGTAGCCGTTCGCCCCCTGGAGGCGCGCGGAGGAGATGGTGGTGGGCGAGCCCGGTGAGCCCACCGGCTCCTGGAGTTGCCAGACCGACAGGTCGAAGTTGCCGCCGGGCGCGACGTTCGGGTCGGCGGCACCGGCGTCGGCGGTGCCCAGGACGGTGACCGCGGCGACGAGGCCCGCGACGGTGGCGGTCGTCAGAAGCCTGGGTGCGGCAAGTCGGCGGCGCGCAGCGGTGGTTCGGGTATGTGGTCGGGCATTCACCATGACAGTCACGGCCTTTCGTCTGGTCGTGCGGAGCAGACGGTGGGGGAAGGCGGAGTTCACATGGATGAACTTTGAGTTCACCTGTGAACTTCGTGTGCCGTGACGCTAAAGGTCTGCACCAGCCCCGTCAAGAGGTCGCGCGGACAAGGGGGTTGAGGATCGGGGCCAGGAGGACCGGGCGGCGCGGGTACGCGCGGGCGTGCGGCCGGCGAGCCCCAGCAGGAAGCCGGCCGGAATGGTGACCAGCCCTGGTGTCTGGAGCGGGAACCAGCGGACGTCGTGGCCGGGGAACACCGCGAAGGAGGTGCCCGACACCGCGGGCGAGCCCGCGAGCAGCAGCACGATCAGCGGCAGCGTTCCGTAGACGGTCCAGCGCACACCGGTCGCCGAGTGGCCCGGCAGGAAGAGCGCGTACAGCAGGACCGGGGCGATCACCGAGGCCGCGACCGTGAACGACAGCGAGATCAGCGTCAGTCTGCCGCGGTCCCCGAGAACCGCCGACAGGGCGACGGCGCCGGCTCCGACCAGGACGATGCCCAGCCGCGCCCGGCGGATCTCCGCGGCGGGCGCCCGGCCCCTGGCCCCGTGGGCGGGCCGGGCGCCGAAATCCCGGGCGAGGCTGGAGGCGGCCGCCAGCGTGATGCCCGCGACGGCCGCGAGGGTGGTCGCGAACACGGCGCAGGCGACGACCGCGAAGAGCATGCTGTGCCGGGCGCCCCCGGCGACCGGGTCGAGGGCGCTTGTCACCATCAGCAGGGCGGTCGCTCCCCCGGGATCGGCGGCCCGCACCGGGCCCCGGCCGATCAGGGCACAGGCGGCCAGACCGGCCACCACGACCCCGGCGCACACGAGCGCCACGGGGACGACGGCCCAGCCGACGGCGCGCCGCGCGGTGCGGGCCTCGGCGACCGGGTGCAGCCGCATGGTGAGGTGCGGCAGACAGGCCGCGCCGACCAGGAGGGTGGCCTCGAAACCGATCAGGTCAAGGCGCCCGGTGGCGGAGTCGCCGAAGTGCAGTCCGGGGCGGCCGTATCCGGCGCCCGCTCCGGAGCGGTCCCGGGCGGCGTCGAAGAGCGCTGCCGGTGACCATCCGTACCGGGCGAGGACCACCCCGGCGAGGAGCAGCATCGCGGTGAGGGTCACCCCGACCTTGAGGATCTGTACGTACCCGATGCCGCGCATCCCGCCGAACGCCGCGTAACAGACCATCAGAACGCCTCCGGCGACGGTGCATCCGGTGAGCGCGCCGTCGGGGAGCCCGAACATGGCCGCCATCACGCGCCCGGCGGTGGAGAGTTGCACCAGGAGCAGCGGGGTGAGCACGACCAGGGTGGCGACGCCGAGGGCACGGCGTACGGAGGGTGCGCCGAGGCGGTCGGCGAGGAAGTCTCCGAGGGTGAACACCCCTGTGCGGCGCAGGGGTTCGCCGAGGATCCGCAGGACCAGGTAGAGCGAGACGACGGTGGCGCAGGCGAAGAGGATGCCGTCCGCCCCGTCCAGGGCGACCGCGCCGGTGGTGCTGAGCAGGGTGGCGGCGGAGATGTAGTCACCGGCGATGGCGAGTCCGCCCCCGACCGGGCCGAAGGCCGCTCCGCCACCCGCGTAGAAGTGTTCGGGGTCGTCCAGGTCGGCCGCCGCGAGGCCGCACAGCAGCAGCGACACGGCGACGAAGGCGAGGAAGACCACGACGGCGAGCGACTCTCCGTCGCCGGTGCTCATCGGTGGCACTCCGTTGCCGGGGCCGCGTACGGGCGTACCGGTGCGCCCGGGAGGCGGGAGGGCGGCGCGGCAATAGGCGCGGGTGCGGTGGGTGGTGCGGAAGGTGCGGGAGACATGCCGGGCATGGCATCAGCCGTGCGGGGGCGCGTACAGGGGACTCCGTGTTCGTGCGGCGGTTGCACAGCGATCGTCGTGCGGGTCTGTGCGCGGGCACAACGCGTTGATCCATTGGAATGATTCACCGGCGCGGCGGGGTGAACGCCGGGGCTCCTGGCCCGCTCGGCCGGTCCTCGGTCCCCCGCGTTCACTAGCGTGGCTCCCCGTGTCGATGAGCTATGCCTTTGTGAACCTGAAACCCGGAGTGGGCAAGACGACGAGCGCGGTGTGGTTGGCCCACGCGCTGCACGAGTCGGGCTTCTCACCGCTGCTGGTGGACAGTGACCCCGCGTCCTCGGCGCTGCGGTGGAGCGAACTGGCCGGGGGCTTCCCCTTCCCGGTGTTCTCCCTCCCGGTCGGCGATGTGCACCGGCGCGTGAACGACTTCCTGGGCGACCGGCAGGCGGTGGTGTTCGACGCCCCGCAGATGGAGGACCACGCCCACATCGCCCGGAGCATCATGCGGTACGCGAGCGAGTGGATCGTGCCGGTGACCCCGTCCCCCATCGAACTGGACCGGATGGCACCCATCGGCCGCGAGATGGGCGACGTCCAGTCACTGCGGTCACGGCCCGCCCGCTCCGCCGTGCTCCTGAACCGTACGAACCGTCCGGACGCGACCCGCACCGGTCCTGACGCCGACGCCCGCGAAGCGCTCACGGAACGCGGCTTCGACGTGCTGTCCACCCACATTCCCCGACTCGACCTGTATTCCCAGTCGTT
Organism: Streptomyces sp. NPDC024698; assembly: GCF_055559015.1. NCBI lineage: Bacteria > Bacillati > Actinomycetota > Actinomycetes > Kitasatosporales > Streptomycetaceae > Streptomyces > Streptomyces sp. NPDC024698. The sequence continues at coordinate 180,654 of NZ_JBVHLK010000006.1, read as the reverse complement.
CGGCAGCCCTGTCACGGTCAAGGGATCGGCGTACATGGATCTCGCGGACGAACTCATCAAGCGTCAGGACACGAAGTGAACCAGCGCAAGGACACCTACCGAGCGGCTCTCCAGCGGGAACCGGAGGCCGCTGTGCCCCGTCAGGCCACGGTCGCACGGCTCCACACGCGCTACGTCCGGGTGACGATCGAGCTGGACCCGGCCCTGCCTCGCCAGCTGAACCGCTGGGTGGGGCCGCCGGTCTCGGCGCTCCTGCGCGCCGGCGCGACCGTACTGCGCCCGCTGACGGGCACCTCGTAGGGGAAGGTCGTCCGTGCCGTCACGCACCCGCGTGACGGCACGGACCGCTCAGGCCATGAACCGCGTGAGCAGGCGGTTGAGTTCGGCCGGTCGTTCCGTGGGCAGGGAGTGGTGCGAGGCGTCCGGCAGGATGTCGACGCTCGCCGTCGGCAGGAGATCGCTGACCCGCGCGGCGACGCGCGACGCGTCGTGGGCGCGGCTGCGCCCGGCCAGGATCACCAGGACCGGAACCGCGCAGGCGCGCAGCTCCGCCGGTTTCGGCCGGCGCGCCGCGACGACCTTGGACCGGCGGGCGTCGGCCGTGCTCTCCAAAAACGCCTGCCAGGCGGGATGTTCGGGGTCGGCGCCCGTTTCCCACCGGTGGAAGGCGCGCACGCGTCGGGCCCTGGGCCGCAGCAGCATCGGCAGGGCGCGGGCCACGTATCCGGGACGCAGGCCGGCGAAGCAGTTGGTGGGGTCCAGCAACGCGAGGCGGCCGATCCGCCCGGGTGCTCGCAGGGCGTGGTTCAGGGCGATCCAGGCGCCGTAGGAGTGGCCGCACACCCGCGCGCCGTCGAGGCGCAGTTCGTCGAAGAGTGTGTCGAGCCAGGCCGTCAGGTCGTCGGCTCCGCGCAGGGGCGCCCCGTCGTGCACACTGCGGCCGATGTCGCCCATGAGGTCGGGGGCGTACACCCGGTGGGTGAGGGACAGCGGGCCGACATTGGCGAACCACACCGCCGACGTGGCCCCGCCACCGGGCAGCAGCAGAAGCGGTGTGCCGTTCGCCGGGCCGCTGATGTGGACCCGGGTGGTGCCGTACGGGGTCGGGACATCGACGCTGTCGATCTCCACAGGCCACTGTCGCAGAACGGTGTCGTACGCCGAGAGGAAGCCCGCTTCGCCACTCATGATCGCCACCTTATGATTACTCGACCATCGATAATCTCGATGAACGAGATAATATCTCCAGGAGGACGGCGTGGACGATCGGGACCCGGACCTGCAACTGGTCCATCTCCTCAGGGCTGTCACCATGGAACTCGACCTCTTCGGCGCCGAGTTCGCCGGACTCCACGGACTGCATCCCACGGACGTACGGGCGCTGGTCCACCTGCTGGACGCCGCCCGGACGGACACACGCGCCACACCGGGGTGGCTCGGAGCGCGGCTCGGAGTGAACTCGGCGTCGACCACGGCCCTGATCGACCGGCTGGAACGGCTGGCCCTCGTGCGCCGGGAACGGGACACCCACGACCGGCGGCGCGTGCTGCTCACCGTGACGGACGAGGCCGTCACCCTGGGCTGGTCGTTCTTCGGACCGCTGATCAGCGAGATGGTGGCCTCGATCCGTACCTTCGACGAGAGGGAATTGGCCACGGTACGGCGCTTCCTGCTGGCCATGCGCGACGTCACCGCCGCCGGGCGAAGGAACCAGGGCGAAGGCCCCGCCGGAAGGTGACGGTCGCGGGTGTACGCCGGGGCCGGCCCCGGCGCCGGGGCGGGTCCCGCCGCCCGGCCGCGCTCCCGCACCGGTGCGGCGCCGCCCCCGGCCCGGCTCATGCCCCGTCCGTGAGGCAGGATGGATCTCATGACCGAGATCCGCACCCCCCGCCTCCTCCTCCGCCGCTGGTACGACGACGACCTCGCCCCCATGGCGGAGATCAACGCGGACCCCGAGGTCATGCGCTGGGTCGACGACGGCTCGGTCCTCGATCTGGACGCCACGGCCGAGGCGATCGAGCGGTGGGAGGAGGACTGGGACGAGGAAGGCTTCGGTCTCTTCGCGGTGGAACTGCTGGGCTCGGGCGAGCTCGCCGGTTTCACGGGACTGTCCGTGCCGGAGTTCCTGCCCCAGGTGCTTCCCGCGGTCGCGATCAGCTGGCGGTTCGGTTCGCAGTTCTGGGGCCAGGGCTACGCCTCCGAAGCCGCCCACGCCACACTGGAGTTCGCGCTCCAGGATCGCGGCCTCGACCGTGTCGTCAGCATCGACCGGCCGGGCAACGAGGCCTCCCGGAACATCGTGCAGAAGCTCGGCATGGAGCCGGCGGGCGAGGCGATCCACCCGGTCCACGGCTTCCCGTTGACCCTGCACGCCATCGATCTCACCGAGTACCAGGCCTGAGTTCCCCCCCCCCCGTCCCTCCTCCGAGGCCCGCCCCGGCGGGCCTCAGCCGGACTCCGGCGAGCCGCTCGCGCCGTCCGGCCCCACGGGTGGGCCCGGCACGGTGCGGCGGAGCGTTTCGGCGACCGCCGTGTTCGCGACCACGACGACCGCCATGACCACCGCGGCCACGGGATGCCCCACTCCGTACAGGGCCGCCGCGCCGCCGCCCAGCACCACCGCCTTGACGACGAGTACGAGGGGCAGCCCCGGCCGCAGCCGCGCCTTCGGCGCCGCGAACAGCGACCAGAGCACGACGGCCGCCAAGGGCACCCCCAGGCCGGCCACGACGGGAAGAAGCCGGCCATGGCCGAGGGTGAATCCCCACCAGCTCAGGCAGGCGATCGCGGCGAGCTCCACCACGAACGCCAGGATCTCGTTGGCCGCGAACCAGGGCCGCTCGGCGAACTGACGGGTGGTACCGGGGTCCGAAGACATGAAGTCCTCTCGGTCTGCGTGGCCGGCCGGCCTGGCTTGCACGCGGGAACACTACTGCCCCGCACGGCAGTTGACTCCGAAGTCATGGTCGCCGCCCGGTCCTCACAGGCTCCGGCGCCCCCGTTTCGCCCGAACGAGGAAGAGCGGTGATCACAGGATGAAGGCGGTCCGGTTCCACGAGTACGGCGGGATCGACGTGCTCCGGGTGGAGGACGTGGAGCGGCCGACGCCCGGCCCCGGGGAGGTGCTGGTCGAAGTCCGCGCCGCCGGGATCCAGCCCGGTGAGGCGATGATCCGCGAGGGCGCACGGCACCGGCGCCGGCCTGCCGTCTTCCCCTCGGGGCAGGGAAGCGATCTGGCCGGAGTCGTGGTCGAGACCGGCCCGCACGTCCGGGGCTTCGCGCTGGGCGACGAGGTCCTGGGCTTCACGCACGACAGGGCGAGCCACGCGGAGTTCGTCATCGCGGAGGACGTGAAGCTGGCGGCGCGTCCTGAGGGGCTTCCCTGGGAGGTGGCCGGGTCGCTCTACGTGGCCGGCACGACCGCGTACGCCACGGTGTTCGCGGTTGACCCCGGGCCGGACGACACCGTCGTGGTGTCCGGCGCGGCGGGCGGCGTCGGGTCCCTCGCCGTGCAGCTCGCGCGGCGGCGCGGTGCCACGGTGATCGGGCTGGCGAGCGAGCGGAACCACGCCTGGCTCAAGGAGCGGGGGGTCGTCCCGGTCAGCTACGGCGAGGGCGTGGCCGAGCGGATTCGGGAGGCCGCGGGCGGGACGGTCGACGCGTTCATCGACACGTTCGGCGACGGATACGTGGACCTGGCCGTGGAGTTGGGCGTGCGGCCGGGGCGGATCGATACGATCCGCGACTGGGAGGCGGCGGCCCGGGTCGGCGCACACACATACGGCGAGGGCGCGGCGGCCTGCGCGGTGGTGGTCGGCGAACTGGCCCGGCTCGCGGCGCGCGGAGAGCTGGAGGTGCCGATCGCCCGGACGTACCCACTGGAGCGGGTCCGGGACGCGTTCCGTGAGCTGGAACTACGGCGGACCCACGGCAAGATCGTGCTCTTGCCCTGAGGACGCGCCCCTCGGAGCGCCCGGCCGGCTCCGCGGTCAGGGGGCGGGCTTCTCCCAGACCGAGACATGACGGCGACTGTCGCTCGTGAACGGGTCCCGGGTCCAGCCGTCCCATCGTTCGCGCAGTCGCAGGCCGGCGAGCTGGGCCATCAGGTCGAGTTCCGAGGGCCACACATACCTGAACGGGATGGATCGGTACTCACCGCGGCCGTCGACCACCTCGACGTAGTTCGAGCTCGTCGCCTGGGTGGCGACGTCGTAGATGTCGAACGCCCATCGTGTGGGGCTCACTTGGAAGGGCACGACGTTCTGGCCCGCCGGGAGTCTGCGCAGTTCGGGGATCGCCACCTCGATGACGAAGCAGCCCCCGGGCTCCAGGTGGGCCGCCGCGTTGCGGAAACACGCGACCTGTTCCTCCTGCGTGGTGAGGTTCATGATCGTGTTGAAGACCAGGTAGGCGAGGGAGAACATCCCTTCCACTCTCGTCGTGGCGAAGTCACCGATCGTGACGTCGATCGCGTCACCGTCCGGCTTGGCGCGCAGCCGGGCGGCCATCGCCCGTGACAGGTCGATGCCGTGGACCGGGACTCCGCGTCGCGCCAGCGGCAACGCGACGCGCCCCGTCCCGATGCCCAGCTCAAGGGCCCGTCCATCGGCGGCCAGGTCCGCCAGGAAGCCGACCGTCGCGTCGATGACGCCGGGTTCGAACATGTCCCCCGACGACTCGTCGTAGGTTGCCGCGACGCGCTCGCCGAAGTATCCATCCGGTTCGTCCATCGCCAGACCGTACTGCGGGAGCTCTTCGCGGCGCGCGCCAATTGTGCGGTGTTCACGGGCGCGGGCCCGGGGCCTTCCTGGCGCGACGTGGCTCGGAAGCAAGAGTGAACTTCCCTTCCCCGGCGCCGACTTCGAGCCGTCCCGGCGGGGGCGTCACGCGTCCGCGGTCACTGCCCTCAGACCGGCCAGTGACTCCCGTATGAACTGGGCCAGTTCCTTGTCTCCGATCTGATCGACCCAGCGCCGGAAGGCGAACTTGAAGACGGCGATCCCCACCTCCGCGGCGAGCCCCGCGGAGGCCTCGTCGACACCACGCTGCCGCAGCGCGTCCGTGAGCGTCGCGGACAGCGAGGCGAGTTTGATCAGCTCGCGTTCCTGCAACTCGGTGTTGGCGTCGATGACGGACTGCCGCTGCCGGGCGTGCTCCCTGCGGGCCTCCAGTACGGCCGCGGCACCGTCGAGGGCCAACGCCACGGCATCGAGCGGGGTGGCGGACTGCGGGGCACGCGCCACGGCACCGGCGAGCACGTCCCCCAACTCGCTCGACCCCGCGAAGAGCACCTCGCGCTTGTCCGCGTAGTGCCGGAAGAACGTCCGCTCCGTCAGCCCCGCCCGCTCGGCGATCTCCGCCACCGAGGTGCGGTCGAACCCTCGCTCGACGTAGAGCTCCAGTGCCGCCCGTGCGAGGCGGCCGCGCGCGTCCGGCTGCCATCGACCCATGCCCGGCATCGTACTCGACGGCAGTGACTGACATCGGAGGTCGCGCTTCGATGACAGTCACTGACATCGGGTGCTACGTTTGATGACAGTCACTGACATCGCCGGGTCGCCCCGACCCGCCCTCACGGCGCGAGGGCGACCCCGGACGGGAGGCTTTCTCATGCGTGTTTTCGTCACCGGGGCATCCGGATGGATCGGCTCCGCACTCGTACCCGAGCTCATCGGCGCCGGACACCAGGTCGTCGGGCTCGCCCGCTCGGACGGCTCGGCCGCGGCCCTGGCCAAGGCAGGGGCCGACGCGGTCCCCGGCACCCTCGACGACCTCGACCTCCTGCGCGAGACGGCCGCGGCGTCGGACGGCGTGATCCACCTCGCGTTCAAGCACGACCTCGCCTTCTCGGGCGGATTCCAGGACGCGGCGGACGCGGACCGGAGCGCCGTCGAGGCCCTCGGCGAGTCCCTCGCGGGTTCCGGGCGGCCGCTCGTCATCGCGTCGGGGCTGGTCGGACTGGCCCCGGGCCGCGTGAGCACCGAGGCGGACGGGCGGACGCCGGACGAGACGCCCGCGCATCTGCCGGGCGGCCCGCGGACCCGTATGGGCACCGCCCATGTGACGCTCGCCCTCGCCGACCGGAACGTCCGCTCGTCCGTCGTACGACTCCCCCCGACCGTGCACGGCGAGGGTGACGGCGGCTTCATGCCGGCTCTGATCGCCATAGCCCGGGACAAGGGTTTCGCCGGCTACATCGGCGACGGGACACAGCGCTGGCCGGCCACGCACCGCGACGACGCCGCCTGTCTCTTCCGCCTCGCCCTGGAGGGCGCTCCGGCGGGATCGGTCCTCCACGCGAGCGCCGAGGACGGCGTACCGCTCCGCTCGGTCGCCGAGGTCATCGGCCGCCACCTCGATGCGCCCGTCCGCTCCGTCCCCGCCGAGGAGGCGGCCGAGCACTTCACCTGGCTGTCCGGATTCATCGGCCTCGACAGCCCGGCCTCCAGCGAGCGGACCCGCGAGCTGCTGGGATGGGCCCCGACCGGTCCTGGCCTGATCGAGGACCTCGACAAGGGGCACTACTTCCGGACGGACACGGAGTAGGCACCACTCAGGAAGACCTCGGGACCCGCGCGTACGGCTCGGGGAGATCCCCGGAGCCGCATGTACAGCTCAGGGAGATCTCCGGAGTCGTTGCGTACGCCCGTACGGGCCCCTCTCGTCCGCCAGATGCCGCCCTGACACCCTTCCAGCGCTGCCACGCCCGCGAAGTCAGGGCACATTGACCGATATGCCCCTCGCGTTGCACCACATCGTCATCGACGCGCACGACCTCCCCTCGCTGGCCCGGTTCTGGGCCGAGGTGCTGCGCTGGCGGATCCTCTCCGAACGGGAGCGGGAGGTCGTGATCGGGCCGGACGAGGCGGCGCCGGTGGGCATCTGCTTCATGCCGGTGACGGAGGGCAAGGTCGTCAAGAACCGGCTGCACCTCGATCTGACCTCCGCGGCCGGGGACCGGGAAGCGGAGATCGAACGCGTCCTGGCCCTCGGCGCCCGCCGGGCGGAAGTGGGCCAGAAGGGCGAGGAGTCGTGGACCGTGCTGGCCGATCCCGAGGGGAACGAGTTCTGCGTCGTACGCCCGAAGGCGACGCTCGTCGGGTGAGGCTCGGACGCCGAACGGTATCGGGTGACTGGCACGCAGACTTGTCACGTGGGATCACGCGAGGCGGCGGAGCACCGCTCCCGGGTCGCCGTCTCGCGCCGGCTCACCCTCGCGGTCGACTCTTGACCGTCAGGCTGTGCGCACTGCCATCAGCAGGCCGCCGGCCCATGCCATGCGGACGCACCGGAAGTCCTCGCGTTCGTCCAGTTCGGCCAGAAGGCGTTTGACGGATGCTTCGTGGCCCTCCGGCCAACCGGGCTGGGGGAAGAGGTCGTCGATCAAGTAGATCCCACCGGGAGCCACGAGTTCCAGGGCCCGGTCGAGGTGGGTGAACTTGCCCGGCCATGTGTCCGCGAAGACGAGGTCGAAGGGGGCGTCGTCGAAGTCTTCCAGCCATGTCCCGCCGTCTCCGCAGACGAACGTCACCCGCGGGTCGGCGCCCAGTTGTGCTTGGGCGAAGACTTGGAGGGCGGGGTCGAGTTCGACGGTGGTCAGACAGGAATCGAGGTCCATGCCGCCGAGGAGCCAGGCGGTGCCTTCTCCGAAGCCGGTGCCGAGTTCGAGGATCCGGCCCGCGGGCCGAGCGGCGGCCAATGCTGCCAGGAGGCTTCCTGTGCGGTCTTCACTGGACATGATGAAGCCCGCGTCGCGCGCCTTGGAACGCAATGAGGGCAGGGCGGTCGGGACACGGCTCGGCGTATCGTCCATGCGCAGATGATGGGGCGATCGCCTCGTCGCGGCAAGGTCAATTCTCGTCCCGAAGGCCGACCGCTTCCCTGCCGTCCGTCATCGCCTGCCATACAACCGTGCCCCGCTTGCTCGTGGAGACGTCGACCGCGCTCCAGGCGTCGTTCCTCAAGCGGTGACGGCGAGCCGCGCCCACCACCTCCCCTGCTGACCGGACACGATGCGGCGGCCGGATGGCCCATCCGAGTGGATACGCGACACCAGGTTCCCGCGGGAAGTCGACGCCCATTTTCGGATGTTGACTTGGCCGAAAATCAACAGGTTTGCCCAGAGATCGGCAGGATCATGGCCAAGGTGATCCGGCGGCAGCCTGCACCCCCATCCTCAGAGGAATTCCCATGCGCGCACGACGTTCGAGCTGGGCCGCCGCCACGGCAGCCGGTCTACTCGGCCTGCTGTCGTTCTCCCTCGCCCCCTCAGCCTCCGCACACCAGAGCAGCCAGTCGCGCCCGAAGCCGACGGTCGTCCTGGTCCACGGCGCCTTCGCCGACGCGTCCGGCTGGAACGGTGTGGTGAAGCGCCTCCTGAACGACGGCTACAAGGTCGACGCCCCGGCCAATCCGCTGCGCGGTCTGCCCCAGGACGCGACCTACATCGCCGGCGTCCTGAACAACATCAAGGGACCCGTGGTCCTGGTCGGACACTCGTACGGGGGCGCGGTCATCACTCAGGCCGCCGCCGGTGATCCCGACGTCAAGGCTCTCGTCTACATCGCCGCCTTCATGCCCGACCGGGGCGAGGCCCTCGGTCAACTCGCCTCCAGGTCCCACGACTCGCAACTCCAGCCCGCCCTGCGCCCCGCACCGTTCTCCAACGCCGACGGCTCCACCGGCATCGAACTCACCATCGATCCGGCCCAGTTCCACACTGTGTTCGCCGCCGATCTGCCCAAGTCCCAGACTCGGATCATGGCCGTCGAGCAGCGTCCCATCAGCGCCTCCGCCTTCGAGGACGCCCCCACCGCAGCGGCCTGGCACACCATCCCGTCCTGGGCCCTGGTCGCCAAGCAGGACAAAGCCATCGGTGCCGACCTGGAACGCTTCGAAGCCCGCCGCGCCGGTTCCCACACGGTCCAGGTCAACGGCTCCCACGTCGTCATGATCTCTCACCCCGACGTCGTGACCCGCCTCGTCGAAACGGCCGCGAAGACCACGGCCCAGTAGCCTCCCGGAAGTCGAACCTCCGAAACTCGAACCGGTTTCCTGCTCGCTGATCGCGGCCCCGACGTCATGCGCGAGGAACACCCATGGAGTGTTCCTCGCGCTTCCTGGGAAACCTCGTCGCATCTGCCTGATGCGGCACTGGAACCCGTCATCGCCGCCCATGGGAGTGGGGTTCCAGCAGTTCCAGGGCGCCGGTTTCGGTGTCGTAGCTGCGCAAGGCGGTGAGCCGGACCGACACCGGAGGCGCCGGCAGCAGCTCGGGGATTCGCCGGTCGGCGAAGGCACCGGCCCGCCGGGTCCGGCCGAGGGTGATGTGGGGGCTCCAGCGTCCGGGTTCGTGCAAGGGGTTGAGGGTGCCGGGTGGACTGTCCGAGGCGACGGCCTCCCACACCCGGCGGTGCAAACTCGCCAGCGTGGAGTCGAGGTCCAACGCCCAGCCCAGCACCGAGGTGGGCCGTTCGAAGCGGACCACGCCGACAAGCCGCACCGGTAGCGGCAGAGCGGCAGCCAGTTCAGCGAGCTCCCAGCGAATCGGAGCAGTCAACTCGCCGCAGGCGGCCAGGGTCACGTGGGGGCTGTTGGTCGGCGATGGGTGGCGAGCCTGCGAGGGCAGCCCCGCATCCGCCAGCCGCTGCCAGGCCTCCCGGACGACCAGGTCCGCCGCCTCGTCCAGCAAAGCCTCGACCGTGCGCACTGCCGCAGCATACCGGCGACCCCTTGCGATCCCGTCGACGACAGCCCTCCGACCAGCGGCTCGACGCGTGGTCGCGTGAGCGGCGGCGTGTCGGCGTGTCGGCGAAGTGCACAACGCCGTTGTCGGCCACCGGTGATGTTCCGATTCCGGCGTCGGCGCGCAGGGTCCAGCGCCGCTGTCCGGTGTCCGCGTCGATCGCCGCCAGACCGAAGAGGTCGTCAAACACGTGGACGGCGCCGTCGGCCATCGCCGGTGTGTGGTGGAGCACGCCCCCGCCCGGCACTCTCCACAGCGTTCTGTCGCTCACCTCGACATCCGTCATGGCTTACCCTCCCCACACAGCAGTCCGCCCTCCGGCGTTCGCCGGGTGAGCGGGAGACCGAGGACTCCGCGGTCATGTCCGACGATCAGGTCCGCGCCCGCGGTGGCCAGGCAGGTGAGCGACACATCCAGGGCGATGTGCCGCACCACGCCGGTCTCCGGTTCCCACACCCGCAGCCGGTGACCGAGTCGGGTGCCGGTCACCAGGACCGTGGTGCCTCCTTGGAGGGTGGCGGCGGTGATGAGCGGCGGGCCGGCGGTGCCCGTGGAGCTGGGCAGGCCATCGCCGACCCGGGCACCGGTGGCGGGATCCCAGAGCATGACGGCGCCGAGGTCGTCCGCCGTGGCCAGCATGGCTCGGTCGGATGTCAGGACAGCCTCCACGGCCGCCGCCCGATGGTCGGCATCGGCGAGCGCGCGTGCGCTCAGTTGCACGGCCGCGCCGCGGTCCCAGGGGTCGTCGACGGCCGGATGCCACACGTGAACGCGGCCCGCGGTGTCCGAGGCCACGATCAGCGTGTGGTGGGCGGAGATCGGGACGGCGGTGACCGACCGGATCGGACTGCCGTAGGGGTTGAGGTGTTTGACGCACTCGCCGGTGTCCGGTTCCCACATCTTGACGGCGCCTCTGGGGGTGGCGGTGACGAGCAGTGTGCGGCCGTCGGGGACGACGGCGGCGCACATCGTGGTCACCCCGCCGGGCCAGGCGCCGGCCGGTTCGCGAACCGGCTGCCCGGTGAGGGGATTCCACACGGCGATCGTCCCGCTGTCCCCTCCGCTCGCCAGCAGGACGCGGCCGTCGGGCAGGGGCAGGGTCGTCATCGAGCGGACGGCGTCAGGATGTCCCGGCAGCGGATCGTGGACGAGTCGGCCGTCGGTCGCGTCCCACAGGCACACCACGCCCTTGTCCCCGCCGCCGCCCACAAGGGTCGGCCGACCGGGGCGGGAGACCACCGCCAGGGCGTCGACGCCTCCGGACGAACCGGGCACGGCATCGGAGAACACCGAGATACGGCCCCAGGGTGTGCCGTCGGCCGCGACGACCGCGTTCCCTTCCTGCCGGAACCGGATCGCCGCCCGGCCGGTTCTTCCGGCCGCCGCTGATCGCCCCCCGTCAGCCGACCCGCCGGAGTCCGTCAGGACCCGAGCCGGGCGGTGTGGGGCGTGCGCGCCGTCCGGGTTCGCCACCAGGCCGTCCGCGATCGTCCACGTACGCTCGCAGTCCCAGCAGCGGAAGTGCCCGGTGAGCGACATCAGCCCGCGGGCCAGGTCCGCCGCGGCCCCCTGCGGGGTCCCCCTGACGGCGACCATCCCGGCGACCAGACACAGGACGGACTGTCCTGGTGTCTCAGGGGACACCCCTCTCGCCGCGACGTCACGCGCCATCCGCAGGAAGGGTTCCCAGCCCTCCCCCAGCACCTCCTCCCGCAATGCCGCGGCAGCCTCGCCCCAGGGATGCCCTTCTCGCCGAACTCGGGCGGCGTCGGGCAACTGCGGAGCATTGAGGGGCGGCCGCTCCGGGTCCACGAAAAGGTCGGGGATCTCCGTGTCGCTTCCGCAGGCGGGGCACGACAACAGGAGGCCGCTTTCGAGGTGATCCGGGAACTGCCACAGCACCTCGCCGATGGGGTGTCCGGCCAAGGCCACGCAGGAGAGGGCGAGTTGGGCACAGACCCGCCCGGGAGTACCGGCCGCGAGGAGGCTTCGGGTCGCCGCCCGCTCGGCCAGCCGCAGTGCGGCACCTAAGCCCGCCGCGAGATCGGCCGGGACGGGGGGTCGGTGGTCGGCGGTCACCATGAATCCGAGGTCCACCCACAAGTCCACGGTCTGTCCCGGAGGAAGGACCGCTGCCGCCTCGACGAGATGTGGCAGCGCCGCGTAGGCCCCGTCGGCGACGACTCCGTCATCCAAGAGGGCGCCGGACAGGTCTCTCCAGGTCCGCAGCCACGCGTCGCCGCCCCCGGGGGCGGCCGCGGAGGCCAACTGGTCCAGGAGTACCCGCAGCTCCTCGACCTTCACACCGTCAAGACCACGCCAACGAGGGCTGTCCAGGGGCAGCTTCGGAATCATGGAACGAGTCTCGCAGGCGGCACTGACATCAACGGGCGGCTCGGTGTGTGCCGGACGGACGGCGAGTGTGCCACGACCGGACGCCCCCTCGCCCGGGTGGGGCGAGGGCGGCGCTCGCGCTCCTTCTGCTGTCAGCCTCTCCGGAGTTCGAGCGATATCGGCGTGGACATCCGGACCTTGGCACCGGGGCCGGGACTGCTGGAAACGACGGTCCAGGCACCCAGCCCGCTGCTCGGGTCGGTCATCACGTCATGTCCGTCGGGCGCGATGGCCTGGATGCTGCCGAAGCACTTCAGGTCCTTGCCGAGCGGGTCGAACGGTTCGCCCTGGACGTCGGGCATGGGCTGGGGCCAGTCCTGCGCCAGGCAGCGCGCGTTGATGCTGTCGGCGGCGTACGAGGGCGAGGACTTGGAACGCTTGGACTGCGAGGCGCTGCTGCACGCGCCGAGGACGGGGACGAGCAGGGCGGTGGCGGTGGTGACGGCGACGATGACGGCACGGTGTTGCATGGTGGATCCCCTCTGCACGAGCTGGCTAGTTGATCGTTCCGGTCCGGTGTCCGGCGCACCGGATCATCCAGCCGGCCTGCGAGCGGTCCACGGGCCTGGAAGCCGCGGCTCCGTCGGCGCGTACGGCTCTGCCTTGTCGATCGGCGGCGGAGCAGCAGCGGGCGGGCGCGGTCGCGAGGCCGACGCCATCGGTTCTTGCGTGCATGGTCCCCCCAAGGACGGTCTTGAGCGCCGCCAGTCTGGCGCCTGCGTGACTTGGAGTGAATGATCATCAACGCTTCGTGTCGTAGCTGTGACCCGCGAAAGTGCGGAATGCTCACACCACGGACGCCTCGGGTGCCGGGCTCTGGGCGCGCAGCCGGCGCCAGACCGGCCGGGGGCAACGGCCCTTGGGGCGTCCGTCGGTGAAGTCCCGGTAGGGAACTCTGAGCGGTTGAAGGCCGATCTCGACCCAGTGGTCCTTGCCGGAGGTGTGGTCCCAGCCATCGTTGGGCATGCGGATGTGGTCGCCGCGGTGGTCCTTGTTCTGGCTGGTGATCTTGAGGACCTCCGCGTAGTGGGGACGGCTCCTGACGACCAGGCAGTAGCGTTCCTTGCTGCCCGCGTTGTCCCGGAACGGAACCACGGCGTGCCAGATCTCGCCCGGCCCCGGGCGACGGCTTCCCGCGGGGAGACCACGGTCGTCCCACCGGCGCAACGCCACGAGGCACAGGTACGCGGTGAGTCCGGCGGCAGCGCACTGCGCCATCGCGCGCGCACTCCACTCGGGCGCGTCGAAGCCGGCCTCGGCCCCGTGCGCGGCGATCTGACCGAGCACGAGCACCGCCGCCGCGCGGGCGACGACGGCCCATGGGGCGACGGACCGTCGGCGGCTCGCGAACAGGGCCACGCCCGCGGCGGCGACGACGGGCACACCGTAGAGGACCGCGTACTGCACCGGGCCCTTGACGTGCAGCGGTGGATCCTGAGCCGCCATCAGGTCGGGCAGGGTGACCGGCAGTGCCAGGGCGTAGCCGATGGCCGTCCACAGGTTCAGGAGCAGATAGCCCTTGACGGCCATACCCAGGCAGGACGTGTTGGTGCGACGAGCCACGGATCCCCTCTTCGTCCGTACCGGATGCCGCATCGTGCGGGCGGCCGGGACGCCACGGGGCGCGAATCCGGGAGTTGCGGGGCGGCCAGCGATCCGTGTGCTAAGGGCCCTGTGTGGATGGCACTCGTCGCCGGATCATCCGCCGCGCGCGCCTCTCCGGTGTGCGGCGTTCGGGTCATAGCCTCCGCGTGGCGTGCGAGCCGCGGGGGGATGGGGCGGCCTGGCGGGCGGCCGACCCATAGCCTGAGCGGCCGGAAGATCAGTCGACGTCTGGAGCAGCGTGTGGCCGGGCTGACGGTGTGGCACCGGCTGGGAAGGTGGAGGCCACTGCTGCCGGTGGTTCTGCTGTGCGCGGCCGTGGTGATCGATTTCGTCACGCCGCCCACGGTCAGTGCCGCCGCTCTCTACGCGGCCGCGATCCTCACGGCCGCTCCGTTGCTCTCCCTGCGCGGCACCGTCCTCACCGGAGTGGCGGCATTCCTTCTCGACCTGGCCATGTTCGGCTACTTCGGGTTCCGCGGGACGGCCACCGCGTACAGCGAACTGGCCATGGTCGCGACGGTGGCGGTGATCTCGGCCTTCCTCCATCGTCTCCTGCATCACCTGCACGCACAGCTCCAGTCGGCGCGTGACATCGCCGCCACGGTCCAGCGGGCCGTCCTGCGCGACCCGCCGAAGGCGTGCGGGCCGCTGCGGTTCGCCGCCCGCTACGAGGCGGCGCAGTCGGACGCGCAGATCGGCGGAGACCTCTACGCGGTGGTCGATACGCCGTTCGGGGTGCGCTGCGTGATCGGCGACGTGCGCGGAAAGGGTCTGAACGCGGTCAGGGCCGTCGCCGACAGCATCGGCACCTTCCGTGAGGCGGCCATGCAGGAACCCAGCCTCACCGCGCTCGTGGAACGACTGGAGCGAGCCGTCGCCCTCGAGATCGAACAGTCCGGGGGCGTGACCGGACTCGAAGGGTTCATCACCAGCGTGGTCGCGGAGTTCCCCCGGCACGGGAACAAGGTCCGGCTGGTCAACCGCGGTCACCCCGCACCCATGTTGTTGCTGCCGGGTGCCGTGCGATATGTCGAACCGAGCCGGCCGGCGTTGCCCCTGGGCCTGACCTCTCTGGCCGCCGGTCCCGAGCACGTCGACACGGTCACGTTCCCGAAGGGCGCCACTCTGCTGCTCTACACCGACGGACTCACGGAAGCCCGGGACGCGAAGGGCGAGTTCTACGAGCCGGCCCGCAGGTCCGACCTGTTGCGGCACGCCCGTCCGGACGCCCTCCTCGACGCCCTGCTGGCCGACGTGCACCAGCACACGGGCGGCAGCATGGCCGATGACGTGGCGCTGCTGGCGATCGCACACGCACCCGAGACCGTGTGACGCACGATGCGGCTCCACGCCGGGGACCCGATTCCGGCCGCGGCCGGGCATGGGATGCTCCCGCGATCACACCCGTGCCCGTGACTGACCCCTGGTTCGGCACCCGCTGGGACACGACGCCGGCGTCTTCCCTTCGCCTCAGGCGTCGGCGACGGCGGGCTCGGCGGTGGGGGCCGCGGCCCGTCGGCGAGACGGCCGTCGGCCCGCGAGGCGGCAGCCGACGCAGTCGGCGTGGCCGTCCCTGGCGGCGGCGTCCCTCACGCGCCAGTCCCACTGGCCCGCCGGGCGGGGCCCGCTCGGTTTGCCCCAGCCGGTCAGGTGGAGAACCCACGTGCTCAGCAACGCCAGGACCAGCACCGCCGCCCCCGCGAGCGCGAGGAGCCCGGACGCCGTCACCACCGCGACCCCGGACAGCCCGAATCCCAGCGTCGCGATCCCCGCACCGGTCCAGCCGGCCACGGTGTGGCCCAAGTCGTGGTCGTCGTCACCGTGGATGAACATGATCGCGCTCCTCAAGAGCTGTGAAGATGGTAGGGCTGACCCCGTCGCGAGATCTCTTATCTCGCGAGCTAATTATCTTAGATACTAAGAGGACTCGTGAGTGATCACAAGGCTCGCCCGGCAGCGACGGCGGAGCAGGCGCTCTACGCCATGGACCGGATGATCGCCACCGCCCAGTTCGGGCAGCAGGACGTCGCCCGCCGGATGGGCCTGAACGTCACCGACCTGACCTGCCTGGGCTTCCTCGTGGAGGCCTCGACGGCCGGCGAGTCACTGGTCGCGGGTGATCTCGCGGAACGGGCCAGACTGACCACGGGCGCGGTCACGGGGGTCCTGAACCGTCTGGAGAAGGCCGGCTACATCCGGCGCACCGCGGACCCGGGCGACCGCCGGCGCGTGTACGTGGTGATGGAGGAGACCGCCCAGGAACGCGTTGTCGAGATCTACGGCCCTGTCTATCAGCGGCTGGCGTCCCTGTTCGGCGAGTACGGACCGGAGGAGATCGCCGTGCTGGCGGACTGGTTCACGCGCGCCCGCGGCATGTTCGACGAGGCGCTGCACGAGATCCGAGAGGGTGCGCCGGCCTCACCGCGGGCCGAGGGCACTTCATCGGCTTGAGGTGCCGTCCGAGCCCCACCGGGTGCCCGGTCCCGGTACGGGTGTCCGAGCGGCCGCGACCGGACTGCCGGACCGTTCGGGGCCAGCAGCCTTTCAGGGGGCGGGACTTGCCTCCGTGCACACCGAAGCCGGCCTCGGGTCCTCCCGAAGGCCGGCTACGAGGGAGAGGTTCAGGGAGCGCCCACGACCTCGGCGACACTGGCGGCGGCCGCCTCGTCCTTGGCCATGCCGAGGAAGCGCTGAACCGTCTGGATCGGCATGTCGAGACCCTCGGACGCCTCCTGCACGCCGCCGAACACCTGCACCGCCTCGGCGACGGCCATGGCGACCTCGACCTCGGCCTTGCGGACCTTGGCCTCGGCCTTGTCCACGGTGTCGACCACCGCCAGCTGACGACGCTGCTTCTCTTGAAGTCGCTGCTTGCGCGACAGGGCCTTGTCGGAGTTCTGCACAGACATGGCCAAGATCATAATCAGTCACGCGTGAGCCGTGAAATCGGCAACTCCCCCGCGTCGCGAGGGGCGTTCACGGCTCGAAACCGGCCAGAACTCCGCCGGCCCCCGCACCGCCCGCGACCGGTCTCGTACAGCCTGCGCTGCGCGCCGTATCTCGGTCGCCGGGGGCCGGGCGGAGCTGGCAGGGTGTTCGTCATGAGCACCGAGCCGGAGCACCCCGGTCCCGTCCGCCATCGCGACGACGGCACGTGGCTCGCCCGGTTCACCGGGCGGATCCTCGTGGTCTGCCCGAAGTGCGGCGGCCGTGCCCTCGTCGTCCCCCGGCCCGGCGTCGAGGCGCCGCAGTACTTCGCCGAGCTGCTCTTCCAGCCGCGCCGACTCGTCTGCCCAGGCTGCGCCACGGTCGCCGACCGGACGGCCGAGCAGCGGGGTGGCGCCCTGGTCGGCGCGGTGCCCGGCGGTACCGAGGACCCGTTCTTCCGGCGTCCCCTGTGGCTTCAGACCCGCTGCGCGGGACGGATTCTGTGGGCCTACGACGTGGAGCACGTCGACGCCCTGGCCGCCTTCGTGGGCGCCCGGCTGCGTGAACGTCGTGCCTCCCCGACGATGGCGATGTTCGCCCGGCTGCCGGCCTGGATGAAGACCGCCGAGCACCGTGACGACGTACTGGCCGGCCTGGCGACCCTCCGGCTCCAGGCCGCGCTGTCGGCACCCGAGGACCGCTCCGACGCGGCCCACGAACGGGGCGACCGCCCACGCCACCACGGGAGCAGCTGGTTCCGCGCGCGGCCGTACTGAGCCGAGCGCGAGGGGCAAGGAGCAGGTATGTCAACGGAGTTGGACCCGGGATCCCTCAGGACTCGCGGTTCGCCACGGGTCGACCGTCCTCGGCTCCGCCATCAGTCTCCGCACCAGGTCGATCACCAGGTCCGGTCGTCCGACGAACGGGGAATGACCCGTCCGCCGTTCCTCGACCTCGCCGCAGCGCGCGGCCATCGACCGTTGGAGGGATCCACTCCCGAGCCACGCCCTAGGCCTCCGCCGCAGTCCGCTGCCGTAGAAGATAGACCCCCGCGATCGACGCCAGGACGGCCATGCAGGCGATGAACACCAGGCCGGCGCCCTCCAGGCCGAGCGGGCCCACCAGTACGCCCACTCCGATCACCGGCACGGAGATGCCCGCGTAGGCGACCACGAAGAGGGTGGAGATCACCGCCGCGCGTTGGTGTTCGGGCGAGGCCTGGGCGACGGTGGTCAGCGCTCCGCGGAACGCGAGGCCCTGGCCGGCTCCGCCGACGATCGCGCTCAGTACCACCAGGACCATCAGGTCCCAGTGGAGCGCGCCGGCGAGGAGGGCGAGACCCGCGAGGAGTGCGGCGCAGCCCAGGGGCAGGGACCGTCCCGGGCCGACCCGGCCGACAGCGAGCTGCCCCGCCGTCGAGGCGAAGAAGGCGAGGGCGACGACCAGTCCGCTCACCGCGTGGTTGGTCACGTCCAGGGACTCGGCGAGGAACGCGGGGCTGACCGAGGTGAACACCCCGAACAGGGCGAAGCCCACGAACGCGGCGATCGCGGGCGGCGTGAACACGGGCCGCACCTGTGCGGGCAGGCCCGGCCGTTGGGGTCGTACGGTGTTCAGCGGGCGGCGTTCGCGGACAGTCTCGGGAAGCCGCAGGACCACGGCGGCCGAGATCGCCACCAGGGCCAGATGGACGGCGAACGGCAGGTACAGCGGCCAGGGCGCGTACTGCGCGAGGATCCCCGCGAGCAGCGGTCCGCAGCCGAGTCCGCCCATGTTGGCGGCCGTCGCGATGAAGGTGGCCCGCGCGGCGCCGCCGGGCGGGGCCAGTTCCATCACGTAGGCGGTGGCTGCCCCGGTGAACAGGCCCGCGGACAGGCCCGACATCAGCCGCCCCACGTACAACCAGCCCAGCCCCGTGGCGGCCAGGAAGCAGACGGCGCTGGCCGCCGCGAAGCCGAGGCCCCACAGGAGCACCGGGCGTCGGCCCACCGTGTCGGACGCGTTGCCCGCGAGCAGCAGTACGCCCATGACCCCGAAGGCGTACACGGCGTACACGATGGTGACGGTGAGCTCGGAGAAGCCGAACTTCTCCTGGTAGAGGCCGTAGAGAGGGGTCGGAAGCGTGGTGCCGGCCATGCACACGGCGAACACCGCCCCGCTGAGCAAACACGCGCGCCACCCTGGGCGATCACCGTCCATGCCGCCGACAGTAACGGTCGTGGGCCGCCGCGGTCCGGCCCGACGTGCCGCCGGACGCGGGCGCGAACCGCGCGCCCGGGCGCGGTCCGCCGTCCTTCGCAGGAGGGCGGACCGCGCCGACGGCCTGTCAGGGGGCCGTGGTTGGGGGCGCGCGGAACGGCGGGGAGGCGGGTTCCGGGCGCCCGGTCGTCAGGAGCAGCGGGCCGGTGTCGCCTGGGACGCGTCGTGGATCAGTGCGTCATGGGCGGCCTTCAGCCGGGCCACGTCGGGCTTGACCACCCTGCGGTCGTAGGTGATCAGACCGTTCAGTTCTCCTTCCACGTCCGAGATCTGGGTGTAGACGGCTCCGTTGCCGCCCTTGCAGGCGAGCTGGTGCACCTCGGCGAGGCGGGCGAGATAGTCGTCGGTGTACGCCGAGGGGTCGACGTCCACGTAGGACTGCTGGACGGACCAGGCGTGTCCGGGCACCGCGAGTCCGAGACCGCCGTACTCGCCGCTGACCAGGGCCCGTTTCCCGTCCGGGTTCGGTGGCAGCGCGGGGCTCGGGTAGCCGTGTTCGTCGATGATGTCGCCGGTGCCGCCGTCCACGCCGAGGTTGATGCCGGACATGGAGTTGATCAGGCGGGTCGGGTCCCAGGCCTTGGCCTGGTCGGCGATACGGGCTTCGTCGTACTGCCCCCAGCCCTCGTTGAAGGTCACCCACATGACGACCGAGGGGCTGCTGACGTGCTCGTCGATCACCTGCTTCATCTCGCGCTCGTACTCGGCGCGGGACGCGGCGCTCGGGTCGACTCCGGCGGTCATGGCGGGCATGTCCTGCCAGACCATCAGGCCGAGCCGGTCGGCCCAGTAGAACCAGCGGTCGGGTTCCACCTTGATGTGTTTGCGGACCGCGTTGAAGCCCATCCGCTTGTGCGCCTTCAGGTCGTACGCGAGGGCTTCGTCCGTGGGTGCGGTGTACAGGCCGTCGGGCCAGAAGCCCTGGTCGAGGGTGGCCATCATGAAGACGGGTTGGCCGTTGAGGACGGTGCGCGGGGTTCCGTTCACCTGCTCCACGGCGATGGACCGCATGCCGAAGTAGCTGCCGACGCGGTCGGCGCCGACGCTCACCTTGAGGTCGTAGAGGAAGGGGTCGTCAGGTGACCAGAGGTGCGGGTCGGTGATCCTCAGGACCAGCGGCTGCCCGGTGCGGCCCTTCACGGTGGCGACCTTGCGGTGTCCGGCGTACGCGGTCGCGGTGACCGGCACTCCGTCCCGCACGCCCTTCGGCTCGACGGTGAGCCTGCCGTTCTTGACGTCGGGAGTGAGCTTGAGGGAGTCGACGTGGTCGGAGGCCACGGGCTCCATCCACACCGTCTGCCAGATGCCGGAGGACGGGGTGTACCAGATGCCGCTGGGGTCGAGGCGCTGCTTGCCGACCGGCGGGTTCTCGCCGCCCTGCGCGTCGGTCGGGTCGTAGACGCCGACGATCAGTTCCTGGGTGCGGCCGGGCTTGAGCGCGGCGGTGATGTCGGCGCTGAACTTGTCGTAGCCGCCCTGGTGTTCGGCGACCTTGGTGCCGTTGACGTAGACCTCGGCCCGCCAGTCGACCGCGCCGAAGTTGAGTCGGAGGTTCTTGCCGGAGCCGACCTTCCAGTCCCGGGGGACGGTGAAGGTGCGCCGGTACCACATGCGGTCCTCGTGCCGTTCGATGCCGGAGAGCTGGGACTCCACCGGGTAGGGCACGCGGATCTTCTCGGCGAGCTTCTTGCCGACCGGCGGCTGTTCGCCCGCCTTGGCGGCGGCGAACTGCCAGGAGCCGTTCAGGTCGCGCCAGTCGGCCCGGGTGAGCTGGGGCCTGGGGTACTCGGTGCGGGCCTTGCCGGCCTCCACCTGGTCGGCCCATTTGGTCCGCAGTTCATGGGTGGAGCGGTTGGGGCCGCTGCTCCAGAAAGCGTTGACAACGTTGCCGTTCGCCGCGGAGAGACCGCCCTTGCCGTCGTAGCGCAGGTCGGCGGTTCCCTTGGCCGTGCCGGACTTGTTGCCTACGACGGGTTCCTTCAGGCCGACGATGAGGGACTTGGGGTTCGCGGGGTCCAACTTCGCTGAGGCCAACGGCCACTTGGCACCGCCGATGACGGCTTCGACGTGGTCGGTGAGACCCGCGGGGGGTGCGGTGAGCGGCTGGGCGAAGTCGAGGCGCAAGGTGCGGCCGTCGCCCTGGACGGTCGTGGCCGTGGCGCCGTCGTAGGCGTAGCCGTCGGGCAGCCGGAACGCCGACTGCGGGACCGCCGCCTTGGGGCCGCCGGGCGGGGTCCAGCGCAGATGGAGGTTGGAGCCGCCGAAGTGCTCGAAGTACTCGACCTTGATGTCGTAGGCCTGTCCCGCGGTCAGGTCGATGGGCTGGGAGGTCTGTTCGCGGTCCCAGTCGTCGACCCAGTGGTCGATGGCGAGGTGTCCGTCGACCCAGAGCCGGAAGCCGTTGTCGCCGATGATCGAGAACGTGTGCGGGCCGGTCTTCTCGGGGACGATCCGGCCGGTCCAGCGGACGTTGACGTCGTCCGACTGCCCGGTGGCGAAGGCGAGCCGGGGCTCCAGGTTGTCGAAATCGAGGTTGGTGTCCAATCCGGTGGCTTTGAGCTCGTGGAAGTCGAAGGCACCGGGGGCGGACTGGGTGTAGTACTCACCCTTCAGCCCGTGGACTTCCACGGGGTCGTCCGCGGCGGTCGCGGCCGGGGACGCGGTGAGTCCCGCGAGACCGAGTACCGCGACGATCAGAAGTGCCAGGTGAGTTCGGAGTCTGCTTTTGCGCACGGATCCTCCTTGGCTGAGGAAGGGTGGCGGCTCGTTGCTTCAGTCTGTACAACGTTGGAAGTAGCGGGAGTGGGCATCACAGCACGGGTCCCGGTCTCTGTCCAGGGTCATGACAAACGCCCAGGTGGCAGGGGCGCACATCGATGAAGAGGAGATCCCTTGCGGGTCAGCCTGAAGGACGTCGCGGAACACGCCGGCGTCTCGATCAAGACGGTTTCGAACGTCGTGAACAACTATCCGCACGTCACCCCGGCCATGCGGGCCCGGGTCCAGGGCGCCATCGACGAGCTGGGCTACCGGCCGAACCTCACGGCACGCCATCTGCGCAAAGGGCGCACGGGCATCATCGCCCTCGCCGTCCCCGAACTCGGCAACCCGTACTTCGCCGAGTTGGCGGGGGCGGTCATCGACGCCGCCACCGAGCACGAGTTCACCGTGCTGCTCGACCACACCCGCGGCGACCGGGAGCAGGAGGTGCTGGTCAGCCAGGGGTTCCGGGCCAATGTGATCGACGGTCTGATCCTCAGTCCGCTGGAGCTGGAGGACGAGGACCTGCGCTCGCGCACCGACGACGTGCCGCTCGTGCTGCTCGGCGAGCGGGAGTACGAACTGCCCTACGACCACATCGCGATCGACAACGTGTCCGCCGCGCGCAGCGCGGTACGCCATCTGCTGAGCCGGGGACGCTCGCGGATCGCCTACCTCGGGGCCCGTACGGATTCGGCCAACCGGCCGGCGCATCTGCGCCTGGCGGGCTGGCGCGCGGAGCTGACGGAGGCCGGGGTTCCGGCGCCCGACGAGCTCGTGGTCCCGGTGGGCGGCTGGGACCGCGACGAGGGGGCGCGGGCGATGGCCCGGCTGCTCGACTCCGGGGTGCGTCCGGACGCCGTCTTCGCGTACAACGACCTGGTCGCGATCGGTGCGATGCGGGTGCTGCACGAGCGGGGCCTGCGGGTTCCCTGGGACGTGGCGGTGGTGGGCTTCGACGACATCGAGGAGGGGCGGTTCGGCGCGGTCACCCTGACGACGATCTCGCCGGACAAACAGGCCATCGCGCGGATGGCGGTGGCCTCCCTGCTGCGCAGCCTGTCGGGCCGGACCGAGCCGGGAGGACGTGAACTGACCGCCGATTTCCGGCTCATCGAGCGCGAGAGCACGCTGGGCCGGCGCTGACGGGATTCGGGTGGAGGGCTTTACAGGTCTCTTCCAACGATGTAAAAACCTCCCCGGAACGACGAGTACACCGAGTTGACCGCAAGAGCCGATCATCCCCGGGAGCGCTCTCAGCGCCGGGGCCGCGCCGTTTGGGGACTCCATGAAGCCGCTCGCACCACGTCATCGCACCTCCGCCAGGACCCTCCTCGCCACCGGCCTCATCACGAGCCTCGCGCTCGTCTCCGGATGCGCGAAGTCCGAGGACGACACCGCAGGCAAGGACACGAGCTCCGCAGGAGCGAGCGACCAGGGCCAGGTCGTCGCCTCACCCTCCACGGGCTCGGGCCCGACCTGCGCCATCGACGCCTACGGCGCCAAGAAGATCGACCTGAAGTCGGCCACCGTCGGCTTCTCCCAGTCCGAGAAGGAGGCCAACCCCTTCCGGATCGCCGAGACCGCGTCGATCAAGGCCGAGGCGGCCAAGGAGGGCGTGAAACTGCTG
The DNA here is from genome assembly GCF_055559015.1 of Streptomyces sp. NPDC024698. NCBI lineage: Bacteria > Bacillati > Actinomycetota > Actinomycetes > Kitasatosporales > Streptomycetaceae > Streptomyces > Streptomyces sp. NPDC024698. The sequence continues at coordinate 157,333 of NZ_JBVHLK010000006.1, read as the reverse complement.
ACGTCCAACGCCCAGTCGCAGTTCTCGAAGCAGATCAGCGACGTACAGGACCTCATCGCCAAGGGCGCCGACCTCCTGGTGATCGCGCCGCTGAACTCCGACGGCTGGGAACCGGTCCTGCGCTCGGCGGCGGCCAAGCACATCCCGATCATCACCATCGACCGCAAGATCAACGCCACCGCCTGCAAGGACTACGTGAGCTTCATCGGCTCCGACTTCGTGGAACAGGGCAAGCGGGCCGCGGACCAGATGATCGAATCGACCGGCGGCAAGGGCGAGATCGCCATCCTGCTCGGTGCGGCCGGCAACAACGTGACGACCGAACGCACCAAGGGCTTCGAGGACCGCATCAAGGAGAAGGCCCCCGGCCTCAAGATCGTCTTCAGGCAGACCGGCGAATTCGCCCGGGAGAAGGGCCAGTCGGTCACCGAGAACCTCATCCAGTCCAAGCCCGGCATCACCGGGATCTACGCCGAGAACGACGAGATGGGCCTCGGCGCGGTCAACGCCCTCAAGGGCGCCGGCAAGAAGCCGGGCGCGGTGAAGATCGTGACGATCGACGGCACCCGGAACGCCGTCCAGGGCATCGTCGACGGCTGGATCGACGGCGTCATCGAGTCCAACCCGCGCTTCGGGCCGCTCGCCTTCCAGACCCTGGACACCTTCACCAAGGGCGACAAGGTCTCGCAGGACATCGTCATCCAGGACAGCGCGTACACCAAGGACAACGCCAAGGCCGACCTGGGCAAGGCCTTCTGACATGTTGTCAGTGAACGGCCTGTCGAAGACCTTCCCCGGCGTGAAGGCCCTGTCCTCGGTGGACTTCACGGCCCGCGCCGGGGAGGTGCACGCCCTCATCGGCGAGAACGGCGCGGGCAAGTCGACCCTCATCAAGGTCCTCACCGGCGTCTACCAGCCCGACGAGGGCGAGGTGACGTACGACGGCGCCCCGGTCCGTTTCGCCACCCCGCTCCAGGCGCAGCACGCGGGAATATCCACCATCTACCAAGAGGTCAACCTCGTCCCGCTGATGAGCGTGGCCCGCAATCTCTTCCTCGGCCGCGAACCCCGCGGCCGCCTCGGCCTGATCGACTTCCGGAGCATGCACCGGCAGGCCGAGGAGGCGCTGGGCGAGCTCGGACTCCACGTCGACGTCCGCCGTCCGCTGCGTGAACTGGGCGTCGGCGCACAGCAGATGGTGGCGCTCGCCCGCGCCGTCTCGGTCGACGCCCGCGTGGTCGTCATGGACGAACCGACCTCCTCGCTCGAACCCCGGGAGGTGCGGACCCTGTTCGGGGTGATCCGGATGCTGCGCGAGCGGGGCATCGCGGTGATCTACGTCAGCCACCGTCTCGACGAGCTGTACGAGATCTGCGACGCGGTCACCGTGCTGCGCGACGGCAGGGTCGTACACACCGGGCGCATCGCCGATCTCGACCGGCTCAGGCTGGTGGCGCTGATGCTGGGACGGGAGATCGCGGACGTACGGCAGGAGGGGCTGACCAAGTTCACGGGCGGTCACGGCACCGAGGCCGAACCCGTCCTGGAGGCAACGGATATGATGATCCGTCACCAGCTGCACGGCGTGTCCGTCTCCGTGCGGCCCGGTGAGGTGGTGGGACTGGGCGGGCTGCTCGGCTCGGGGCGCACCGAGACCGCGAAGGCCATCGCGGGCGCCCTGCCCGTCGACTCCGGGCGGGTCGTGGTCGCGGGTGTGCGGGTCCGCACCGGCTCGACGCCCGCCGCGATCCGGGCCGGCATCAGCCTGCTCCCCGAGGACCGCAAGGCCGAGGGGATCGTGCCGGGGCTCTCGGTCCGGGAGAACATCGCGCTCGCCGCGCTGCCCGGACTCTCACGCTTCGGCCTGGTCGACGAGGCACGTATCGACCGGATCGTCGACACGTTCATGAAACGCCTGCGGATCAAGGCGGCGAGCCCGCGCCAGAAGGTGGGCGAACTGTCCGGCGGCAACCAGCAGAAGGTGCTGCTGGCCCGCTGGCTGGCCATGCAGCCCAAGGTCCTGCTCCTCGACGAGCCGACCCGGGGCATCGACGTCGGCGCCAAGGCCGAGGTGCAGAAGCTGATCGACGAACTGGCCGAGGACGGACTGGGCGTCCTGCTCATCTCCTCCGACCCCGAGGAACTCATCGAGGGCAGCGACCGGGTGATCGTCCTGAAGGACGGGGCGGTCGTCGAGGAGCTGACCGGCGACGCCGTCACCGAGGACCGGCTGATGCGCGCCATCGCCACCGCACCCGCCGCCCCCACCGTCACGGCCGCGGCCACCGGTGAGGCCACCGGCCCGGGAGACCACGATGACTGATCTGACACTCGGTCGGGTGACCGCCGACCGCGACCGCCTGCTGTCCCTGCTCCAGGAGTACGGCGTCTATCTGGGCGTCGTGGTCCTGCTGTTGGTGAACACCGTGTTCACCCCGCACTTCCTGTCCACCGAGAATTTCCGCACCCAGGCGGTCCAGGTCGCCCCGGTCCTGATCGTGGCGCTCGGCATGGCCCTGGCGATCGGCAGCGAGGGCGTCGACCTCGCGGTGGGCTCGGTGATGGCCCTGTCCACCTCGCTCCTGTCCCTCTACCTCGGCTACGGGCCCGGGATCGCCGTCCTGACCGCGCTCGTGGGCGGTGCCGTGGTCGGCGTGGCGAACGGAGCGCTCATCGCGTTCGTCGGCGTCCAGCCGATCGTCGCGACACTCGCCCTGATGGTCGCCGGACGCGGGCTGGCCCTGGTGCTGCTCCCCCAGCTCAAGGACGTCCACGACCCGGCCATGGCGGACCTCGGCTCCGGCGACGTCCTGGGCGTCCCCTATGTCGTCCTGATCGCGGCGGCCCTCGCGCTGCTCGTCGGATTCGTCGTCCGCCGCACGACCTTCGGCCGCAGTCTGCTCGCCATCGGCGACAGCCGGCCCGCGGCACGGCTCGCCGGACTTCCGGTACGGCGTGTCCTCATCCTCGTGTACGTCTGCTCGGGCGTCCTCGCGGCCGTCGCGGGCGTGCTCGCCACCGCCCGGCTCACCGCGAGCGACCCGTCCTCGCTCGGCAACCTGATGGAGCTGTCGGCCATCACCGCGGTCGTCGTCGGCGGCACACCGCTGAGCGGCGGCCGTGTCCGGATCGGCGGCACGGTCGCCGGCGCCGTGCTCATCCAGCTGCTCACCACCACCCTCATCAAGCACGATCTGCCGCCGTCGTGGACCCAGATCGCCCAGGCCGCGGTGATCGTCCTCGCCGTCTACGCGGCTCGGGAACGAGGAAAGCGATGACGACCGACGTGGACATCCCGGTGCGCGCGAAGAACACGGCCGAGGACGAGGCGGCCGGCGCCGGCCGTTCCGAACGGCTGAGCGCCCTCGCCCAGCAGCACGGCGCGCTGGTCACCCTGATCGTGGCGATGACCGCGGCGTCACTCAGCTTCGACACCTTCCTGACCGGCGACAACCTGGAGAACATGGCGCTCTCCTCGGCGTTCCTCGCCGTGGTCGCGCTCGGCATGACCTTCGTCATCATCACGGGTGGCATCGATCTGTCGGTGGGCTCGCTCTTCGCGCTCGGCGGTGTGCTCGCCGCCTGGGCGTCCCGGTACGGAGCGGTCGCCGCGCTGCTGCTGCCCCTGGCCGTCTGCGGACTGATCGGCTTCGTCAACGGCCTGCTGATCGCCCGTTCCCGTCTCGCCCCGTTCATCGTCACGCTGGCCTCGATGCTGGGAGCCCGGGGCCTCCTGCTGTCGGTCACCGACGAGGGTTCCCGGACGTATCTGGTGGGCAAGGGGTCCTTCTTCGCGAAGCTCGGGCAGGGCTCGCTTCTCGGCGTCGGCGTGCCCGTGTGGATCACCGTGGCACTGTTCGTGCTCGGCGCCGTGGTCCTGCGGCGCACCCGGTTCGGGCAGTACGTGTACGCGGTGGGCGGGAACGAGGACGCGGCGGCTCTGATGGGCGCCCCCGTGGCCCGTACGAAGATCTCCGTCTACACGCTCTCCGGGCTGTGCGCGGGACTCGCCGGAGCGCTCAACGCGGCGTGGCTCGCGTCGGGCGTGACGATCCTCGGCTCGGGCATGGAGCTGGACGCGATCTCCGCGGTCGTCATCGGCGGCACCCTGCTCACCGGCGGGTTCGGCTTCATCAGCGGCTCGCTCGTCGGGGTGCTGCTCCTGAAGGTCATCCAGAACGTCATCAACCAGATCGGCTCCCTGGACTCCGCCTACCAACAGGTGGTCAGCGGTGCCTTCCTGGCCGTCGTCGTGATCGCGCAGACCTGGCTGGGACGCAGGCGCCGGGTGCTGTGAGGGCCGGGAATCCGTCCGTACCCGGAAACAGAGGACCCGCACCGATCGGTGCGGGTCCTCTGTGGCGGTGCCGTCGTGCGGATGCGTGCTTCATCGGGTCCGTGCGGGCCCGGGACTACAGCCGGCCGTCTCCACGTCCTGACCGGATGTCACCCGCGTACACCCCGAGCGGGTGTGCTGCCGGCGGTTGTTCAGTGACCGAGGAGGTGCCCCAGTCCCTGACCGTGCTGGCCCTGCTGACCGTGCTGGCCCTGGCCCTGCTGACCCTGCTGGCCCTGCTGGCCCTGCTGGCCCTGCTGACCCTGCTGACCCTGCTGACCCTGCTGACCCTGCTGACCCTGGCCGCGACCCCGGTTGTCGCCACCGCGGTGGTCTCCACCCCGGTTGTCTCCGCCACGGTTGTCGCCACCGCGGTGGTCGCCGCCACGGTGGTCGTCACCGCGGTGGTCGCCACCGCGGTGGTCGTCACGGCCGTGGCCGCGGTCGTCGCCGTGGCCGCGGTGGTCACGGTGGTCGTCACGCCCGTGGCCCCAGTGACCCCAGTGGCCGTCGCGGTCGTGGCCCCAACGGTCGTCATGCCGGCCCCAGGAGACGCTGTCCACGAAGCGGCCGCGCTCGGTGCGCAGCGTCGCCACGTCGGAGTGGTTGTCCCACACCTCGTTGCGGCGGTCCTGGTAGAGGTCACGGCTGGTGTCACGGCCCAGTCCGGTGTGGATACGGACGGTGGAACGGCCCGCCAGACGGTAGTGGTCGAAGGTGTAGCGGTTGCCCTCCCGGTCCGACAGCGTCCAGCCGTTCAGGTTCACTCCGTGACGCCCCGCGTTGGTGATTTCCACCCACTCCGCGTTCAGCGAACGAGCGGAGCGGTCGTCAAAGCCCGGAGCGTCGGCCTGAACCCGGCTGATCTCGACGTGGGAGCGCTCGAAGCGCGGCTCCGCGGCCGAGGCCGAGACGGAGGCCGAACCGACCAGCGCGCCGGCGGCGATGGCCGCGGCCGCCACCCGGCGGGCAGTGACAGAGGTGGAAAGGGACATGAAAGCTCCTCAAGGTTCGAGAGCCGGCACACCCCGTGCGGGCCCCCCTCACGGGGAACCCGCACGGTGCGACCCTGTGCGAGTCCCGGCCCGGTGGCCGAGGACTCATAACTTGCTGCACATCCCCGCCCAGGACGGGCGACACCAGACCGCTGTTACCAATTACGGACATATCAGTTACAGGCGTCTGTATATGGCCTTTAACTACGGAAAGCTGAAAAGTGATGGACTGCCCTCCCCAACTCCCTTACTCCAGCGGTATTTAGGTCGAATCAGGCCATCTTTCCCGTCAGCGCACGTCATCCGCATGTCACCCGAAAGTGAGTAACGCCCCTCCGGTCCGATCCGGGCGTGGAGAGCGTGTCGCGGCCGTCCGGAACGCCTCGGTTCAGCTCTCCAGACGCACCGGCATCAGCAGGGAGAACGTGTGCTCGTCGTCGGGCCGCCGGATCGCGATCGGCGTGGTGGGTGCGCCGATCTCCAGGACGAGCCGGTCGCGGGCCGCGGCGTCGAGCGCGTGCAGCAGGTACTCACGGTTGACCGCGACCTGGTTCTGGTCGCTCCAGCGGTCGTCGCCGAGCGTCACCGTCGCGTCGTCCGTCACCTTGAGCAGGGTCAGGTCGGCGGCCGTCCCGCCCGGCCCGCTCGCTTCGCCCGCGACGACGGGACCGGTCCGCACCGCTTCCCGGAATGCCTCCGTGCCGACCGGAACCCGGTGACCGTCGGGCGTGCGGACGAGGCGGCGGTAGTCGGGGAAGTCGTGGTCGAGGCACGGCCCGGCCGTCTGCCCGGCACCGCTCTCCAGCGTCACGCGGTCGCCGTCGACGCGGAGGTGGACCGGCTCCTCGGCGCTCAGCAGGGCCCGCATGGCGTCCACGAGCGGAGTCGGCACGATGGTCTGGACGCGCGTGCCGCCGTGCCCTGTGATGGCGGTCCGCGCGACCGCCATCCGGTAGCGGTCCGTGGCCACGACGTCGAGCGTCCCGCCCTCGATGTCGAACAGGACACCGGCGAGCATGGGCAGTTCGGGGTCCCGGCCGGCGGCGAAGCGGACGGCGTCCAGGGCGCCGGCGAGTTCCGGCGCGGAGACGGACAGGCGGACGACGGCGGTGCGGGGCGGTGCCATGGGTTTCTCCCTGCTGTCGAGAAGTGCTCGGAGCGTGGAGAACTCGTCGCGGGCATCGGACAGACCCGTCTCCAGCCGGCGCAGATGTGCCTGAAGCAGTCCGCGTACGAGCCCGGTGTCCACGCCGGACCAGCCCGCGAGGACCAGACGGATGTCCGCCAGCGGCATCGCGGCCCGCCGCAACCGGGCCAGCAGCCGTGCCTCCTCCATCTGTCCGGGGCCGTACCAGCGGTAGCCGCTCACCGGATCCACCCAGGCGGGTACCAGCACACCGCCACGGTCGTAGAACCGCAGGGCGCTCACGCTCAGTCCGCTGTCCCGGGCCATCTCGCCGATACTGCGCATCTCGCTCTCCACACCCGAGACCCTGCGGCCTCGACCAGGTCGAGGGTCAAGCCCGCCCGGGCGCGGGCGAGCCACGACGGGGGGGGACCCGCGACAGGCGGGGGTGATCCTCGACAGGCGGGGGTGACCCGCGACAAGCCGGGGTCAGACCGGGCAGTCGGCGCGTGTCCCCGCCGTGCCCCAACGGATCATCAGATAGCCGGAGCCGCCCCGCTCGGCCACGGCGTAACGGGAGTACGGCCAGGCGTCACCCGCGCTGTCCCGCTGCCTCACCAGGGCCCGGCACGCCTCGCCGGCCGCCATGTCCGCCCAGGCCTCGGCCTGCCGCCGGTTCCATGTCCCGTACTCCGACCACACGTACAGCGCCGAGTGGCCCGGATCGAAGCCCATCTTGAGTTCGGCGTTGCCGAGGGCTCGGTCCGTGCCGAGCGCCGCGCGCATCGCGTCGGTCCGCTCGATGATCGTCCTGGTCGCGCGGTCGGCGACGTCGATCTCGTCGCCGGCGGTACTGGGAATCATGGCCTGGCCGAGACCCTGTTCGTCGGGCTCCCAGACCGTGCCCGCGGCGATCGTGCCGAGGCCGCCGTCGTCGGTGGACGCGCACCGCGCGCCGGTGAGGAAGTCGTCGTCCCAGGTCACCCGCGGGTCATGACCCGTCGACTCCTTGACCAGGACGAAGGCGCGGTACGGCAGTTCCGGGTGCAGCCGCAGGACGGCCTCGCGCAGCGTCCGGCACATCAGTCCGGCGGCCTCCGTCTCCGCGTACATGGTTCCCGGCTCGTCGGAGGAGAGCCGGTACGAGAGGTAGACCTCCCCGCGCGGGGAGTGGAACCGCACGGCTCCCGGGGCGAGGTCGATGCCTTCGCCGAGCTGCCGGACCAGGACAGCCTGGTCGCGCAGGACGGCACGCGCCACGTCGTGCTCCCCCCGGCCCCGCGCCGGCCGCGCCTCGGCCCAGGTCCCCGCACTCGCCGGACGCTCGCTCGTGGCCCGCTCCGGCTCGGCCGACGGGCCCGCCCCGGTGCTCCTGCCCGTGGCCGAGGACCGCGGGAGGGGGAAGACGGCCGGGGAGGAAGCGGGAGCCGAGGAGGCGGAGGCCGACGGGACGGGAGAGGAGGAGGCGGGAACGGAGGACGCGTTGGAGGTCCCGTGACGGCCGCCCTCCGGCTTGCCGGGCATCAGCGCCACCACTCCGCCCGCCAGGCCGCCGATCACCGCCGCCGCGACGACGAGCATGCCCGCCCAGGGCCTTCGACCGCGTCTCGCGGGACGCGGCCACGCCGGATCGTCCACGGGCGGGAGGTCCCACACCGCGGTGATCATGTCTTCCGCCCTGGTGAACAACGTGTCCGCGCGCATCGCCTGGATGAGCTGCGCGGCCAGCAGTTCGTAGCACTCCTCGGCGGCGTCGGCGGCGGACGGACGGTCCCCCGGTTCCTTGGCCAGCGCCCCGCGCACGATCTCGCGCAGGGGCATGGGGACGCCGTCCAGGTCGGGTTCGCCGGACATCACGCGGAACGCGACCGCGTCGGGCGCTCCGGTCCCGAACGGGGATCTGCCGGTGGCCGCGTAGGCCACGAGCGCGCCCCAGGCGAACATGTCGCCCTCGGAGCCCGTGGCCCCCGTCCGGTACTGCTCGGGGCTGATCCAGCCCGGGGTGCCGGTCGTGGCTCCGGGGCTGGTGACCCTCGTGTCGTCGTCGGCGTGCGCGATGCCGAAGTCCAGGACGCGGGGGCCTGACGGGGTGAGGATGACGTTCTGCGGTTTCACATCGCGGTGGACCACGCCGGCCGCGTGGACGGCGGCCAACGCCTGGGCGGTGGCGGCGGCGAAGGCGTACAGACTGGGTCCGGTGACCCGTCCGTGGGTGAGCACCTGCTGGCTCAGCGTGGGTCCGGCGACGTACTCGGTGGCGAGCCACGGGGTCGCGGCGCTCGCGTCGGAGGTGAGCAGGGGGATCAGATACGGGCCGGTGACACGGGAGGACATGTCCACCTCGCGCCTGAAACGGGCCCTGAATTCGGGTTCTTGGGCCTGCGAGGGGTGAATCACCTTCACCGCCACCCGCGTTCCGTCGGAGGCTACTCCGGCGTGGACGGTACCCATGCCTCCGGCGCCGAGACGACCGACGATCCGGTACGGACCTATTCGGGAGGGATCGCCGGCCTGAGCCGGCTGGACTCTTCCGGAGGATCCGGATTCGCTCACTGATGGTTCCTTCGTGCAGGGCTGAACGGTTGAGCGGACGCGGATGTGACGGGTGGTCGGGGGCGCGGCCCGGGTCCCGGCAGGTTGCCCCGGCGTGCCTTCCGCGTGACTTCCCGTCCGGATGTTATGCGCTCGTCCGGCTCCTGGGTAGCGAAACCCCTGATCAGGCGGCACACTGTCGGCCGCCGGGTGACGACCCGCTTGCGGACCGTGTCACGGGCCGGGCGCGGCCCCGGCAGGCTCCGGACCTCGGCCTGCTCAACTGCCCTGTGGACAGGCCCTGTTGCCGTCGTCCGCGACGGCGGACCGCCGGTCGCGCGGAGCGGAGCCCGGAGGGCATCACGGGCCGCCGCGCGGCCACCGGATCGGGCCGCGGACCGGAGGACGTCATGTCCCGGAACGCGGGTCCGCGTCCCGGCGCGGGCGCTGACCGTGCCCCCGGCCCGGTCCCGGCCGACAATGGGCGTACGGCGGGGACGGGCCCGGGGAGGCGCCGGGGAAGGAACATCCATGCCGAAGCGGCCCCGCTCCCCCGGTCGTGCAAGGGCCGCGCGGCAGTCCGCACGGGTCACGGTCGCGGCCGCCACGGGCTTCTACACGGCTCTCTACGCCCTGGACCGTCCGGTCGTCGCCGTCTACGCCCTGTTCGCGCCGATCGCGCTCGGCATCCTCTCCCCGATCCCGGGGGGTGGCCGGGACCGGGCGCGGACCGTCCTGTTCGCCCTGCCGGTGGCGGTGGCGCTGACGGCGCTCGGCACCACGCTCGCCGTGACCACCGCCTCCGCCGTGGCGGGGATGCTGGTGATCGGCTTCGCCATCTCCTTCGCCTCGGCCTACGGACCCGCCGCGGCGAGCGCCGTACCGGGACTGCTGCTCTTCTACGTCCTCGCGTGCTTCCCGCCCTACGAACCGGACACCCTGCCGCAGCGGCTCGGCGGCCTGGTGGCCGGTGTCGCCCTGCTGGTCCTGTGCGAACTGCTGCTCCTGCCCGCCCCGTCCGTGCAGCCGTATCGCGCGCGGATCGCCTCCGCGCTGGATCTCGCGGCCGCCTCGGCGCTCGCGTTCGCCCAGGGCCACCGGCACGATCCCGAGCGGGCCCGGACCCTGCGTGACGCGGGGCTCGCGTTGCGGCTGTCGCAGGCGCCACCGGCTTCGCGCCCGACCGGAGCGGGCCGCACGGACCGCGGGCTGGCGCAGGCCGGAGCCGCGACACGGCGGGTTCTGGACCAGCTGGCCCGGATGACCGAGCGGCCGGACTCCGCGACGGCCGCCGATCCGCCCTCCGAGGCGCTGCTGCGCGGTGTCGCGGCCGGCTGCACCGCGACGGCGGCCGCGCTGCGGGGCACGCGCGCCGTCCCGGGGCCCGAGGCCCTGGAGGAAATGGTCGCCGAGTTCGTCGCCGTCCGCGCACGGCCGTCCGACGGTGGGCTCGACACGGACGCCAAGGCCTCGCAGCGCCTGCTGGAATGCCGGTCCGACCTGCTGGTCACCGCGGCCTCGGCCCTGACCGCGCAGGCCGCTGTGGCCGTGGCGATCGGTGGCCGGCGCGACGCGGCGGGGCTGCCCGCCGAGCAGTTCTGGTACGCGGAACCCTCCGCACCACGGCTGCTGGCACTGCGCCTGACCGGCAACCTCACCCTGCGCTCGGTCCTGTTCCAGAACGCCGTACGTACCGCCCTGGGGCTCGGCGCGGCTCGTCTCGTGGCCGGGGCGCTCGAACTCTCGCACGGGTTCTGGGTCCTGCTCGCCGTGCTGACACTGGGGCGCACGACGGCGGGAGCGACCTGGTCCACGGTGCGCTCGGCGGCGGTCGGCACGCTGGTGGGAGCGCTGGCCGCGGGGGTGCTGATCCTCGGGGCGGGCGGCACCGTCGCGGTGTACGCGGTCGTGCTGGTGCCGATGATGTTCGTGGCCTTCTCCGTGGGGCCGATCGCGGGGCCCGCCTGGGCGCAGGGGTTGTTCACTCTGGTCGTGGCCGCGGCCTTCAGCCAGCTCGCCCCGGCGGACTGGCGGCTGGCGGAGACCCGGCTGCTCGACGTCCTGGCCGGCTGCACGATCGGGCTGGTGTGCGGCGTGCTCGCGTGGCCCGCCGGGGCCCATGCCGAGGTCCGGCGCGGGGTGGCGGAGGTGCTCCGTTCGGCGGCGCCCCTGGTGCGGGTCACCGCGTCCGCCGTCGTCTGCGCGCCAGGGACGTCAGGCGCCTTCGGCACGCCCGGCGATCGCGCCTCCGCGGACGGCACGGCCGAGGAGGCGCTCCGGCTGACCCGGCACCGGCTCCGTATCGCCGAGGGCGCCTACGCGCAGTACCGGACGGAGGGCGGCAGGGATGCCGTGGACAGCGGTCCCGACTGGCACCTGGCGCTCAACTGCGCCTCGCACGCGGTGATCGGGTCGCACTGGCTGCCCCGGCAGGCGTACGGTCCCGCGCCGCCCGACGCGGTCAGGTGGGCGCGGGAGTCGGCGGCCCGGCTGGCGACGGCGATGGACCGGGCTGCGGCCTTCCCGCCCGGCGGCGTACGGGCGGCGCCGGTGCCCCTTCCGCACGAGGTCGTCTCCTCCGCCCCGGCGCCCGTGCTGCCCGCGCTGGTCGACATCGACACCTGGTTGCGGACCCTGGCGGCGGAGCTGACCGGGATCGGCGGCCGTGGTCAGGACGAGCCGCCTCCCCCGGTCCGGGGCGAGGGAACACGACCGGTGACCGCCCCCGACACCCCGGCCCGCGCGGACGGCTGACGGGCCGGACGGGGGGAGGACCGTTCGGTCGGCAGGGTCGGGGGCGGTCACCGGAGCTGTCAGCCGACCGGGCCGCGGGCTTCCCCGCCGGACCGCCTCAGGGCCGGCGGCCGATGAAGGCGAGCAGGCGGGTCTGTACGTCGGCGGTGTCCGGGACCTCCACCCGAGGCCCGTACTGCCCGCTCGCGCGCAGCACCTCGTCGAGCGGCAGCATGCCGTCGAGCATCCGCGCGCATCTGCCGGGGTCGAGGCGCTCGTCCTGGCCGCTGGCCCGTGCCAGGTCCCAGGTGTGCATGAAGACGTCGGCGGTGTAGAAGCGGTCGACCGCCTGGTCCAGCGGCACCTCGCCGATGTGCGGGTTGGACAGGACCCTGTGCGCCGTCTCCGGATCGTCGAGGAGTGTCTGCACACCGTCGCTGTGCACCGTCCAGGCCTTCACCGGGTCGTCGTCCACCGAGGGCCCTTTCGGCAGTTCGACCCCGGCGCCCGCCTTCAGGAAGCCGGGGAACCACTCGACCAGGTGGCGCACCACGTCGCGGGCGACCCAGCCCTCGACCGGCGCGGGGTGGTCCCAGGCCTCGGGGCGCACTCCGCGCACCCGTTCCGTGAAGACCCCGGCGATGGTGCGGTGCTCGTCTGCTGCGCTGGTCATGGTCTCAAGCCTTCCGTCTCGGTTCGTGATCCGGGATTTCCGCCCGGGCGGCCGCCGAGCAGTTCGTCGAGCCGCTCATGGCCCTCGCGGACACCGCCGCCCATACCGCTTCTGATCATCGAGTCGCGCGCCTCGACGGACCCCAAGAGGGAGATGGTGGTGACCCGGGTCCGGCCGCCGAGGTCCTCGAACCGGGTGGTCTCCAGGCTGACGCCGTCCGGGAAGCCGTCGTAGGCGAAGGTCTGCACGATGCGCTCGTCGCGGCGCACCTCGTGGAACACTCCGCGGAACCCGTACTCCCTCCCGTCGGACTCGTGGTGCGTGTAGCGGTACGAGCCGCCGGTGCGCGCCTCGTACACGTCGATCCGCATGGTCAGCCGGCGCGGGCCGAGCCATTGCACGACCAGATCCGGATCGGTGTACGCCCTGAAGACGCGCGCCACGGGGGCGTCGAACTCCCGGGTGATGAGGATGGTGGGCAGCGCCGGGTCGGCCTCGATCCGTGTCTCGCGCCGGTCGCGCGGGTCCGTCGTGCTCACGATGCCGCCTTGTTCGCGGCGGTGCCGTCCCCCGGTTCGTCCGCCATCCGGTCGAGGACGGCGTCGAGCCTGCGGAAGCGGTCCTCCGCCTCGCGGCGGTAGCGCTCGATCCATCGCGTCATCAGGTCGAAGACCTCGCCTTCGAGATGGCAGGGCCGACGCTGGGCGTCCCTGCTGCGGCTGACCAGACCCGCGTCCTCCAGCACCCTGATGTGCTTGGACACGGCCTGCACGGTCACGTCGTAGGGCTCGGCCAGTTCACCGACCGTGGCGTCCCCCGAGGCCAGCCTGGCCACGATGTCGCGCCGCGTCGGGTCGGCCAGGGCCGAGAACACCCGGGACAGCCGGTCGTCGGACACCTCTCACCTCACGTAATCAACCAGTCGGTTGAATAACCGTACGACCGGCTCGCGCCGTAGTCAACCAACTGGTTGAACACGGCGGGTCCGGTCCCGGTGCTCGGGACGCCGATGGGGTCGCGTGCCGGGCATCCCGCTGACACGGGGACACCCCGCGTGACAGGGTCGGCGGTGATCGAAGACAACAGCGGCGAAGGGGCTTCCGTGGACACGAGCACGTGGGACACGCTGGTCGGCTCGATGAAGAGCGCCTACGTCAAGGGAGTGCGCGAGGGTGCCGTGCCCCGGCCGGTCATCATGCCGCTCGTGCGGGGCGAGCTGGTCGGGCTGATCTGGGTCCGTCCGACGAAGCCCGGGGCCGACGCCCTCACCGGCATCGCGGCGCTGTCGAACATCGCCGCGGCGGCGGGCGCGGACGAGGTCGTCCTGGCCTGGGAGACGCACGAGGTCGCCACCGCCTGCGAGCTGCCCGTCGTCGGGCCCGCCCCCTGTCTGAACATGGTCCGCGCCACCCCGGACGGCCATGTGCTGCACCAGTTCCCGTACGGCGAAGAGGTCCCCTCGGAGTCCTCCGGGACCCCGGAGGACCTTCATGCCGCCCTCGCATGGAGCGAGGCCCTCGCGCCGCGGCCGGGCGGCGAGCTCCCGCCGCCGGTCCGGGCCGCCGTCGACTACGCCTTCACTCCGATGGACCTGGACCATCCCAACCCCTTCGGCGTCACCGTCGTCCTGATGGAGGAGGACGGCTACACCGTGCGCCTGACCGACGGATTCGACCACTGAAGAAGCCCGTGCGCCGCGCCCGCCGGGCCGTCCGCCCCTAGGGCGTGTCCGCAAAGTCGCGTCGTGCGCCCGGAGGGCGGGCCCGGCGGCATCATGGGGGTCCCCCCTGCTCGAAGAGCTTGGGGGAGCGTGCCAGGCGTCGCCGGGCAGGCGAGACTTTGCGGACACGCCCTAGGCTGAACGGGCGTGGGCCAGGCCCCGCGCGCCCCCCAGCGGGCGGTCCGTGATCGCAGCACAGGAGGAACCGTGTCCGGTCAGTTCGAGGCGACAACCGAGATCAACCGCCCCATCGAGGAGGTCTTCGCCTTCCTCGCCGCCGGTACGAACGACCCCGAGTTCAGCCCCAGGGTGCAGTCGATCGCGAAGACCCCGGAGGGCCCGACGGCCGTGGGGACCGTCTTCACGAGCACGGTCAAGGACGCCGGCATGAAGACGGGCCGCAAGTTCCGGATCACCGAGTTCGAGCCGTCCCGCCGGATCCGCTGGGCCGAGGTCTCCAAGAACATCGTGATGGCGAAGGAGGGCGGCTACGACCTGGAGTCCACCGGCCCCGGGACGACCCGCGTGAGGATCTTCAACGTCCTCGAAGGGCATGGCGTCGGCAAGGTGCTGGTGGGCTTCGCGCTGAGTGCGGCCCGCAAGGACGCGGACGCCTTCGGCCGACGGATCAAGGCGGCCGTCGAGGCCTCCTGACGGTCACAGCGGTCGGGGTACGACGTCACGGCGGCGCCGGGGCCACGGCGCCGCCACCGGTGCGGCCGCCGGCGGGGCCGGGGCGCCCGCCCCGCCACCCCCCGCCTCGCGGATCGCCGTCACGGATCGCCCGCCCCGGCCTTGCCCGTCGACTCGGCGGCCGGTTCGGGCGCCCCGGACCGGCCTCCCGGTGAGCGCCCGGAGGGTTCCGGCTCGGGGCGTGCCCGCAGCTCGCTGATCACCGACCAGGCGACCGACACCATCGGGACCGCCACGACCGCACCGGTCACACCGGCCAGGATGCTCCCGGCGATGACGGAGACGGCCACGACCACGGGATGCAGCCGGACCGCCCAGCTCAGGACGAGGGGATGCAGGACGTGCCCCTCCAGCTGGCCGATGACGACGATCAGGGCGAGCACGATGATCGCGACGACCGGCCCCCGGGTGGCGAGCGCGACGACGGTGGCCACGCCGAGCGCGACGGGTGAGCCCACCAGGGGGATGAACGCGGCGAAGAACTCCAGCAGCGTCAGGGGCAGCGCGAGCGGGACGCCCAGCACGTAGAGGGCGATGCCGACGAGTACGGCGTTGGTGCCCGCCACGATGATGATGCCGCGCGTGTAGCCGGCGAAGGTCCGCCAGGCCGCCCGCCCGCCACGGTCCCACGGGTCCCGCGCGCTCTGCGGCATCAGTTCCTGGAACCAGCGCCAGAACTTGTCACCCGAGCGGATGAAGAACAGCGAACAGAACAGCGCGAGCACCAGTCCGGTGACGAACTCGACCACTCGGCCCGCGCCGTTGAGGGCGCTGCTGATCAGTACGGAACGGTGCTCGGAGACGAAGTTGACCACCTTGCCCTGGAGACCCGACAGCACCGCGTGGCTGAGATGGAAGGGCGAGCCCTCCAGCCATCGTTCGATCCGCCCCAGGCCTCCGGCGAACTCATGGCCCAGCTGCCCCGACTCGCCCGCGACGACGCGCCCGACCAGCGCCATCACGCCGAGCACCACCAGGATGCTTCCGAGGATGCTGACGATCACCGCCGGGGTCCTCGGCATGCGGCGGGCCAGCAGATCGGCGAGCGGACGCAGGACCGCCGTGATGACGAGCGCGAGGAACAGGGCCACGGCGACGAGCTGAAGTTTTCCCAGGAGCGCGAAGACCGCGTAGGCGACGACGCCGACGACGATCAGCCGCCAGGCGTACGCCGCGGCCACCCCCAGCCCGTGGTTCACCGGGAACGCCTGGCGGCCTCCGGTACCGCGCCGGGCGTCCGTGCGTGCCAGCGCGACCGCCCGGGTGCCGCGCGAGGAGCGGTTCCCCGCGCCGTGACGCGTCCGGGGCAGGCCGTGAGCCGTGCCGGGTTCGCCGAGCGGACCCGTCCCGGGCTCACCCGACCGTCGTCCGGGACGACGTGATCCGGCGTTCACCTGTGTGCCACCGTCCTCCCGTCGTCGGGCCCTCCCGTCACGCGCGCCCGGACGCGGACCACCGCGCGCCCCGGAGGGAATCGGGCGACCGGTCCCGGGCCGTCGATCACGCGGGTGTCGTGGCCAGCGTGGTGTCGCGCACCCCACCCCGCAACCCGGGACCCGGGCCGGGGGCGCTCTCGCGCACACACCATCGCTTTAATGTCATTTAAGACATTGCGCCCTATATTGGGTCTGTGATCAGGCGGCTGGACCTACTCGACACCGCTGACGACGGCATCACGGAAAGCGAGGTCTTCCGGCTCGCCCTTCAGCACTCCATCGCGGAGCTGGGCTGCGTCGGCGGGGCCGTCTACCTGCGGGGCCCCATGTCGGCCCTGCGTCTGGTTTCCTCCACCGGACTGCCGTCGTCGGTCACGCGCGCATGGGAGATCGTCGACCAGGACGGGCCCACGGCGACCGCACGGGCCGTGCGTTCCGGCCGGCCCGTCTGGGTGGCCGCGCTCCCCTCCGACCTGGACGAGCCCACGGCGCCGCTGTTGTCGCGGTCCGGCTGGTTCGCCGTACCGCTGACCTACGAGGGCCGCGCCATCGGTGCGATCACCTGTCTCACCGGAGACAACGAGGAACCCACGCCCGAACAGCGGGCCTTCCTCACCGCGGTGGCCGAATGGACCACGAACCGGCTGAAGAAGATGCCGGCGCCGACCCGGATGCGCACCGACCTCGACACCACTCCGGTCGGCACGTGGGAGTGGGACGTGCGCACGGGCGAGCTGCTGTGGGACCCGGCGGCCATGAAGGTGTACCAGACCGAGCCCGGGCAGTTCGTGCCCGGTGTCGAGTCCTGGATGAAGGTCGTGCACCCCGACGACCTCGCGAGCACCCTGGCCGCGGCCGAACGCACCATCCGCACCCACGCGCCGTTCGAGGCCGAGTACCGGGTCCGGCGCGGCGACGGGGGCTACACCTGGACCCGCGCGTCCGGTCATGTGGTGCTCGACGGCGAGGGCCGGGTCGCGCGCATCGTCGGCAAGGGCTGGGCGAGCGACGCGGCGCGCTCCACCCGCGACGCGCTCAGCCGTGCCCTGCGGCACATGAGCGACGCCTTCCTGTCGGTGGACGACGACTGGCGGATCACCTTCGCCAACCTGGAGGCGGAGCGCATTCTCGGTTCGGCCGACGAGCAGCTCTTCGGCCGGAGCCTGTGGGAACTGCCCGCGCTGCGCCATGTGCCCGAGCTGGAGGAGCGGTGCCGGGACGGTGACGGGCAGGCCTCGGCCGCGGGTTTCGACATCACGGTGGCCGACACCGGACGCTGCTACGACCTGCGGATCGTCCCCGTACCCGGCGGCCTGACGGTGTACTTCACCGATGTCACCGACCGCCGCCGCCGTGAGGCCGAGCAGGTGGCGGCCGTCGAGGTCGCCACCGAGCGGGCGAGCCGGACCGCGGAGCTGACCACACAGCTCGCCTCGGCGACCACCTCCGAGGACGTGGTGACGGCTCTCGCCCAGCGCGTCCTGCCCCCGTTCGGCGCCCAGGCCCTGCTCGTTCTCGTCCTGGAGGACGAGAAGCTGGTGCGGATCGGATCCGTCGGCGGTCCGGGATCGTTCCCGGGGCCGATGCGCGCGGCGCACGGTCTGGAGCCGGCGGACACCGGTCCCGCCGGGGAGGCGGTCCGTACCGGCGCACCGCATTTCTACTCGTCGCGCGAGGAATGGGCCGCGGACTTCCCCGCCGCCGGCAACCGGCCTCCGGCCGGCCAGGAAGCCTGGGCGTTCCTGCCTCTGACGGCCTCCGGTCACACCTTCGGCGTGTGTGTCATCGCCTACGACACCGAGCACCGTCTGACGTCCGAGGAACGTACGCTCCTCATCACCATCAGTGCCCTGGTGGCGCACGCGCTGGAGCGGGCACGGCTGTACGAGGCCGAGCTCACCCGCTCCGAGGAACTCCAGCAGGCGCTGCTGCCCAGGGGACTGCCCACCGTGCCCGAGGCGACCGCGGCGGCGCGCTATCTGCCGGCCGGTGGGACCTCCGACGTGGGCGGGGACTGGTACGACCTGATCCCGCTGTCCTCCGGCCAGGTGGCCCTGGTCGCCGGTGACGTGATGGGCCGCGGTCTGTCCGAGGCCGCGACCATGGGGCGGCTGCGGACGGCGCTGCACACGCTGGCCGCCCTGGAACTGCCTCCCGACGAGATCATGGGCCACCTCAACGACATCGTGAGTGGCCTCGGCGATCACTCGTACGCGACCTGTCTATTCGCGCTGTACGACTCCACCGACGGATCGTGCACCATGGTGAGGGCGGGTCATCCACCGCCGCTCGTCGTCCGCCCGGACGGCAGTGCCCACTTCCCCGAGATCGCCGTCAACCCTCCGCTGGGCGCCGCGTTCCCGCCGTTCGAGACGACGGAACTGGAGCTGCCCGCCGAAAGCCTGCTGGTCCTCTACACCGACGGGCTGGTGGAGTCGCCGCAGCGGGACATCGACCAGGGCATGGAACAGCTCGCCGGGCTGCTCGCCGGCCAGGAGGGCACCCCCGATCTGGAGAAGCTGTGCGACTCCGTGACCGCCGGACTGCTGCCGGGCGGGCCCACCGCCGACGACGCCGCCCTGCTGATCGCGCGTCTGCACCACGTGGCCGACCGGCAGGTGGCTTCATGGGCCCTGCCCGAGGGTCCCGAGGCCGCGGGCGAGGCCCGGCGCCATGTACGGGAGCAGCTCGCCCAATGGCACCTGGAGGACCTCGTCATGACGACGGAGCTGCTGGCCAGCGAGCTCGTCGGGAACGTCATCCGGCACGCCAACGGCCCCATCGGGCTTCGCCTCCTGTGCAGCGGGACGCTCGTGTGCGAGGTGTCCGACGCGAGTCTGACCATGCCCCGCATCCGGCGGGCGACGGACACCGACGAGGGGGGCCGCGGGCTCCAGCTCATCAACGCCCTGTGCGAGCGCTGGGGCAGCCGCTACACCCCGGACGGCAAGGCCATCTGGACCGAACAGGCGCTCCCCGACACGGCCGAGGGTGCGGACGGGACGGGCGATCCGGGCGGGACGGACGGGGACGGGCCCGCCGGGTCCCCCGGCTCACCGTCCTGAGGCGGTGTCCGGCGGGACCCGGCGGGCCCGTCCCGTGCGTCGGGTGGCGTTCCCGTATTCGGGAGGCGTTCCCGGAGGAAGGCGCCGGTGTCAGCCGCGCGCGAAGGCCAGCAGGTCCGCGTTGAACACGTCGGCGAACCTGGGCACCATGGCAAGGCCGTGCGGGGCGCCCGGATACACCTTGTAGACCGCGCCCTTGACGAGCTTCGAGGACTTGTCGCCCGAGGCCACGATGGGCACGATCTGGTCGTCGTCGCCGTGCACGATCAGGGTCGGGACGTCGATCTTCTTGAGGTCCTCTGTCAGGTCGGTCTCGGAGAACGCCTTGACGCAGTCGTAGGCGCCCTTGACGCCCACGGTCATGCCCCAGAGCCAGAACTCGTCCCGCGTCCCCTGGGTGACGGTCGATCCCTCACGGTTGGCGCCGTAGAACGGGGCGCTGAGGTCCCGGTAGAACTGCGACCGGTCGGTCTCCACGCCCTTGCGGATCTCGTCGAAGGCGTCGATCGGCAGGCCTTCGGGGTTCGCGTCGGTCTTCAGCATCAGCGGCGGGATGGCGCCGACCAGGACCGCCTTGGCCACCCGGCCCGAGCCGTGCCGGCCGATGTAGCGGGTGACCTCGCCGCCGCCGGTCGAATGGCCGACCAGGATGACGTCCCGCAGGTCGAGCGTCTCGATGACGGCCGCGAGGTCGTCGGCGTACGTGTCCAGGTCGTTGCCGTCCCAGGGCTGACCGGAGCGTCCGCCACCGCGCCGGTCGTGGGCGACGGCCCGGAAGCCGTTGTCCGCCATCACCTTCATCTGGGCGTCCCAGGCGTCCGCGGTCAGCGGCCAGCCGTGGGAGAAGACGACGGGCTGGCCCGATCCCCAGTCCTTGTAGAAGATCTGCGTGCCGTCCTTGGCGGTGGCATAGGGCATGGACGGGTCCTCTCGCATCTGGTCCGGAATGCGTACGCCGGTGACTCCCCGCGACGGCCCTCACGTCCCGCATGCCACGAGGTTTCGGCGCCACTTCGCGGATCAGCGGTGGGCGCACGAGGGGCGGCAGGACGACCGGCAGCACGAAATAACCGGAATGAGCACGTTGTCCAGATCACACTAGCCCAGGTGCCACGCCGCGGCGCGGCGGACCGCACCGGCCCGAGCCAAGGCGCGACCTCCGCGACCATGGGCCCGGACCGAGCCGTCGGGGCGATCTTGCCTGTCCGGTGGCGCGCGGTGGCGGCGGCTTCCGTTTCTTTCGGCAGCGCCCGGACGTCGGCGCGGTGTCCGAATCGATCACCGAGTCCGGAGCCCGAGTGTCCGCTCCCTTCGTACCGTCCCCGCCCCCTCGCCTCCTGGCCGAACGGGTGCGGGATCCCTATCCGTACTTCGCCTGGCTGCGCCGGCACGCGCCCGCCCACGCGGACCGCAGGTCCGGTCGGCCCACCGTGTGGCAGATCTCCCGCTACGCGGACGTCCGAGCCCTCCTGACCGACGGACGGCTGAGCAAGGACCCGGACCGGGTAGCCGGATACGTTCCGGGGCCGGCCGGGCTGAACCGGCATCTGGTCCACGCCGACCCCCCGGACCACACCCGTCTTCGGGCCCTGGTGAACGCGGCGTTCGTACCCCGCCGTATCGCCGGTCTCGAACCCTTCATCGCGGACACCGCCGACCGACTGCTGGACCGGATCGAACACGACACCCACGTCGACGTGATCGCGGCCGTCGCGGCTCCGCTGAACCTCATCGGCAACGGCATGCTGGCACTGCTCCGGAACCCGGACCAGGCCGCCCGGCTGACCGCGCCGCAGGCGGGGCCGGCGCTCCTCGGCACAGCGGTCGAGGAACTGCTGCGCCACGACTCCCCCGTGCGGGACGCAACCTTCCGGTGCGCCGCCGAACCGATCAGCCTGCACGGCCGGCTGATCCGGAAGGGAGACATCGTCAGCCTCCTGATCGGTTCCGCCAACCGGGACGAGGCCCGCTTCCCTGAC
Source organism: Streptomyces sp. NPDC024698 (assembly GCF_055559015.1). Classification (NCBI taxonomy): domain Bacteria; kingdom Bacillati; phylum Actinomycetota; class Actinomycetes; order Kitasatosporales; family Streptomycetaceae; genus Streptomyces; species Streptomyces sp. NPDC024698. The sequence goes on along the minus strand of NZ_JBVHLK010000006.1, from coordinate 136,045 downwards.
GCCGACCGGCTCGACGTGGGCCGTACCGACCGAGGGCGCGCTGGCGTTCACCGAGAAGCGTCCGCCGGCCTGGAGCGGGTGAGCGGCGGCACGCCCGCCGCCGTCACGTCGCGGGGCCGCTCTCCCCTCGCCCCGCATCGGGTCCGAAGTAGCCGTCGGCCACCACGCCCCGCGTGGAGAAGGTGACAGGTCCGCCCGCCGGGAAGTCGCCCGGCGGAATACCGGGATGGTGCCCGCCGCCGGGCGACGGGCGCTCCGGGTGGGGGCCGAGGGCCAGCCGGGAGACGATGCGGTAGCGGTCCCCCCGGTAGATCGAGTGGACGTACTCCACCGGGCGGCCCGTGGCGTCCGAGGTCAGACGCTCGAAGAGCAGCGCGGGGGACAGCTCCGGCACATCGAGCAGGCCCGCCTCGTCGCGGGTGAGGACCGTGGGCTCGATCGACTGGACCGCCTCGGAGACCTGGATCCCGTGCCGTTCACCGAGGTGTTCGTACAGGTCGCCGTTCTCCAGTTCGTCACTGGTCAGGTCCGGCACCAGACGGGCGGGGACGTGCAGGTACTCGATGGCCATCGGTGAGCCGTCGACGAGCCGGAGCCGTGCCACGTACCGGATGTCCGCCGCGGGAGAGACGCGTAGTCTGCGTCCCACCCGGGCGCCGGCGGGCACCGTACTGAACTCCAGGAGTCTGCTGGTCCAGGTGCCAGCGGCCCGGGGCAGGCTGAAGGTCCTTGTGTCCGGGACGAGTTCCTGGGTGATCTTCTCGGCCGCCACGAACATGCCCCGGCCGTGTTCACGCACCAGGAGTCCGGCGAGAACGAGTTGGTCCACGGCCGCCCTCAAAGTGGGCCGGGAAACCCCGAGTTGTGCGCACAGGGTGCGTTCGGAGGGGATGGCGTCGCCGGGACGGCGTTCCTCGATGAGTTCCAGGATCGCGTCCCGGACCCTTTCCCGTTTCAGTACCCCGCGGGAGGCGGCGGGATCGATCTCCATACGCGACCTCGCTCGTCGTCGGTGCCCGGCCAACTGGTATGCCCTCCGACCCTAACTGGTCCACAGCTCGGGGGGATCGGTTCCGGCACGCTCGACCGGACGGGAGGCGGACATCATCCTCGTCGCACCAAGTCCCTTTGATTACAGGGGGGTTGACGAGCGCATTGGTCTATGCCACTTTCAGGCGACGCCAACTGGTAAAGCCGACCGGCTCAACTGGTCAAGCACGGCAAGTCTCCACGTGTTCCTGAGCACCCCCACCTCCCGCGGCCGGCGGGAGCCCATCGAAAGGAACCCACATGAGCAACCGTCCCCCCTCGGGCCGTCCCCTCTCGGGCCGCCGCCGCGTGGCTCTCGCCCTGTCGGCCCTCATGGGCGGCACCGCCCTGGTGGCCGTGCCGATGTCCGCCCCCGCCGCCGCGGCCGGAAGCCTCGCCGTCCAGTACCGCACCAGCGCCCCCGGAGCCACCGCCGACCAGAGCGAGCCCTGGTTCAAGGTACGCAACACCGGTTCCGCGAACGTGCAGTTGAGTCAGGTGAAGATCCGCTACTACTTCAAGGCGGACTCCGCGAGCGCCACGTACCGCTTCGCCTGTTCCTGGGCGGTCAAGGGCTGCGCGAACGTCACCGGCACCTTCGGCGCGCCGGCCCATCCCACCGGGACCGCGGACACCTACCTGGAGATCGGTTTCACCTCCGGGGCCGGCACCCTGGCACCGGGCGCCGACACCGGTGACATGCAGCTGCGCTTCTACCAGTCCAGCTGGCAGCCCGTGAACCAGGCGGACGACTACTCCTTCGGCGGCGCGCAGACCTCGTACGCGGACTGGAGCAAGGTCACCGCCCAGCTCGCCGGGACCACCGTGTGGGGCACGGCGCCCGAGGGCAACGACCCGACGGACCCGACCGGCCCCACCGGTCCGACCGACCCGCCCGGCGGTGGCCAGGCCCTGTTCGACGACTTCAGCTACACGTCGTACAGCGACCCCGCGATCTCCGCGCACGGCTGGAACGTCCGCTCCACCTCCGGCGGTCCGGGGGTCCCCGGCGCGACCTGGGACCCGTCCAAGGTCACCTTCCCCACCGTGTCCGGCAACAAGGTGATGAACCTGGAGACCTCGACCGCGGGCACCGCCGAGTCCACCCGGCAGACCGAAGTCGTCTCCAAGAGCATGAAGTTCAAGAACGGCACCTACGCGGCGCGGGTGAAGTTCGCCGACGCGCCGAAGGCGGGCCCGGACGGCGACCACCTGGTGCAGACGTTCTTCACCATCAACGACCTCACCGCGCCGATGGCCGACGACTACGCCGAGTACGACTTCGAGTACCTGCCCAACGGCGGCTGGGGCGAGCCGGGGAACATCCTCTACACGACCTCGTGGGAGACGTACAACCCCGATCCCTGGCAGGCCGTCAACCAGCACACCGAGTCGCGGCAGAGCTACGCCGGCTGGCACGACCTGGTGCTGACCATCGACGACAGCAGCATCAAGTACTACATCGACGGGCAGTTGTTCGGCACCCACGACGCCCAGTACCTGCCCGAGCGGCCGATGTCGATCAACTTCAACCAGTGGCTGATCGACCTCGCCGGACAGACCTCGACGGGAGCGCGCGCGTACGACGAACAGGTCGACTACGTGCTGCACGTCAAGGACCAGGTGCTCACCCCGGCCCAGGTCTCCTCCAAGGTGGCCGCCTACCGCGGCGCCGGCACCGCGTTCGTGGACGAGGTACCGGCTTCCTGACACGGCCGGGCCGCGGAACCTGTCGGCGAGCGCGCGGGGCGCTCGCCGACAGGGACACCGTCGATCGCCGGAGGTACCGGCCGGTCAGCGGCGGTGGTGGCCCGCTCCCCGGCCCAGCTCGGCCAGCACGGCGCTCGCCATGGCCTCCTGGCCCTTGGCGTTGGGGTGGGCCGGAGCGGCGGGCGAGGTCGGGCGCAGCGGCTCGATCCAGCGGTCGGCGGGGGCCTTGCACATGTCGTGTCCGACGGTCGGCGTGTAGGTGTCCACGTACTCGGCCCGGTTGAGGAAGGCCACCGCGCGGAGCATGAGGTTGAGCCGCTTGCCGGTGTCCCGCAGATAGGGGAAGTCCTTCGCCGCGAACGGCACCGTCGGGTAGCAGCCGCTGCCGTCGTCGGGCAGGAGGTCGGGGTAGCCGACGACCACCACGCGGGCGTGCGGCGCCCTGGCGTGCACCTCGCGCAGCACCCGGGCGACCTTGGGGGCCGTCTGGAGGATGTTCACGGTGAGCTGGTCGTAGCCCGCGGCGCCGTAGTACTGCTGACAGGGGTTGCCCGCGAGGTCCTTCGAGCTGAGCCCGGCGCAGGTGGCGATGATCGGGCCGAAGCCCACGTCGTTGCCGCCGATCTGGAGGGTCACCAGATCGGTGTCGCGCTTGACCGCGTCCAGCTGCGGCCCGTTGGTCCCCTGTGCCTTCCACATCTCGTCGGTCTTGGCGCCGGAGCAGCTGACGTCCGTGAACGAGGCGACCTTGCGGGCGGCCGCGGTGATCGTGGGGTAATTGTGGTCGGAGCGCGCGCAGTTGGCGTCGATCTGCTGCGGGATCAGCGGCCCGGAGGTGTAGGAGTCGCCGAGCGCGACGTAGTGCACGCCGTGCCCCGTGTGCCCTTCGCCCGCCTCGGCGGGGGTCGCCGCCGCGACACCGGCGACGAGCGCGCAACTGCTCAGCGCGGCCCCCAACGCCATGGCGCGCCGCCGTTTCGGATCGGCGTTTTCCGGACGCGTGTGATCGTTCATCGTGCCCCTCCCCTGAAACCCTGACAGCCTGCTGAACGGGTACCGGTGTTCCATGGCGCGCGGGATCGCGGCGCCGCGGCGGACCGGACGGCTCCTGTCCCGGCAGACCCGACCTGGTCTGTATACCGGCCGGTAGGCCGCCGGAACAGGGTTTGATCCCCCTCCACTTGTCCAACTCTCATCCATCGTCGGCGAGTTCACCCGGCGTGGATACGCTCCATCAGCGGGGCGTGACGCTCCGTGCCGGGTGCGTGGGGGAATCGGCGACGGCGTCCCCGAACCGGATGGCGAAGTCGTTCAGGGCGAGGCTGAACAGAGGCCGGCGGCGGCTCAACTCCCCCAGCGGGCTGCTCCCCTGTGCGATCCAGTGGGCCCGTGCCGTGCGTACGGTGGAACGCGAGCGCACGGAACTGGTCTTGAGAGCGCCGTCGAGGTTCTGTGCGACGCGGTAGGCGAGGGGCCAGCGGCCCGGGATCCGGCGGCCCGGTTCGAAGGCCGCGGTGGCCAGCACCTCCTTCTCCGTCGCGGCCCCGGCCCGTAGACCTGCGGTCCTGTCGATGTCGAAGTCCGCCAACTCCTTCGGGATGCCCCACAGTTCCCGGCCGCCCGCCATCGAGGCGGCGCTGTCCACCCAGATGTCGGTGATGCAGACCCGCGGGCGGTGGCCGTCCCGTACGAGGACGGCCCGGAGCAGTTCGTTGTAGTGCAGGACGCTGTCGTTCTCGTAGACGACCCAGGCCGCGCCGACCGCGCCGCGCCCGGCGACGGTGACCGGCCGGGTGCCCTCCGCCACCCGGGGCAGTTCGCGGACCGGCACCAGCCACAGCGACAGATACATCTGACCGCCCAACCGCCAGGGTTCCTCGGGGTAGCTCGTCACGGGGTGTCCTTTCCTGTGGGGGGATCCGGCCGCAGGGCGGCCGGTGCGCCCGACGGCACGGCCGGGTGGCGCGGCGGTACGGGCGGCACACGGAGGTAGGGCCGGCCGGGTGCGGGCCGGGGGTCCTCGTCGCCGTGGTTGGGCCACAGGGCGACGGCCCGCTCGGCCAGGGCGGTGATGGTGAGCGAGGGGTTCACCCCGAGATTCGCCGAGATCGTGGAGCCGTCGACGACATGCAGGCCCGGATGTCCGTGCAGCCGGTGGTAGGGGTCGACCACACCGGTCTCCGGGGTCTCGCCGACGGTGCAGCCCCCGATCAGATGTCCGGTGGTGGGGATGTCGAACAGATCGGCCCAGGTGCCGCAAGCCTGGCCGCCGCTGCGTTCGGCCGCTCTGCGGGCCGCCCGGTGCCCCGCGGGTATCCAGGTCGGGTTCGGGGTGCCCTCGCCCGAGCGGCTGGTCAGCCGCCCGCGCCCGGTGAACGTGCGGCGGAGGTACGTCGTCACGGAGTTGTCGAGGGACTGCATGACCAGCAGGACCACGGTCTGCTGGGACCAGCGGCGCGGGTTGTGCAGGCTCGGCAGGTCCCGCAGGTTGCGTGCCATCGCGGCCAGTCCGGTGAGCAGCCGGGAGCGGCCCGGCACGGGGTCGACGAGCATCGCGCCGAGCAGTCCGAGCAGATTGCTGCCGCGGCCGTACCGGACGGCCTCGACATGGGTGTTCTCGTCGAGGTGCACGGAGGAGGTGATGGCGACTCCGCGGCTGAAGTCGGCGGACGCGTCCCGGGACCGGACACCGAGGATCGCCTCGGAGTTGGTGCGGGTCAGCCGGCCCAGGCGGGACGACACCCGCGGCAGGGAGCCGCGTTCGCGCAGGCGGTGCAGCAGGTTCTGGGTGCCAAGGGCACCCGCCGCGAACACGACGTGCCGGGCGGTCAGGGTGCGTCGGCGGCGCGCCGGTCCCGCGCCGGTGCGTACCGAGGTGACGGCCCATCCCTCGCCGTCCGGGGTGACGTCGGTGACCGTGCGCAGGGCCAGCACCTGGGCCCCGGCGCGTTCGGCCAGGCCCAGGTAGTTCTTGGGCAGGGTGTTCTTGGCGTTGTGCCGGCAGCCCGTCATACAGGCGCCGCAGTGCAGACAGGCGTCGCGGTCCGGTCCCGCGCCGCCGAAGTAGGGGTCCGCGACGCGGGCGCCCGCCGCGGTGCCGGGCGGCCCGAAGTGCACTCCGACCGGTACGGCCTTGAACGTGTCCGCGCGGCCGAGGTCGCTCGCGGTGTCCCGCAGGAGCCGGTCGGCGTCGGTGAACAGGGGGTTCGCGGTGACGCCGAGCATGCGGCGGGCCCGGGCGTAGTAGGGCGCGAGTTCGCCGCGCCAGTCGGTGATGCCGGCCCAGAGCGAGCCCTCGTAGAAGGCGTCGGGCGGCTCGTAGAGGGTGTTGGCGTAGCCGAGTGAGCCGCCGCCGACGCCCGCGCCGGTGAGGACGAGGACGTCCCCGAGCAGGGTCATGCGCAGGATGCCCGTGCAGCCGAGGCGCGGGGCGAAGAGGTAGTCGCGCACCTGCCAGGAGGTCCGGGGGAAGTCGGCGTCGGCGAAGCGGCGGCCGGCCTCCAGGACCCCGACGCGATAGCCCTTCTCGGTGAGGCGCAGGGCGGTGACACTGCCGCCGAATCCGGAGCCGATGACGAGCACGTCGTAGTCGGGCGTCGCCATCAGGGCCCCTTCGGTACGAAGTCGGCGAGGACCGGGCCGATCAGGCGCGCGATGTTCGCCCGGCGGACTTCCGGGGGTTCGCCCGCGAGGCGCACCGGGCCCTCGAAGCCGGGTGCGTGGGCCGCGAGCGCGAGGTGCGGCAGCAGGACGAGCAGCAGGGACAGCAGGGCGTCGGTGTCGGCTCCGTCGCACAGGTCGCCGGTCTCGACGGCCCGCTCGACCAGGGGGCGCAGGCCGGCGAGGTAGATGTCCTGCACCGGGACGCGCACGGCGCCGCGGACGGCCGGGTCGAGCTCCATGTTGGTGGCCGCGGTGACCCCGCGTTCCAGCGGATGTCCGGCGAAGTAGTCGAACCACGCCTCCAGGGCGCCGGTCAGATGGCGGGAGAACTCCGTTGAGCCGTCGTATCCGTCGAGCCAGGGGCGCATGGCGGCGTAGATGCGCAGCGAGGTCTGCTCGGCCACGTAGGCGAACAGGTCGAGCTTTCCCTCGAAGTACTGGAACAGCGAGCCCTTGGCCACGCCGGCCTCGCGGGCGATGACGTTGAGGCTTCCGGTGGAGTAGCCGTGGGTGCCGAACTCGTCCATGGCGGCGACCAGGACCCGTTCGCGCCGCACCGGGGACAGACGGGTCCAGGTGGAAGTGGGCATGCGTGCTCCCGCGTATGACCGGGCGGTCATGTGACCGCCCGGTCATCGTCGGCGGCGTGAACAGGCGCTGTCAACGCATGCGACAGGAAATCGGAGCCGACGGCAAACACGCGCACGGACAAGCCCGTTGCCGCACCCGATACCCGAACTGCCGCTCCGGTCAAGGTCATTGACACGACGGGTCTCGCGCCTCAGCCTGTGACCACCCGGTCATGTGACCAGGTGGTCACGGACGGGTCCAGGGGAAGGGGCGGGCATGGAAAGGGTGTGTGTCATCGGGGCGGGCTCGTCCGGGATCGCCGCCTGCCAGGTGCTGGCGGCGCGCGGGATCGCGTACGACTGCTACGAGAGCGGTTCCGAGGTCGGCGGCAACTGGCGCTATCTGAACGACAACGGGATGTCGTCCGCCTACCTCTCGCTGCACATCAACACCTCACGCCAGATCATGGAGTACGCGAGCTTCCCGATGCCGCGGGACTGTCCGGTCTACCCCAGCCATGTCCACATCGCCCGGTACTTCGACAGCTTCGTGGACCACTTCGGGCTGCGGCCGTCGATCGCCTTCCGCACCGAGGTGGTGCGAGCCGAACCCGCCCCCGGCGGACAGTGGAACGTCACGACCCGCCGACTGGACTCGGGCGAGACCGCGGAACGCCTCTACGATGCCGTCCTGGTCGCCAACGGCCATCACTGGAAGCCCCGTTGGCCCCGGCCGTCGCTGCCGGGGACCGAGACGTTCACCGGCACCCAGACGCACTCCCACGACTACCGGACACCGGAACCCTTCGCGGACAAGCGCGTTCTCGTCCTCGGCATCGGCAACTCGGCCTGTGACATCGCGGTGGAGACCTCGCGGGTGTCCCGGCGCACCGTCCTCGCGATGCGGCGCGGCGCGCACATCCTGCCCAAGTACCTCTTCGGCGTCCCCACCGACCATCTCACCGGCTCCTGGCTGGCCCGGGCTCCACTGCCCGTGCAGGAGCAGGGACTTCGGCTCCTGCTGCGGCTCAGCCGGGGCCGGCTGAGCGACTACGGACTGCCGACACCCCGGCATCGCGTACTGGGGGCCCACCCCACCATCTCCGACGACCTGCTCTCGCGCCTCGGCCACGGCGACCTGACCGTGAAGCCCGCTCCCGTACGGCTGGGGGGCGACCGGGTGACCTTCGAGGACGGCAGCACGGAGGAGTTCGACGCCATCGTCCACTGCACGGGCTACGACATCGCGTTCCCGTTCCTCGACGAAAAGCTGATCGATCCGTCCGACAACGCCATCGACCTCTACCACCGGGTGGTCGCCCCGGACCGCCCCGGCCTCTACTTCATCGGACTGGTCCAGCCCCTCGGCGCGATCATGCCGCTCGCGGAGGCGCAGTCGCACTGGGTGGCCGACCTCCTGGAGGGCCGGTGCGGACTCCCTGAGCCGGAGCGGATGCGCCGCGAGACGAGCGCGTACCGCGCGAGTCTGGCCCGCCGCTACGTCACCTCGACCCGTCACACCATCCAGGTGGACGCGCGGACCTATCTCAGGGAACTGAAGAAGGAACGCCGCAGGGGCGCGTCCCGGGCCCGAAGGGGGGCCACCGGCCGAACCGGCGCCGCCGAGAGCCGGATACTCGATCGGGCGGACCGGGGCCCGCACTCATAGGCAACTCCGCGCGACCACCCGATTCCTGCGGTCCGGCCCCGAACGCGGCCAGGCGGGGGACCTCACGTCTGCCCCGGGCCGGAACCCGGGGCCGGGCGACCGCTCTCCTCGCCCGGCATCGGTGCTCCGTCGCCGAAGCGGTTGTGCGACGCGTTCGGTCCTGCCACCCGGTTGCGCTCTCCTTCCACCCGCACATCGCCGTCGGACGCCGTTTCACCCGTCGGCCCCGCCGAGGGGACCGGCGGGGCGGGCGGTGCCGGCACGGGCTCCGTCGGAGGCAGGCGATCGCCGAAGTCGTTCCCGTGCGCTCCCGCTCCGGCCACGCGGTTGTGATGGCCCGTCACCGTCGTGCGGGCCGTCCTCCCGCTTCCTGCGATCCGGCGATGCGCCGCCGTACCGGCAGCGGTCGCCAGCACGGTGGCGAATCCGATGCAAAGAGCCCAGCGGTTTCCGTCCCCCACGGGGTGACCGACCCACCCGCACACGGCCCAGGCGGCGCCGAGTCCCGCCAGGAAGGCCACCGCGCCGACACCGATGTCGCGGGCCATGCCCCACCTCTCGTCCGCCACTCGACCTCCCCTTCCGTCCTGCTCCACACGGCCGTTCATCAGTGTGCTGACCCGGAGACCCGATACGCCGGGAAAGTCGTAAAGGATCACGGCCCGTAGGCAAGCTCAGGCGTTTTCCGACCACGCGGGCCACCGGCACCGTAGGCTGCCGGTCATCGCTCGGGGCGGCGGCGCCGAGCCGGTTCCGAGGCAGAAGTGAGACCCGATGACAGGTCTGCTGGACCCGGACCGGGACGATGCCGAGGCCGAGGCCGAGGCCGACAGAGACTCCACGCGCGCGGACGGTGACCACAACGCGGTCGCGGGGAGTCACGCGCACCACAATGCGCTCGGTCCTGGCTCCTCGGTTCGGCACACCGAGTACAGACTCTTCTCGTTCGCAACGGCTCCAAGAGGCCGCCGGGACACGGTCGTCCCCTTCCTCTTCTTCGTCAGCCTGGTTCTGACGGTCTGTCTCCTGGCCATGCTCTTCATGAAAGGTTCCGACCGGACCGCCTTTTTGATCGTGTGCGGTGCGGTACTCGTGTCAGGGACGGCAGCTGTCGTCTGGAGACGGCACACCGACGAAGGCGAGGAACCGGCCATGATGCACGCGGACAGAGAAGCTGCGGCGCGCCGTGGCCTGCTCGACACGACGGAGCGCCTCTGGGTGCGCGACGCTCTTGAGGAATCACTGGCGTCAGCGGTGCGGCTGGAGGTCGGCCTCGGAGAGCAACTCGGGGTGGTCAAGGACCCCTTCGGGGCAGCGACGGCCCTGGCGTTGGTCGACGGCGCGGAACTGCCCGCAGGCACGCGTCTGCGAGAGGTCACCGGGGGCGAGGTCGGTGCTCGCCTGCTGGTGCTCGGCAGCCCCGGGGCGGGAAAGACCACTCATCTGCTGGAACTCGCGGCGGACCAGGTGAACGCCGCGCGCCAAGACCTCCGAATACCCGCCCCACTCGTGCTGTTGATGTCCACCTGGGTGGACGGCCCCGACGGACTGGCCGGTTGGATCGCGGCGGAGACACGTCAGCGCTACCTCGTCGACACGGCCCACACATTGGCCTGGCTGGCCTCCGGTTCGGTCATGCTGCTGCTCGACGGTCTCGACGAGGTCGACGAGACCCTGAGGGACCGCTGCCTCGAAGTCATCGAGGAATTCTGCACCGATCCGGCATACCGGGACGCCGGTCTCGTGCTCACCAGCCGCACCCAGGAATTCGACGAGCTGCGACAGCGCTTGTCGGTATCTCGCGCCGTACGCGTCCTGCCCTTGGACGGCGAGCAGATAGCCCGCACCCTGGCGAACGGAGGACCGGGACTCGCCGCGCTGCGCCAGGCGGTGGCGGAGGTCCCCGCCGTGCGCGAACTCCTGACCACACCGCTCATGCTCGACATCGCCGTCCTGGCGTTCGCCCGTCTCGAACCGGGGACGCACCTCCCGACGGGTGACTACCGCCAGACACTGTTCGGGCTCTACGTCCACCAGATGCTCTACCGGGTCCGCGCCCTCAGGAGTTCCGCGGACGGCGCGACGGTCACCGCGACATTGAAACCCGCGGACATCTACCACCACCTGGTGTGGCTGGCCCGCCTCATGTCACGGCAGGGACAGACCATCTTCTACCCCGATCTGATGACGCCGGCCTGGCTTCCCGACCGCCGTTCCTCCTGGTCCGTCTCCAAGCGCCGCGGGCCGCTCGGCTGGATCGCCCGCAAGGTCGGCTGGGACCACACCAGCACCGGGCTGGTCGGCGGGAGGCTGGCGGCGGTGGCCGGTGCCCTGTCGGCCGCGCCACTCGGGGCGTTGGTCCGCGGAACCCGAGGCGCGGTCACCGCCGCCCTGGGCGGCTCTCTGCTGCTGGGTTGCGGGGTAGCGCTGACCTTCGGGGTCCTGTTCGTGTTTCGCTCGTCGGTCGTCGAGAGATTCGCCAGACCTGTCGTCGGCCACGACACGTACAACATCTACGCGGCGACCAGTTGGACCTGGTCAGGCGCCTCGGCCCTCCGCGGACTGGTCACGTGGGCCATCTTCGGCGCTCTCGTGTCCGGGGGGCTGTTCCTCGCCGGCGCGTCGGCCGGTGCCGCTCTCGCCGTGGCGGCGGTCCTCGGCTGCGGCGGCGTTCTGGCCGGAGGAAGCGCACCTGATCACGAGAAGCCGCCGACAGTCCGGGGCGGCGCCCTGGCGGCATCCCGTCAGCGGCTCAACGGGCTGCTGCTCGCGCTCATCGTTCTGGTGCTCCTCGCGACCATCGTCACCATGCTGCTGGACGGCCCGTGGGTGGCACTTCTGGCCGCGTTGCCCACGACCATGGCCTTCATGGTGACCGCCGGCCCCGGACGAGCATGGCTGCGCCACAGGGCCGCCTACTTCGGCGCGGAGGCCTCCGGTCTGTTCCCCGCAGACCTGTCACGACTGCTGGGGGCCGCCGAGGACCGGGTGCTGCTGCGCCGGGTGGGCGGGGGCTACATGTTCCTCCACCGAGACCTCCAGGAGTATCTGGAGAGGTGCCGACCGGATCAGCCGGCGGCCTCATTGCTGGGGACGAGCGGGTAGCGATCGGCGGGGCGGCCCACGCACGGCGGGCTTCGAGGTCCTGCCGCGACGAGGGGCGATCGCCACGCCCCGCCCGCGTGACCCAGATCACGTGACACAAGTGCATAGTGAGGCGCCCCCCGACGTCTTTCCCCAGGTGTACGAGCCGGCAAGTGCGGGGACGGTGCGGATGGGACAGACAAGAGCCGAGGGGACCGGCGGCTTCGACGTGTTCGTCGCGGCCCGCTGGTCGGCGTTGTTCCACCTCGCCCGCCTGCTCTGCGCCGGCGACCGGCACCGCGCCGAGGATCTGCTCCAGGAGGCCTTGGTCAAACTGTGGTTCGTCTGGCCGAAGGTGGCCGACGAGGCGCCCGAGGCGTACGTACGGAAGGTCATGGCCCGCGCCGCGGCCCGCTCCGCGCGGCGGCGATGGTGGGGCGAACGGCCCGTGGAGGCACTGCCGGATCTCGCGCACACCGGCGACGAGTCCGCGGCCGTCGTGGAACGTTCGCGCCTGGAGGCGGCCCTCGCCCAACTGCCGCCCAGGCAGCGGGCGGCCGTAGTGCTGCGCTACTACCAGGACCTGCCCGAACGACAGGTCGCGGAGGTCCTGGGCTGCCCGCTGGGCACCGCCCGTTCCCACGCGTCACGCGGTGTGGCGCGGCTGCGCCAGATCCTGGCGGATGTCATCGAGCCGGTGGGGTGAAGGGAAGAATGGACCACTTCGAGCGGGAGCTGGCGCGGATGATGCGCGACTCCCAGGAACACACCCCCTTCGAGCCGGCGCGGCAGAACAGCCTCCGGGCCGGTGTGCGCACGCGCCGCAGGATCCGCTCGGCCCAGAAGGCCGCGAGCTGCGTCCTGGCCGCGGCCGGGATCAGCGTCGCGCTGTTCCTGATGCCGCACGCCCCGGACCGCGACCGCCCCCTGGGTCCCGTGCCCCGGCCCGCGGTCAGCCCCACCTCCCCGGACGCCACCCTGTCCCCGACCCCGTCCTCGGGCGGGAGCCCTACCGAGTCGGCCACCTCCACGGCCGGGAGCACCGCAGGGACCTCCGGGCCGCCCGACACGCCCAGCGCGACGGGGAGTTCGAGCATCTCCCCCACCGGCCCCGGGGGCCCCGGGACGGCGACGACCAGCGCGCCCGCCACAGGCCCCGCGACGCCGAGCGGGACCCCGACGACCTCGCCGCCGCCGTCAGGACCCGAATCCTCCTCGTCGGCCGCGGCCAACACCGGATAGGCCCGGCGCCCGGCACGAGCACCACCGGGCACCACCCCTGTCCGTACGACACGCACATCCCCACCCAGTCGGCGCGGTTCGGCCGTGAGCGTCTTCGGCCTGCCCCGCGACAGGGAACAGAACAGGACACACCATGATGAAATCATTTCCGTCCGCCCCCACGGACTTCGGGAGTCTCGCGGACCTGGAGGACTTCGAGGGACACGACAGGCAGCCCCCGCCGGAACGCACACCCGGCGAGCCCCCGCGCCCGGAAGGACTCCCCGCACGCCACGTGCCCGTGGACCGTCTGCCCGCTCGGCTTCCCCTGCCCGCGGACCACACGGAACCCGTCCTGGACGTGGTCGTCCCCGTGTTCAACGAGGAGACGGACCTGGAGCCGAGCGTGCGTCGGCTGCACGCCCATCTGCGCGAGACGTTCCCGTACCCGTTCCGCATCACCGTCGCCGACAACGCCAGCACCGACGCCACCCCGCGCATCGCCGCCCGGCTGGCCGCCGACCTGCCCGAGGCGCGATGGATACGCCTCGAGGAGAAGGGCCGCGGCCGGGCACTGCGCACCGCGTGGTCGGAGTCCAAGGCGCCGGTGCTCGCGTATCTGGACGTCGACCTGTCCACGGAGCTGAACGCACTCCTGCCGCTCGTCGCCCCGCTCATCTCCGGGCACTCCGACATCGCCATCGGCACCCGGCTGGCCCGTGGCTCCCGGGTGACCCGCGGACCCCGGCGCGAGATCATCTCCCGTTGCTACAACGCCCTGTTGAGGTCCACCCTCGCGGTCGGCTTCTCCGACGCGCAGTGCGGCTTCAAGGCCGTCCGGCGCGATGTGGCCGAGCAACTGCTGCCCCTGGTGGAGGACTCGGGCTGGTTCTTCGACACCGAACTGCTGGTGATCGCCGAACGCGCCGGGCTGCGGATCCACGAAGTGCCGGTCGACTGGGTGGACGACCCCGACAGCCGGGTCGACCTGGTCTCCACCGCCGTCGCCGATCTGCGGGGCATCGCGAGGATCGGCCGCGCGCTGGCCCGCGGCACACTGCCCACGGCACGGCTCGGACACGCCACCGGGAGCGCGCCGCAGGCCTCCCTGACGGCTCAACTGCTGCGGTTCGGCGCCGTGGGCGCGCTCAGCACGATCGGATACGTCCTCCTGTACGCGCAGTTGCGCCCGCTGACGGGGCCTCAGGCCGCCAACGCCTGGGCGCTGCTCGTGTGCGCGCTCGCCAACACGGCCACCAACCGTCGGCTCACGTTCGGGCTGCGCGGCCGGGGCGGCGCGCTGCGTCACCAGACCAAGGGGCTGGCCGTGTTCGGCCTCGGCCTCGCGCTCACCAGCGGCGCGCTGACCGCGCTGCACCACTGGACGCGCTCGCCCGGACGCGCCACCGAGATCATGGTCCTCGTCGCCGCCGGTCTGGCGGCCACCGTGCTGCGCTTCCTGCTCCTGCGCACCTGGGTGTTCACCACCGGGACCCGGACCGGCGACACGGGAGGCGGGGAACGATGAACGAGCCCGGTCTCGCGGTCGCTTCGGCCCGCCAGGACAACAGGCCCCGGAACAGCGTCCGTTGGCCCACGGCCACCCTGCCCGAAAGCACCGTGCCGGACGGCGACCGTACTTGGCGCCGACGGCTGCGCGGGGCGGCGGGGCGGCACGGTCCCGTCCTCGCCCTCTACGGGACGATGAAGCTCACCGGCTTCTGCGTCTTCATCTGCCTGCTGGACTCCTCCGGTGACTTCCGCCGGAAGAACCCCCGCTTCGGAGGGGGTGCCCACGTCTGGGACGTCCTGGCCACCTGGGACGGCTGGTGGTACCAGCAGATCGCCGCGCACGGCTACCACCCCGCCCTCGTACCGGTGCGCGGTGCCACCGGCCTGATCACCCTGGAGGGCAACTCCGCCGCGTTCTTCCCGCTGTACCCCGCCCTGATGCGTCTGGTCTCCTCCTGCACCGGGCTCGGGCTGCTCGGCGCGGGCCTCGTGGTCTCCGTCGTCGCCTCGTTCGTCGCCGCGCTGGGCATCCGCGCCGTGACCGCCCTGATCAGCGGCCGGCGCGCCGGGCTGGCAGCCGCCGGGCTGTGGGCCGTGTGGCCGGGGTCCGGTGTCGAGTGGTCGGGCTACTCGGAGTCCCTCTACGTCGCTCTCGCCGCCTGGACCTGTTACGCCGTCATGCGCCGGAACTGGCTCACCGCGGGGCTGCTGACCTGCGCCGCCGGCCTGACCCGGCCCACGGCCACCGCGCTGATCGCGGCCCTCACCCTGGCGGCGTTCCTGGACCTGGTCCGGCAGTGGCGCACGGCGCGCGGCCACAGGGGCTCCCCCGCCCCGCGACCGGCAGGCGACCTGGACGCGGTCCTGCGCCCCGTCGCGGCCGTGCTGATCGCCCCTGTCGGTCTGGCGGGCTACCTCGGCTGGGTCGGCCAC
This sequence comes from Streptomyces sp. NPDC024698, assembly GCF_055559015.1. NCBI lineage: Bacteria > Bacillati > Actinomycetota > Actinomycetes > Kitasatosporales > Streptomycetaceae > Streptomyces > Streptomyces sp. NPDC024698. The sequence continues at coordinate 120,655 of NZ_JBVHLK010000006.1, read as the reverse complement.
CGCATGGGCGACTACGGCGGGTACTTCACGCTCCAGGACAAGGCATGGGCCCACTCGTTCGACGGGGGCCGGCACACCGTCGACGTGTTCACGTCCCTCATGGTCGGCCACTACGACTATCTCTTCGCCTTCCCCCACGAAGACCTCATCGCCGCCGGCACCGTCCTGCTGGCCCTGATCAGCCTGCCCCTGCTGTTCCGGCTGCGCCCGCCACCGGTGCTGACCGTCAGCACCCTGCTGACCATCGCGCTCGTCCTGGGCAGCCAACAGATCTTCGGCAACGTGTCCCGCTACCTGCTGCCGGCCTTCCCCCTGCTGATCCCCTTCGCCACCGCCATGCGCCGGCTCAGCACCCCGGTCCTGTGCACGGTCCTGACCGTCGCGGCCCTCGCCTCCGGCTCCTACGCCGGATACGTCCTGTTCGAGGTCGGCGTCCCCTGACGGAACCCGACGCAACCCGCCCCGCACCAAACGCAGGGTGCGGGGCGGGTGTTGTTCCCGGCGGGTGTCACGCCTTCTTCGGCGCCGCCTGCTGCACGACCTCGAACGACCAGACCGAGGATCCACTGGCAGCGGGCTTCGGACGATCGCCGCCCCCCTGGTGGGCCGACTTCATCGGGCCCTCCATCCACGCCTGGAACGACTCCTCGTCACGCCAGCGCGTGTACACCAGATAGTCGTCGGTCCCCTCGACGGGGCGGAGAAGCTCGAACCACTCGAAGCCGTCCGAACTCTCCACGGCACCGGCACGCGAGGCGAAGCGCTTCTCGAGGGTCTCCCGCTGTTCGGCGGGCACGGTCAGGACATTGATCTTGACTACGCTCATGAGTCCATCCTGCCGCACCGCCGTCCACGCGGACCTCAGGGCCCAGGACTCAGAGCCAAGGACGCAGAGCTCAAGCCTCAGCCGGCGGTCAGGAGCTGGAGGGTGTCGATGACGCGGTTGGAGAAGCCCCACTCGTTGTCGTACCAGGCGACGACCTTGATGTGGCGGCCGTCGACCCGGGTGAGGGCCGAGTCGAAGATCGACGAGGCCGGGTTTCCCGTGATGTCGGAGGAGACGAGCGCGTCCTCCGAGTATTCGAGGACGCCCGCGAGCGGGCCCTCGGCCGCGGCGCGGTAGGCCGCGAGGACCTCGTCGCGGGTCACGTCGCGGGCGACGGTGGTGTTGAGCTCGACGATCGAGCCCACCGGGACCGGCACCCGGATCGAGTCGCCCGACAGCTTGCCATCGAGGTTCGGCAGCACCAGGCCGATGGCCTTGGCGGCGCCGGTCGTGGTCGGCACGATGTTGACGGCGGCGGCACGGGCCCGGCGGGCGTCGCGGTGCGGGCCGTCCTGGAGGTTCTGTTCCTGGGTGTAGGCGTGGACCGTCGTCATGAAGCCGTGCTCGATGCCGGCGAGCTCGTCCAGCACCGCGGCCAGCGGGGCGAGCGCGTTGGTCGTGCACGACGCGTTCGAGACGATCGTGTGCAGGGCCGGGTCGTAGGCGTCGTTGTTGACACCGAAGGCCAGCGTCACGTCGGCGCCGTCCGCCGGGGCACTGACGAGCACCTTGCGCGCACCCGCGTCGAGGTGCGCTCCGGCCGCCTTGGCCGAGGTGAAGCGACCGGTGGCCTCCAGCACGACGTCCACGGCGAGCTCGGCCCAGGGCAGCTGCCCCGGTTCACGTTCGGCGAGCACCTTGATGCGCCTGCCGTCCACGACCAGGGTGTCCCCGTCGACGGTCACAGGGCGGCCGAGCCGGCCGGAGGTCGAGTCGTAGGCGAGCAGCCGGGCGAGGGCGGCGGGCTCGGTCAAGTCGTTCACCGCGACGACCTCGAGGTCCGTGTCGCGTTCCAGCAGGGCGCGCAGGACGTTGCGTCCGATGCGGCCAAATCCATTGATGGCGATACGTGTCATGAGTGGTGTCCCTTCGGCTCCCTCCCAGACTCGCGCGCGGTGCCGGGCGGTGACAGCGGCGAGATCGCCATGGTCCGCAAGGATCGCGCCAGTCGCTCTCGGGCCGTGTGGGGCCCTCTATTCGCCCTGGGTGAAGGTGCGCCGGTACTCGCTCGGGGAGGTGCCGAGGATGCGGTGGAAGTGCAGCCGCAGGTTGGCGCCGGTGCCGAGGCCCACGCCCGCGGCGATCTGCTCGACGCTCCACTGCGAGCGCTCCAGGAGCTCGCGGGCCATGTCGATACGGGCCCGCATGACCCACTGCATCGGCGTGTACCCGGTGTCCTCCGCGAAGCGCCGGGAGAAGGTGCGCGGCGAGACGGCCGCGTGCTGGGCGAGTGCTTCCAGGGAGAGGGGTTCGCCGAGCCGGTGCAGGGCCCACTCGCGGGTGGCGGCGAACCGCTCGCCCAGTGGTTCGGGCACGCTGCGCGGCACGTACTGCGCCTGGCCGCCGCTGCGGTAGGGGGCCGCGACCAGGCGGCGGGCCGCGTGGTTGGACGCGGCCACGCCGAGGTCGCCGCGCAGGATGTGGAGGCACAGGTCGATGCCGGAGGCGGCTCCGGCCGAGGTCAGCACACTGCCCTCGTCGACGAACAGGACGTTCTCGTCGACGTCGACGAGCGGGTGCTTCGCCGCGAGCGCCCGGGTGTAGTGCCAGTGCGTGGTGGCGCGCTTGCCGTCGAGCAGTCCCGTGGCGGCGAGCGCGAACGCGCCCGTGGAGATGGCCGCGAGCCGGGCGCCCCGCTCATGGGCCGCGATCAGTTCGTCGACGACGGCGGGCGGCGGGTCCTCACGGTCCGGGGACCGGTAGCCGGGGACGAAGACGAGTTCGGCCCGGGCGAGTTGTTCGAGGCCGTGGGCGACGTGGTACGACAGTCCGTCGCCGCCGGTGACCAGGCCGGGTTCCGCGCCGCACACCCTGACCTCGTACGGCATGCTCGCCCGGGTGGTGAACACCTGTGCGGCGATGCCGACATCGAGGGGTTTGGCGCCTTCGAGCACGAGAACGGCGACGCGGCGCAGGGGAGATGGCGGCACGGTTCCGAGGGTACGCGGGTGAGCGGGCCATGATCATTCGACGTGCTCGCGCGGGCACCCGGACAGAGCGGTCCGGCCGGGAGCCCCTGCTCCAGTACGCCCTCCCCCAGCGGCATATGACGCTCTGGCACCGAAATCGGTGGATGTCCCTTCCGGCGGCCCTGCGGTCCTCGGCCCACCGGCCGCCGCCGGGGACCGCCGGCCGGAGCGCGGAGCTGCGGCGTTCGGCCGCCGTGCCTCGATACCGCTTCGGCAACCCCCTTCACAAGGGACACACACGTCGTGCGAGGATGCGGCTCCGGTATCGAATACCGGTGTAGAGGGGATCCCCATTGAAATCAAGGAAACTGAGCCGTAAGCGGCAACGCGCGACCATAGTCGGGGCGGCGGCCGCCTCGGTCGTCGCCGGCGCAGCCCTGCTGCCCAACTGGTCCGCGGGCGCGGCGAGTGTCACCGCCGACCCGCAGGTGGACGCGTCCACGAGGGCGACCTTCCAGAAGCTGGCGGACGCGGTCTTCACCGACCGTACCGACGCCCTGGTGGGCAGCGACGCAACGAAGCAGAAGACGTCTCGGTTCTCCGGCGACGTACGCCTGTCCTCGACCCAGTCGCGTGCCGAGAAGTCCGCGCTGGCGAAGCTGGAGAGCCGCAAGGCCCGCCTGGCGGAGCTCGGCGAGAAGTACCGTTCGGGCAACACCACGGTGTCGCTGGACCGTACGCGGGTGAAGGGCCGTCAGGCCACGGTCGACGTCACCGAGACGACGACGCTGGCCTACGACAAGGCCACGGGCTCGGAGCCGAAGACCACCGGCTTCGAGGCGCACCACACTCTGACGTTCAAGGCCGACCGCAAGGGCGACTGGCAGCTCACGGGGGTCCATGACACGGACGCCGGGGTCGCGGTCAACCAGGTCCAGGCCGCGCCGTCCGTCGTCACGCCGATGACCGGTGACAGCACGCCGCCCTCGGCGACCCGTGCCGCCATCACGCAGCCGGCGCCGGCGAAGCCGAAGAACTTCTCGGCGACCGGCTACGACTACAAGGCGATGGCCGCGTACGCCGCGAAGTACTGGAAGACGTACAACCCGGCGTACCCGGACTTCAACGGGGAGGGCGCCGGCGGAGACTGCACGAACTTCGTCAGCCAGACCCTGAAGGCCGGCGGCTGGAAGCACGTTCCCGGTGACGGGACCGACTTCCACAAGTGGTTCGGCAACTCCGAGATCCAGTCGGACTCGTTCGTCGGTGTCAACGAGTTCTCGTGGTTCGCGCTGTCGTCGAAGCGGGTCACCAGCCTCGCGAACGTCTATCAGGCCGACGTCGGTGACGTCATCCAGATGGACTTCAACAAGGACGGGTCCAAGGACCACACGATGATCGTCACGTACCGCAGCCCGCAGGGTGTGCCGTACGTGTCGTACCACTCGACCAACACCTACAACCGGTCGCTGGCGAGCATCATCGCGTCGTACCCGAACGCCGCGTACTACGCCTACCGCACCTGAGCGGACGCGTTCCCCGGGCGGGAGTCGGGCACCCTGTGCCGGGCTCCCGCCCTTCGACGTCGCGGCCCCGCGAGCGGCCACGGCGCGAGCCGGTGGCGCCGATCCGCCCGGCGCGCTCTCTAGGATGCGGGCATGGCCGATGTCCCGCCGTGTCCTGTGCCGTTCACCGCGCGCACCGATCCGTCCGCGCTCGACGATCTCCGCTCCCGGCTGCGCAGGACGCGCTGGCCGGACGCCCCCGAGGACGCCGGGTGGTCGCTGGGGACCGACCTCGGCTATCTGCGCGAGCTCGTCGCGTACTGGGCCGACGGATTCGACTGGCCGGCCCGGGAGGCGGAGCTCGCCCGGCTCCCCCGCTTCCGTGTCCGGCTCGGCGGTCTGGGCATCCACTTCGTGCACGCCAGGGCCGTCGCGCCGACCGGGCCCGTGCTGCCGCTGGTGCTCAGCCACGGGTGGCCGGACTCGTTCTGGCGGTACACGAAGGTGATCCCGCTGCTGACCGATCCGGGCGCGCACGGCGGTGATCCCGCCGACGCCTTCGATGTCGTCGTGCCCGACATGCCCGGCTACGGACACTCCGACCGCCCAGCGGGCGAGCCGCTCGACTCGATCGCCGTGGCCGGCCTCTGGGCCGAGCTCATGCGGGTGCTCGGGTACGAGCGGTTCGGCGCGGCCGGCGGTGACATCGGCAGCCACGTCAGCCGCTATCTCGCGCTGGACCATCCCGACCACGTGGTGGCCGTCCACCGCATGGACGGGGGTCTGCCCGTGTTCACCGGGGACCCGGCCGACCTCACTCCCGAGGAGCGCGCGTGGAGGGAGCGCGCGGTGTCCTGGGGTGCCACCGAGGGCGCGTACGCCGCGATGCACCGCACCAAGCCGCAGACCGCCGCCGTGGGCCTGACCGATTCACCGGCCGCGCTCGCGGCCTGGATCGTGGAGAAGCTCCGGGCCTGGAGCGACTGCGGCGGGGACGTCGAACGGGCCTTCACGAAGGACGAGATCCTCACGAACGTGACGCTCTACTGGCTCACGGGGACGATCGGCTCCTCGATGCGCATGTATCGGGCGAACGGAGCGATCCCTCCCGCGCAACTGGCCCGCCGGGTCGAGGTGCCCTCCGGATTCTCGCTGTTCCCGGCCGACTTGGTGCGTCCGCCGAGGGCGTGGCTCGAACGCACGACGAACCTCGCCCACGTCTCCGAGCCGCCCCGCGGCGGACACTTCGCCCCGTTCGAGGAGCCCGGGATCTACGCGGAGGAACTGCGGGCGTTCTTCCGGCCGTACCGGTCGGCGGGGGCGAACTGACGCCGTTCCCGGCGAAGGGAGCGGCTACCCCGGTGTGTCCGTGCCGCGCGGCCCTCGTGCGCCCTGGCTACGCCCCGCGGGAGGGCGCAAGGCGGCGGGCGACTGGGGCGGCTGCCACGCCGACGGGCTTCCCGTAGGCGGGACGCGAGGACGTGCGCGGTGAGCTCCGGGAGGCGCGGGAGCGGGCCGCCGCGCGGTGACGCCGGTGCGGCGGTGCGGGCGAGGGGCCGAGACGAGGGCTCCGCCATTCCGGTGACCACGTGGTGCGCCTGCGGCGTGGAGCCCGAGGCTCCGGCGAGGCTGGGTCCACGAGTCGGCACGGTCGCTCGGGCGGTGGCGGACGGCAGCGGGGCGAAACGGTGGTCAGGAGTTTCTGGAGGAACCATCGCGAGGCGATCCGCTCCACCCTGCGATCGCTTCTGACCTCGGCCGTTCTCGTGACGCTCTACTACCTGCTCCCGCTGGACAAGCCCTTCACGCCGACCACCGTCGTCTCTCTCGTCGGCGGCATCGCGGCGGTGGCTCTGCTGCTGGCCTGGCAGATCAGGGAGATCACCCGCGCGCCGCGGCCCGAACTGCGGGCCATGGAGGCCCTGGCGACCAGCGCACCGCTGTACATGCTCCTGTTCGCGACGGCCTACTACGTGATGGAACGCAGCGCGCCGGGCAGCTTCAGCGAGACACTGACGCGCACCGACGCCCTGTACTTCACCGTGACGGTCTTCAGCACGGTCGGCTTCGGGGACATCACCGCGCGCAGTGAGACGGCCCGGGTGGTGGTGACAGGGCAGATGGCGGTGAACGTGCTGCTGATCGGCGTGGCCGCCCGGCTCCTGGTGTCGGCGGTCCAGCAGGGCAGACAGCAGCGGAGCGGGTCGGAGCCCGGCGCTCGGGGCGACGGGCTCCCGTTCGAGCGGTGATCCGGAGGGCCGGGCGGCACGGAGAGCGAGTAAGGCCTAGCCCTGACCTTCGAGCTCCTGCTCGGCGACCGCGATCGCGACGCCGAACGCCGTGGCGATGTGGCCGGCCGCCGTCATCACCCGGGCCGTGCCGACGATGGGCGCGATGGCCACCAGGACGTCCTGCACCTGAGCCATGGTCAGGTCGGCCTTGATGGCGGGGTCGATGTGCGCGAGGTAGGAGATGGGGGGCGCGTCGGAGGCCGCGAGCGCGGCGATGCGCGTGAGGAGGAGCTGGTCCGGGGGCAGTTCGCACCGCTCGACGGAGTCGACGGTCATGGCGGCGATGGTGTCGAGAACAGGGGTGTCGGATGCTGTGGTCATGATGGCCGGCCTCCTGATGCGGTGACGGGGCGCCGAGGGCGGAGGAAGTCGCTGTCCGCGGACGCCACTGTGTGCGTCAACCGTAGGTGCGATCCGCAGCGGGCGCGCGCGGAGCCGCTGGGGGGGCGGGCCTGCCCGTACGGGGCCCGACCGCCGCCGGGGACGAGCGTGCCGGCCTCCGGTCCCGACGTCCGCCGGGAACCGCCCCAGCCCGCTGCCGGGGGCAGGTGTGTCGGCCTCCGGTCCCCGACTGCCGCCGGGGACGGGCGTGCCCGCGGCCGGGAGCGGCCCCGATCGGTGCCGGAAGCCGCCCCCCTCCCGCCCTCGGGGGCGGCTCCCCGTCACTGCCGGAAGCCGCCCCCGTGTCACGCGATCCGATCCGGTCAGGCGCCGACGTACGTGGCCAGGTGTTCGCCGGTGAGGGTGGAGCGGGCGGCGATCAGGTCCGCCGGGGTGCCCTCGAACACGAGCCGCCCGCCGTCGTGGCCGGCTCCCGGGCCGAGGTCGATGATCCAGTCGGCGTGGGCCATGACCGCCTGGTGGTGCTCGACGACGATGACGGACTTGCCCGAGTCGACGAGCCGGTCGAGGAGCCCGAGCAGCTGCTCGACGTCGGCGAGGTGCAGTCCGGTGGTCGGCTCGTCGAGGACGTACACGCCGCCCTTGTCGCCCATGTGCGTGGCGAGCTTGAGCCGCTGGCGCTCGCCGCCGGACAGCGTGGTGAGGGGCTGTCCGAGGGTGAGATAGCCGAGTCCGACGTCGGCGAGCCGCGCGAGGATCCGCTGCGCGGCCGGCGTGTGCGCCTCACCGGCGCCGAAGAACTCCCCGGCCTCGTCCACCGACATCGCCAGGACCTCGCTGATGTCACGGCCGCCGAGGTGGTACTCAAGGACGGAGGCGTCGAACCGCTTGCCCTCGCAGTCCTCGCAGGTGGTGGCGACACCGGCCATCGTGGCGAGGTCCGTGTAGATGACGCCGGCGCCGTTGCAAGTGGGGCAGGCACCCTCGGAGTTGGCGCTGAACAGGGCCGGCTTGACGTCGTTGGCCTTGGCGAAGGCCTTGCGGATCGGGTCGAGCAGACCGGTGTACGTCGCCGGGTTGCTGCGCCGCGAACCGCGGATCGGGGCCTGGTCGACCGACACCACGCCCTCGTCGGTGGGGATCGACCCGTGGACCAGCGAGCTCTTCCCGGAGCCCGCGACACCGGTGACGACGACCAGCACCCCGAGCGGGATGTCGACGTCCACGTCCCGCAGGTTGTTCGCCGACGCGCCGCGGATCTCCAGCGTGCCGGTGGGCTCGCGCGGGGTCTCCTTGACCTTGGCCCGGTCGTCGAAGTGACGGCCGGTGACGGTGTCGCCCTTGCGCAGTTCCTCGACCGTGCCCTCGAAGCAGACGGAGCCGCCGCCCGTACCGGCGCCGGGGCCGAGATCGACGACATGGTCGGCGATCACGATGGTCTCGGGCTTGTGCTCCACGACCAGCACGGTGTTGCCCTTGTCCCGCAGTCGCAGCAGCAGGTCGTTCATCCGCTGGATGTCGTGCGGGTGCAGTCCGGCCGTGGGCTCGTCGAAGACGTAGGTGACGTCGGTGAGCGAGGAGCCGAGGTGCCGGATCATCTTGACGCGCTGTGCCTCGCCGCCGGAGAGCGTGCCCGCAGGGCGGTCCAGGGCGAGGTAGCCGAGGCCGATCTCCACGAACGATTCGAGGGTCTGCCGGAGCGCGGCGAGCAGCGGCGCGACGGAGGGCTCGTCGAGGCCGCCGACCCATGCGGCCAGGTCGCTGATCTGCATCGCGCAGGCGTCGGCGATGCTGACGCGCTCGATCTTCGACGCACGGGCGCCCTCGCTGAGCCGGGTGCCCTCGCACTCGGGGCAGGCGGCGAAGGTGACGGCCCGGTCCACGAACGCCCGGATGTGCGGCTGCATCGCCTCCTTGTCCTTGGAGAGCATCGACTTCTGGATCCGCGGGACGAGTCCCTCGTACGTCATGTTGATGCCCGCGATCTTCATGCGGGTCGGCTCGTGATGGAGGAAGTCGTGGAGCTCCCTCTTGGTGTACTTGCGGATCGGCTTGTCCGGGTCGACGAAGCCGGACTCCTTGTAGAGCCGCATGTTCCAGCCGTCCGAGCCGTACCCGGGGATGGTGATCGCGCCGTCGTTGAGGGACTTGGAGTCGTCGTAGAGCTGGGTGAGGTCGATGTCGGAGACCGCGCCGCGGCCCTCGCAGCGCGGACACATGCCGCCGGTGCGGTTGAAGGTCGCCTTCACCGCCTTCTTGGCGCCGCGCTCCACGGTGATGGCCCCGCTCGCGCTGACCGAGGGGACGTTGAACGCGTACGCGCTGGGCGGCCCGATGTGCGGCTTGCCGAGGCGGCTGAACAGGATGCGCAGCATGGCGTTGGCGTCGGTGGCCGTTCCCACGGTGGAGCGGGGGTCGGCGCCCATCCGCTGCTGGTCGACGATGATCGCGGTGGTCAGGCCCTCCAGGACGTCGACCTCGGGCCGCGAGAGCGTGGGCATGAACCCCTGCACGAAGCTGCTGTACGTCTCGTTGATCAGCCTTTGCGACTCGGCGGCGATCGTGTTGAACACCAACGAGCTCTTGCCCGAGCCGGAGACCCCGGTGAACACCGTCAGCCGGCGCTTGGGGATCTCGATGCTGACGTCCTTGAGATTGTTCTCGCGCGCGCCGAGCACCCGGATCAGATCGTGGCTGTCGGCACCATGCGGCGCGGACGGCCGCGGGTCCGTCCTCGTGGCCTTGCTCATCGTGTCTCCATCTGTCGGGCGGAGCCGCCTTCGCGGACCCCGCCGGCATCGCCTCCCCCGATCCAACCAGCTTCGCGCGGCGCGCCGGGGGCGTCTTGCGCCACGCTAGGCGAGTCAGGGCCGTCGGCGCTTCTCACATCCTGACCGGTCCGGGTGCCCGTTTGCCGCGCCGGCGGCCGGCAGCGGGCCGCGGTCGCGTGGGGAAGTGCCGGGTCCGGGGCGAGAATCGGAGAGTGACCATGTCTTCCGACGCCTCGCCCATGTCCGGCAGTACCCAGTGCGGCAACCGCGCCCGCAGTCCGTTGAACGCGTTCCTGCGGACGGAGACGGGCAGCGCCGCCGTGCTGCTGGCCGCCGCGCTGCTGGCGCTGGCCTGGGCGAACATCGGCCCCGGCACGTACGAGAAGGTGTGGAGCACCGAGCTGTCGATCCGGGTCGGGTCGGGCGGGGTGTCGATGGACCTGCGCGCGTGGGTGAACAGCGGACTGATGACCCTGTTCTTCTTCGTCGTCGGTCTGGAGGCGCGGCGCGAGTTCGATCTGGGCGAGCTGCGGGAGCGGCGCCGGGTCACCCTGCCGCTGCTGGCGGGACTGTGCGGCATGGTCGTCCCCGTCGTCGTGTACCTGGCCATCACCGGGGGTCACGGCTCGGCGGCGCACGGCTGGGGTGCCGCCATGTCGACGGACACCGCGTTCGCCCTGGGCATGCTCGCCGTCTTCGGCTCGCGGCTGCCCGGGAGCCTGCGGGTCTTCATGCTCACCATCGCCGTCGTGGACGACTTCCTGGCCCTGGCCGTCGTCGTCTTCGCCTACAGCGGCACCATCGAACTGCCCGCGCTGCTGACGGCGCTCGCCCTGTTCGTGGTCGTCCTGCTGCTGCGGCGCACGATCGGCGCGCGGGTTCCGTCCCTGTACGGAGTGCTGGGCGTGGCGATCTGGGTGGCTCTCCTGAAGTCGGGCGTCGACCCCGTGGTGACGGGCCTGGCGATGGGCATGCTGACGTACGCGTACGCGGCCGAGCGCAGCGATCTGGAGCACGCCAGCCGGCTGTTCCGGCGTTTTCGCGAGCAGCCGACGCCGGAGCTGGAGCGCACGGTGCGGCGCGGTCTCGCCTCGACGCTCTCGCCGAACGAACGGCTCCAGCGGATGTTCCATCCCTGGACCAGTTATGTGATCGTGCCGCTGTTCGCGCTGGCCAACGCCGGTATCACGCTGAGCGCCGGTCAGCTGGCCGACGCGTTCACCTCCCCCGTCACGCTCGGCATCCTCTTCGGCTATCTGCTCGGCAAGCCCGTCGGCGTCATCGGCGGCACCTGGCTGACCACGCGCGCGGGCCGAGGGCGGCTGCACCCGCCGGTGGGCTGGGGTGCCATCACCGCGGGCGGCACGCTGGCCGGGGTGGGGTTCACGGTGGCGCTGCTGATCGCGTCGCTGGCCTTCGACGGCGCCCGGCTGGCGCAGGCGAAGATCGGGATTCTGGCGGCGGTCGCGGGTTCGTTCCTGCTCACCTGGGTCGTCACGCTGGTGATCGGTGCTCTGTCCGGGCGCTCCCGCGCGCTGGCGCTTCTCGGCACCGGCCGGGCGATCGTCGATCTGAGCGAACCCGTCGACGTGGAACACGACCATGTGCGCGGGCCGCTCGACGCGCCGGTGACCCTCGTGGAGTACGGGGACTTCGAGTGTCCGTACTGCGGTCTGGCCGAGTCCGTGGTCCGTGCACTGCTCGCCGACTTCGGTGACGTCCGCTATGTGTGGCGCCATCTGCCGCTCACCGATGTGCACCCCAACGCCCAGCTCGCCGCGCAGGCGGCCGAGGCCGCGGCCCGGCAGGACCGCTACTGGGAGATGCACGACCTGCTCATGGGGCACCAGGGCGACCTGGGGCCGAAGGACCTGTTCCGGTACGCGGACCGGCTCGGCCTGGACAGCGGCCGTTTCCGCGAGGACCTGCGGGGCGGGGCGGGCGCGGCCCGGATCGCCCGGGACGTCGAGTCGGCGGACCTCAGCGGCGTCTCGGGCACGCCGACGTTCTTCGTCGACGGCCGGCGTCACTACGGCGCGTACGACATCGCCTCGCTGACGGCGGCCGTGCGCGCCGCGCGCCAGCGGTCGACGCTCACGGGGGCCGGACAGGAGTCCTGAGGTCAGGCCGCGCGTGCTCGCAGGCGGCGCAGCATGCGGGCGTCCTCGAAGCCCACCGCGCGGGCGGCGGCGTCGACGGTGACCCCGTGGCTGATGAGGTGCTCGGCGCGCTCCAGACGCAGGGCCTGCTGGTAGCGCAGCGGGGTGAGACCGCCGGTCGCGCGGGCGAAGAGCCGGGTGAGGGTGCGTTCGCTGACGCCCACGGCGGCGGCGAGTTCGGGCAGGGGCACCGGGTGGTCGAAGCGGGCGTCGAGCAGGTCCTGGGCGCGGTGCACGGTGTCGTCCAGGTGGGACCGGTGCCGGAGCATCGTGCTGGCCTGGGATTCGTGGCCGTTGCGCCGTGCGTAGACCACCATGTCCCGGGCGACCTGGGCGGCCACGGCCGGGCCGTGCCGGGTGGCGATCAGGTGCAGGGCCAGGTCGATCCCGCTGGCGATGCCCGCCGAGGTGACCACCCGGTCGTCCTGCGTGTAAAGGACGTCGCGGATCACGGTCGCCTTCGGGTGGCGGCGGGCGAGTTCGTCCTGGACGTCGTGGTGGGTGGTGCACCGGCGGCCGTCGAGCAGCCCGGCGCGGCCGAGCGCGTCGGCTCCCGCGCAGACGCTGGCGACGGTGCCGCCCCGGGTGTGGTGCTCCCGCAGGATCCGCAGGCTCTCCTCGTCTATGGGAGGGCCGCCGCCGAGGGTGGGCGCGCGCCAGCCGGGCACGACGATCAGGTCCTCGGGGACGAGCTCGGGCCAGTCGGTCCGGGCCAGCAGGGGCAGCCCCTGGGCGGTGGTGATCCGTGGCTGCTCGGCGACGTAGTCGAGGGTGTAGGGGTGCCCGAAGTCGGTGGCCGTGGAGAAGACCTGCGCGGGGCCGGCCAGGTCCAGCAGATGGACTCCGGGCACCAGGAAGAAGACGATGTGGCTCACGATCCGGTCATCATGCCCGAGAGGCGGCGGAGGTCTCCAGCTCTTCGACGGTGGCGATGGTGGCGAAGCGTCCGGCCAGGGCGTATTCGGTGCGCCTGATGATGTCCTCGGTGCTCAGGGTGCGGGGGTCGGCCAGCAGTTCCGCCACGCTCTGTCCGGCGGGGGCGTCGCGGTGCGGGACGGGGTTGGTGGCGGTGGCGTCGGTGACGAAGGTGACCTGGTAGCCGAGGTCGCTCGCGAGCCGGGTGGTGGTCTCGACGCACTGCTCGGTGCGGATCCCGCAGACCGTGAGTTCGCGGACTCCGCGTTCGGTGAGGAGCTGCTGGAGGTTGGTGGTGGTGAAGGCGTTGTGCGAGGTCTTGTGGATCAGCGGTTCCCCGTCCTGGCGCGTGAGCTCGTCCATCAGCCGGACATGGCCGAGGGCGGGGTCGAAGACGCCGCCGCTGCCGGGCTCCGAGTGCAGGACCCACACCACCGTGTCCCCGGCCCGGCGGGCGAGCGCGACGAGCCGGTCCACCTGGTGGCTGATCTTCGGGTCGGAGATGGTCTCCCACAGGGGGTGGGCGCGGAAGGATTCCTGGACGTCGATGACGATCAGTGCTCGGGTCATGCCTCCACTCTGACCGGCGCCCACACCGTCGGGACAGACCTCATCGGGTCCGGGAGCGGACCGATCCGGTCACCCGGTCAAGCCCTCTCGGCGAGGCGGCGCAGCGCCCATGTCCTGTCGGCCGGACAGCGCACCGCCGATGTCACGTACCGCACTCCGTTCCGGCGCCCGACGGCGGACGGCGGACGGCAGACGGCAGACGGCGGACATGGGGGCGCCGCGCACACACGTACAGGGACCCGCGGACGAGAACAGGTGAACAGATCCAGCCATAGTCGGCCATGGTGGTCGCGGGCGTGAAACATGAAGCCCCAAGTCCCGCGAGTTAATTGATTGTTGAGGTCCAGACTCTAGGCAAGAGGGGTCGTCATGCCGATCATCTTTGTCATGAACCTGCTGCCCGATGGGCGGGTCGCAGCCTCATGGAGGTGTTGGGATGCACCGAAGACTCGCCACCGGCCTCGCCGCCTCGGCCATGGCCCTCGTCGCCGTCACGGCGACCGCTACAGCCGCTAGCGCCGCCCCCGCCGACAAGCCCCAAGTCCTGTCCAACTGGACGCAGACCAGCGCGTCCAGCTACAACACCTGGGTGGCCGCCCGCGCCAACCAGGCCGCCTGGTCAGCGTATGCGTTCGACTGGTCCACCGACTACTGCTCCGACTCGCCGGACAACCCGTTCGGCTTCCCCTTCGCCACCTCGTGCGCCCGGCACGACTTCGGCTATCGCAACTACAAGGCCGCCGGCACCTTCAGTGCCAACAAACCGCGCCTCGACAGCATGCTCTATGCGGACCTGGAGCGGGTCTGCGCCAACTACAGCGGCGTTTCGAAGACGACGTGCGACAGCACCGCGTGGACCTACTACCAGGCGGTCAAGGCCCTCGGCTGACCCCCTGCCCCCGCACAGGCAACACCCCTCATGGCATGTGCACTTGATGACCTATGTCTACCCGCGTCACTGATGTGATTCGAGCCAACCCGTCTGCACCGAGCATCATGCGACCCGCGCCACCCGCCCCGCCTCCCTCGGCCATACCCCCGATCCCGTGCCGTCCGCGTCCGTCGGACGACTCGGGCGCGGATCACGGCCGTGGGCAGGGGTCGGGTGGCGCGGGCGGTCACGCCCCACCCGACCCTGCGGGTTCGAGAGCCGTGAGACCGCGGGCCGGGGCGGATCGTCCGTGAGGCGGTTTCGACCGACCGGACCCAGAATGAGTGGGACGGCCTCGTAACCCGGCCGTCGAGCCGTCTCGGGGCAGCCGGATCGTGACCGTGGGCCAAGCGGTCCTCGCCCCTTGAGGCTCGGGACTTGCGAGCGCGCGGGTGGTCGAACGATGAAGACGGACGAGCCGGCAGCCACGGCCGACGAGAGCGGAGCAGCCCGCGGGGCCGGTCACGCCCCCGCCCCGCAGACGCGGACCGGTCCCCCGGCCGCGCCGACGGCTCCCGAGGACGTCCGTCACGACGAGGCGGTCGCCCTCCACCGGCTGGCCACCCGGCTGAAGGCCGCGTACCCCTCGGTCGACCCCTCCGTCGTGGACCAGGTGGTCGCCACGGCCCGCGGCTCCTTCCGGCAGGCGAAGGTGCAGACGTACGTCCCGATCCTGGTCGAGCGCAGGGTCCGCGCGCTGCTCTCCGGCCTCGTAGGGGAAGGGACCGCACCCGCGCCCATGACCCCGGGCGAGACGGGAATCGGGGAGACGAGAGCGGCGGGGACGGTGGAGCGGTCCGCCGAGCGCCCGCGGCGCTCTCCCCTGCTGGGCCGCCTGCTCCCCGCCAGACTCCGGCCGGCACCCGCCTCCGCGTCCGACCTGGGCGGTGTCGGTGAGGGCCCATGACCACGCGGTGCGCACCGTGACAGAACAAGAGGCGGGGTCGTCATGACGGATGCCAGAGCCGAACGCGTCGCGGAGCTCATCGAGCCGCTGCGGGTCGAGCCGGGGTCGCGGGTGAACCTGGGCGAGGACTTCGACCCCCGGTACAAGGGCGGCCTGAAGAAGAAGCAGGGCGTGGAGCTGCTGCGCGCGGGTGTCTCGCTGCTCGCCGAGTACCAGGAACGGCTGGCGGCCCAGGACACGTACGGCGTCCTGCTGTGTCTCCAGGCGCTCGACGCCGGGGGCAAGGACGGCACGATCCGGCACGTCATGAGCGGGGTGAACCCGCAGGGCGTCAAGGTCAGCAGCTTCAAGCAGCCCTCCGCCGAGGAGCTCGACCACGACTACCTGTGGCGGTACGCGGCCCGGCTGCCCGCCCGCGGCGACATCGCGATCTTCAACCGTTCGCACTACGAGGAGGTGCTCGTCGTCCGGGTGCATCCGGAGGTCCTCGACCGGCAGCGGCTGCCGGCGGACGCGCGCGGGCCGGACATCTGGGACCGCCGCTATCGGGCGATCAACGACTGGGAGCGCTATCTCACCGACAACGGGTTCAAGGTCGTCAAGATCTTCCTGAACCTGTCCAAGGAGGAACAGCGCACCCGGTTCATGAAGCGTCTCGACCTGCCGGAGCGGAACTGGAAGTTCTCCGCGGCCGATGTCCGCGAGCGCCGGCGGTGGGACGACTACCAGCACGCGTTCTCCGAGATGCTCTCGCACACCAGTACGCCGTGGGCGCCGTGGTACGTCGTCCCGGCGGACCGGAAGTGGTTCGCGCGCATCTCCACGGCGGCGGTCCTGGCGCACACGCTGATGGACATCGATCCCTCCTACCCGGTCGTCGGCAAGGAGGCGCGCAAGGAACTCCGGGCCGCGCGGCGGGAGCTGGAGGCCGACGCTCCGAAGGGCGCGCCGGCCGATCCGTACGCGGCGCGGCATCGAGGGCGGACCGGACCGGGATCGGAGAGCTGAGATGGCGATGCAGTCGAGCGGCCCGAAGGCTCCGGAGCGTGCCGCTCCGGAGCTCTGGTACGCGCGTGACCCGCAGGACGTCGCCTCGGCCTTCGGGGTCGACCCCGCGTCCGGACTCACCGCGGCCCGTGCCGCCGAACTGCTGGCCGAGAACGGGCCGAACGCGCTGCCGGAGGAGAAGCCGAAGCCGGCCTGGCGGCGGTTCGCCGAGCAGTACCGCAGCTACATGCAGATCGTGCTGGTCGTGGCGGCGGTCGTCTCGCTGGCGATCGCGGAGTGGAGCACCGCGATCCTCCTGTTCCTGCTGACGCTGCTGAACGCGGTCGTGGGACTGCGGCAGGAGGGGAAGGCCGAGAGCGCGATGAACGCGCTCCAGTCCATGCTCACGGCGACGGCCCGGGTGCGGCGGGACGGGACCGAGTCGGAGATCCCGGCGGAGCTGGTCGTCGTGGGCGATGTCCTGCACATCTCCGCCGGTGACCAGGTTCCCGCCGACGGGCGGATCATCGAGGCCCACGCGCTCCAGATCGACGAGTCGGCGCTCACCGGCGAGAGCGTCCCCGCGTCGAAGGACGCCGCGACCCTGGCGAAGGTCGTGCTGGGACCCGGCGATCAGTCGAACATGGCGTTCATGCACACCCCGGTCACCCACGGCAGCGGTCTCGTGGTCGTCACCGGGACGGGTGAGGGCACCGAACTCGGCAAGATCTCGGAGATGCTGTCGGCGACCGAGAAGGAGGAGGCGCCGCTCACCACGGAACTCGACACGCTGACGCTGTGGATCACCGCCGCGGCCGGCCTGACCATGATCGTGATGTTCGCGCTGGGCCGCAGCCGCGACCAGGCCTGGGACGCCCTGTTCGTCAGCGCGGTCTCGCTGGCCATCGCCGCCATTCCCGAGGCCCTGCCCACGGTGACCCAGGCGATCCTGTCCGTGGGCAGTCTCAACCTGGCGAAGCGCAACGCGATCGTGAAGGAACTGCCGTCCGTCGAGACCCTGGCGTTCACGTCGGCGATCAACTCGGACAAGACCGGCACCCTGACGATGAACCAGATGACGGCCGTGGAGGTGGTGACACCCGCCGACCGCTACACCGTCTCGGGCACGGGCTACGGCCTCGAAGGGCGGATCCATCACGCCGCGGGCTCCGCCGCGGGCATCGAGGAGGCGATCCTCCCGTACGTCGTCGCCAACGACGGCAAGCTGGTGGACGGCGAGGTCGTGGGCGATCCCACCGAGGGCGCGTTCCTGGTGCTGGCCCACAAGGCCGGTCTTGACGTCGAGGCCACCCGGGAGCGGATGCCCCGGCTCGCCACACTGCCCTTCGACCCCACGTACAAGCTGATGGCCACCTTCAACTCCACCGTGGACGCCGGCGGGCGTCCGGTGGTGCGCTGCTTCGTCAAGGGCGCGGCCCCCGCGGTGCAGGCGCGTGCGACGACCGCGCTGTCGGGTGGCACGACCGTCGCCTGGGACGCGGAGCTCAGCAGGCGGGCCGACGAGCAGGGCGAGCGCATGGGCGGGGAGGGACGCCGGGTGATGGCGGCGGCCACCCGGGACCTGGACCCGGCCGCGTTCGATCCGGACGGCGACCTGCTCGGCTATGTCACCGGGCTGCGGATGACGAGTCTGGTCGGGATGGTCGACCCGCCCCGCGAGGAGTCCAAGGCGGCGGTGGCCAGTGCCCAGGCGGCCCACATCCGGGTCCGGATGGTGACAGGGGACGACGTCACCACGGGTGCCGCCATCGCCCGGCAGCTGGGGATCCCGGGCGAGGCCGTGCTCGGCGCCGACTTCGCCGCGCTGCCGGAGAGCGAGCGTCTCGCCCGTATCGACGGCATCGGAGTGGTGGGGCGGGTCGCGCCCGAGCACAAGGTGATGCTCGCGGACACGCTCAAGAAGAAGGGCGCCGTCGTCGCGATGACCGGCGACGGGGTCAACGACGCCCCCGCCATCAAGGCCGCCGACATCGGCATCGCCATGGGCAGCGGTACGGACGTGGCGAAGAACGCGGCCCGGATGATCCTGTCCGACGACAACTTCACGACGATCGTCTACGCCGTGGAGCAGGGCCGCAAGCTTTACGACAACCTCACCAAGTACATCCGGTTCGTGCTGCTGTTGCTGGTCACGTTCGTGCTGACCTTCCTCGGGGCGACCATCTTCAACATCGCGGCCGGTGAGCCCTTCACTCCGCCGCAGGTGCTGTGGATCCACTTCGTGGTCAACGCCTCGTTCGGCTTCGCGCTCGGCTTCGACCAGGAGAGCGCGGGGCTCATGCGGCGCAGGCCGCGTCCGCGGGGAGAGTCGGTGCTGACCCGGCCGGTGATGGTGACGGTGGGCCTGAGCGGGCTGGCGATCACCCTGATCCTGCTCGGGCTGATCAAGCTGGGCGAGTCCCGTTACGACAGCGTCGAGGTCGGCAGCTCGATCGCGTTCACGGCGTTCGCGCTCTGTCTGATCGTGGCCGCGTTCGAATGCCGCAGCGAGACGGAATCGGTGCTGACGGCGAGCACGTTCGACAGCAAGCAGATGAACTGGACCGCGCTCGCCCAGTTCGTCCTCGCGGTCGCGGTGACCCAGCTGGACGGGTTCCGCCGCATCCTCGGCACCACCGAGATCGACGCGCGGCAGTTCGGCTGGGCCCTGCTGTCCGCCGTCGCGCTCCTCGTCGTGTGGGAGGTGGGTAAGCTCCTCGCCCGCAGGGCGCGGAGTACCGACTGACCGCGCGGGCGCCGTCCAGGAGCCCGCCGGCACGATCCGAAGGACTGGCCCGTGTCGAAGCACCACGGCACCCCGGGCGGAGGATGGCGCTTCCCCGTGCCGGCGCTGCCCGGACTCCCGGTGCTCAGGCACTACCGACGGAGCTGGCTGCGCGGCGACCTGCTGGCCGGGGTGACGGTGGCCGCCTATCTGGTGCCGCAGGTCATGGCGTACGCCAGCGTCGCCGGGCTGCCGCCGGTGGTGGGTCTGTGGGCGATCCTGCCCGCCATCGTGCTGTACGCCCTCCTGGGTTCGTCGCGGCTCCTGTCGGTGGGGCCCGAGTCGACGACGGCGCTGATGACCGCGACGGTCGTGGGGCCGCTCGCGGACGGGGATCCGAAGCGGTACGCGGTGCTGGCCTCGGCGCTCGCCGTCGCCGTCGGGCTGATGTGTCTGGTGGCGTGGGCGGCCCGGCTGGGCTTCGTGGCCGATCTGCTCTCCCGGCCCGTGCTGATCGGCTATCTGGCGGGCGTGGCCCTGATCATGATGGTGGATCAGCTCACGAAGCTCACCGGGGTGCCGACGGACGGTTCGGGGTTCTTCCCGAAGCTGGCCTCCTTCCTCGGCAACCTGGACGAGATCCATCCCGCCACGCTGACCTTCAGCGCGGCGACCCTGGTCGTCCTGTACCTGGCCACGCGCTTTCGCTGGCGTGTCCCGGGACCGCTGCTCGTCCTGGTCGCGGGGACGGCCGTGGTGGCGGCCTTCGACCTCCAGGACCACGGCCTCGCGGTGATCGGGCAGATCCCGGCCGGACTCCCCCGCCCGGACTTCCCGCCGCTCGACACCCTGCCCCAGCTGCTGCTGCCCGCGGTCGGTGTCCTGCTCGTGGGCTACACCGACTTCATCCTGACCGCGCGCGCCTTCACGGCCGAGGACGGCGGTACGGCGATGGACGCGAACCAGGAGCTGCTGGCCCTGGGCGCGGCGAACCTCGGCGCGGGCACCCTTCAGGGGTTCCCGGTGAGCAGCAGCGCCAGCCGCACGGCACTCGCGCAGTCCACGGGCGCGCGCACCCAGGCGTACGGGCTCACGGCCGGAGTCTCCGTACTGGCCGTCCTGCTGTTCCTGAGTCCCCTGCTCACCGACACGCCCTCGGCCGTCCTCGGCGCGCTGGTCGTCTACGCGGCGATCCGGATGATCGACCTGGCCGGCTTCCGGCGCCTGGCGTCCTTCCGGCTCCGCGAACTCCTGCTGGCCGTCGGCTGTCTCGTCGGCGTCCTCGCCCTCGACATCCTCTACGGGGTGCTGGTGGCCGTGGGTCTCTCGGTCGCCGAGCTGCTGAGCCGGGTGGCCCGCCCGCACGACGCGGTGCAGGGTCTGGTGCCCGGCCTCGCGGGCATGCACGACGTCGACGACTTCCCGGACGCCCGGGTGATCCCCGGACTGCTGGTCTACCGCTACGACTCCCCGCTGTTCTTCGCCAACGCGGAGGACTTCCGGCGCAGCGCGCTGGACGCGGTGGCCGAACAGGAGGTCCCCGTCCGGTGGTTCGTGCTGAACGCGGAGGCCAATGTCGAGGTGGACATCACCGCCCTGGACTCACTGGACCAGCTGCGCCGCGAACTGGGCGAGCGCGGCGTGGAGTTCGCGATGGCCCGGGTCAAGCAGGATCTGCGCGACGATCTGGACGCCTACGGGCTGAGCGAGTCCGTCGGGGAGGACCGGATCTTTCCCACGCTGCCCACGGCGGTCGCCGCGTACCGCACCTGGTGCCGCGCCGAGGACGGCTGACCCTCAAGGGATCTCCTGCTCCGCCCAGATGATCTTTCCCTCCGCCGTGTAGCGGGCGCCCCAGCGATGGGCGAGCTGTGCCACCAGGAACAGGCCCCGGCCGCCCTCGTCCGTGCTCCGGGCGTGTCTGAGCCGTGGGGCGGTACTGCTGGCGTCGGAGACCTCGCAGGTCAGCCGGGTGTCGCAGAGGAGGCGCAGCCGGATGGGCGGTACGGCGTAGCGGATCGCGTTGGTGACGAGTTCGCTCACGATGAGCTCGGTGGTCATGGTCAGTTCCCCGAGTCCCCACGCCTCCACGGCGCTCGTGGCGCGGGCGCGCAGCTCGGACACGGCGGCCGGGTCCACCGGCACCTCCCAGGACAGGACGTGCTCGTCGCCCAGGCTGTGGGTGCGGGCCAGGAGCAGGGCGATGTCGTCGGGCTGCGGAACGGGCACGAGCTGCCGTACGGCGGCCGAGCACAGCCCTTCGAGATCGGGGTCGGGCCGGGCGAGCAGCTCACCGAGCTGGGTCATGCCGAGCTCCATGTCGTAGTGCGCTCCGGCCACGAGGCCGTCGGTGTAGAGGCCGATGAGGGTGTTCTCCTGGAGTTCGACCTCCCGGCTCTCGAAGGACATCCCGCCGAGGCCGAGCGGAGGACCCGCGGGCAGTTCCGGATAGGAGAAGCGGCCGTCGGGGGCGACGAGCACGGGGGGCGGGTGTCCGGCCCGGGCCATCGTGCAGCGCCTGGTGACGGGATCGTAGACGGCGTAGAGGCAGGTCGCGCCGAGGAAGGACGCGGTGGTGCTGCGGGCGGCCTCCTGGTCCGTGGTGCGCCGGGCGGCCTCCTGGTCCGTGACGCTTCCGTCGACGCGCTGTTCCTGGGTGCGCTCCTCGCTGAGCCTGAGCACGAGGTCGTCGAGGTGTGCCAGCAGTTCGTCGGGGGGCAGCTCCATGTCGGCGAGGGTCTGCACCGCGGTGCGCAGCCGGCCCATGGTGGCCGCCGCCGTGATGCCGTGGCCGACCACGTCGCCGACGACCAGGCCCACCCGGGCTCCGGAGAGCGGGATGACGTCGAACCAGTCGCCGCCGACCCCGCCGCTGGGGTCCGCGGGCAGATACGAGGAGGCCACCTCAAGGGCCGTCCCGCCCGACAGCGCGTGGGGCAGCAGACTGCGCTGGAGGGTGACGGCCGCCGTGTGTTCGCGGGTGTAGCGGCGGGCGTTGTCGACGCACAGCGCCGCGCGCGCCACCACCTCGCGGGCGAGCAGCACGTCGTCGGGCTGGAAGGAGACCGGGTTGAGCGAGCGGAGGAACGTGGTGAGTCCTAGGGCGGTGTTGCGCGCCCGCATCGGCACGGAGATGAGGGAGTGGAGTCCGTATCTGCGGATGCTGGCCGCTCGCGCGGGCTCCTCGGCGATCCACAGGTCGTCGTCCGGGTCGAGGACCGGGATCAGGACCGGCTCGCCGCTGGTGAGCAGCAGCACGTCGTGGGGCGGCGGGAGGAAGTCCGCCCGGTCGCCGATCCGGGCCACGGCCTCCGGGCATCCCTCCCGTACGGAGCTCATCCCGGCGCGCCGCATGAGCGGCTTGGCGGGCGCCGGTCCCGCGTCGGACAGCCAGGCCCCGTGTCCTTCGGTGCTGAGGACGGACTCCAGGAGGTCGACGATGACGAAGTCCGCGAACCGCGGGACGGCGAAGTCGGCGATCTCCTGTGCGGTGCGCATGACGTCGAGGGTCCCGCCGATGGTGGTCCCGGCCTCGTTGACCAGCGACAGGAGCTGCCGGGCGTTCCAGCGTTCGGTGACGTCCAGGACCATGTAGCACACGCCGGTGTAGGAACCGTCGACGCCGAGCAGCGGGAAGAAGGAGGAGGAGTAGGCGTGCCGGCGGTGGGGGTCGGCCCAGCTCCAGCCCAGGTACTCGTAGTCGATCATCGGTTCGCCGGTCGCCAGGACCTTGCGCATCAGTCCCTCGATGGTCTCCGCCTGGAGCCCCGGCAACAGTTCGGTCAGCCGGCGTCCGAGCCGCTGCCCGCGGGGCACACCGCCGAGGTGCTCCAGGGTGTCGTTCATCCAGACGTAGCGCAGCTGGAGGTCGAGCACCGCCATGCCCACGGGCGAGCGGGTCAGGAAGCCGTCGAGGAAGGACGGGCCCACCGTCCAGTGCCGTCTGCGGTCCCGTGCCGAGATCAGGAAGCACTCGCTCCCGCCCATGCCGAAGGAGGCGGAGACGCGCAGGTCCACCTCGACGCGCCGGCCGTCGCGGTGCAGCAGGGGAACGCGACCGCTCCAGCCCATGCCGCCGCGGCAGCGCTCCGCGACCGCGGCCACCCGTGAGGGGTCCCTGGGCAGGGCGAGCAGCCGGGCGGCCGGGGAGCCGACCGTCTCGGCCGCGGGGTGGCCGAGAAGCTCCTCGGCGCCCCTGGTCCAGCCGATCACCACCCCGTCGGCCGAGACGACGGCCACGGCGTCGGTGGACGCGTCGAGGGGATCGCCCGGCCCTTCGGACACGGGCGCGTCGGAACCTTCCTGAGCAGCAGCCATGAAGCTCTCATCCTCTACAGGACCATGTTCCTGCTTGTCCGCCCGATGTGCAGGCCCGGCGGACGATCACCACCCCGGGACGGTGGCACACACCCCTCCCTTGGACTTGGACATGCCAAAGGGGGCTTCTGGAGTGGGCAAGCCCGTGGCCAGGGCGCAGCATGGAAGGGCCGGGGTCGGCACCCAGATGCCCGGCGGCGGCCACGGAGCCCGGCACACCGCGCCGGCCGGTGGAGGAGGGCCAGGTATGACAGCCGAGTCCACGCAGTTCGACGGTGCGGGCAGCCAGGAACCCCGAGCGATCCGGCCGACCGGTCTGCTGGACGTGCTGCGTGTGGGCGCGCTGGTCCTCGACTCCGACGGACGCATCGTGTTCTGGACCCCGCAGGCCGAGGAGCTCATCGGATACACGGCGGAGGAGGCCCTCGGCAAGTACGCGGCACGTCTGATCATCCACCCGGAGCACCTCCAGTCCGTCAGCGAGCTGTTCGCCGACGTCCTGGAGACGGGGCGCAGTTGGGCGGGCGCGTTCCCCATCCGCCACAAGGACGGCAGCACCCGTCTCATGGAGTTCCGCAACATGCGGCTCCTGGACGACCACGGGGACGTCTACGCCCTGGGCATCGCCGCCGACCACACCCTGCTCCAGCGCGTGGAGACCGATCTGGCCCTGTGCGAGCAGCTGATCAACCAGTCACCCATCGGGCTGGCCCTGATGGATCCCGACCTGCGCTATCTCATGGTCAACCCGGCGCTGGAACGGATCGACGGCATTCCCGCCGAGGACCATGTCGGCAGACATCTGCGCGAGACGCTGCCGTTCCCCGACGTGGACACCGTCGAGTCGGCACTGCGGCAGGTGCTCACCACCGGCACACCCTTGCTCGACCAGTACCACGTGGGCCGTCCGCCCGCCGATCCCGAACACGAACACGCGTGGTCCCTGTCCTTCTACCGGCTGGAGGACCCGGGCGGGCGGGTCCTCGGCGCGGCCGCCTCGGTCGTCGACGTCACCGAACGCCATCGGGCTGCGGCCGAGGCCGACCGCGCGCGGCGCCGTCTCGCGCTCGTCGCCAGCGCCTCGACCCGGGTCGGCACCACCCTGGAGGTGGAGCAGACCGCGCGTGAACTGGCCGACATCGCCGCACCCGAACTGGCCGACGTGGTCGCGGTGGACGTCCTCGACTCCGTCCTGGCCTGCCGCCCCAGGCGCCAGCCGGACAACGGCCCGGAGTTCTTCCGCGCCCTCGCGCTCAAGGCGTCGCACCCCACCGTGGCCCTGCGCGCGGCCGACCCTCCCGGTGACCTGGCCTCCTACGACGGCGACCGTCTGGTGACCCTGTGCGTCCACACCGGCCGGCCGGTCCTCGTGCGGCACGTCGGCGAACGCGATCTGCCGCGTATCGCCCGCGACGCCGAGGGCACGGCCCTTCTGGCGCAGGCCGGCGTCCACTCGTATCTCGCGGTGCCGCTGATCGCGCACGGTGAGGTGCTCGGCGCGCTCGATCTCAAGCGCACCCGCAATCCGCTCCCCTTCGACGACGACGACGTGGTCCTCGCCGGTGAGCTGGCCACCCGTGCCGCCGTGGCCATCGACAACGCCCGCTGGTTCCAGAGCGTGCGCAACACCGCCGTCACGCTCCAGCGCAGCCTGCTGCCCGAGCATCCCCCGCACCTGACCGGTCTGGAGGTCGCGTCCCGCTACCAGCCGGCCCAGTCCACCAGCGAGGTCGGCGGCGACTGGTACGACGTGATCCCGCTGGCCGACGACCGGACCGCGCTGGTCGTGGGCGACGTCATGGGCAACGGCATCGACGCCGCCGCCACGATGGGCCGGCTGCGCACCGCGACCTGCGCCTACGCCGACCTCGATCTCGACCCGGGCCAGGTGTTGCACCATCTCGACAAGATCACGTGCGATCTGGAGCACTACATCGTGACGTGCCTGTACGCCGTGTACGACCCGCACAGCAGACAGTGCCTCATCGCCAATGCCGGCCACATGCCGCCCGCGCTGGTCCGTGACGGCGCCGCCCCCACCCTGCTGGATCTCCCCTCGGGCGCCCCCCTCGGCGTCGGTGGCATCGCCTTCGAGACCACCATGGTCGAACTCAACCCGGGCGATCTGCTGGTCCTCTACACCGACGGTCTCGTCGAGACCCGGCTGCATCCGATCGACGAGCGGCTGAACCTCATGCTCTCGTTCCTCGACGAGGGGAGCAGGCCGCTGGAGGAGATCTGCGACCTGCTCCTGTACGGTCTGCGCAACTCCGACGACCACGACGACGTGGCCCTGCTCGTCGCCCGCGCGAAGTAGCCCCTCTGGTCCCCCGCGCGAAACAGCGCCGTTTGCCGCCCGCGCGAGACAGCGCTACCGCTTCTTCGCGTCCTTCGAGCGGCGGCGGGAGGAGACCTGTTCCCGGGTGGTGCGCCAGCGCGAACGCGCCTGTTCGACCACGCTGTCCCACTCGCGGCGGATCTCGTCGTCCGAGGGCCGGTCGCCCGCGCGGATCCGGTCGAGTTCGTCGCGCATCTCGCGTCCGAGGGCCGCCGAGGCGACCATCACGAACATCGCGGCGAACAGCGCCGAGATCATCGCGAAGACGGCGCCGATCGCCCCGTAGCGTCCGGCGTAGGAGTTGAAGAGCCGGGGCAGATAGACGGACGCGCCCACCGAGTAGAGCGCCGTCAGCACGGCCGCCGTGACGCCGAAGGGCAGCAGGTCGCGCCAGGAGATCCGCTTCGCGGACAGCGCCCAGCCGCTCCAGACCAGGAAGGCCACGCTGACCGGGATCTCGCACGCCGAGGCCACCACCCCGAGCTTGCTTCCCCCGAGCAGCGCGTGGAGCCACCCGGTGACGATCGCGTAGCCGCCGAGCCCGACGATCCACCACAGACCGTTCCTGGTGTTGCGGACGCTCAGCGGGGCCAGTTCCCACGTCTGCTCGAACAGCCGCTGCGAGGCACGCGCGAAACTCAGCACGGAGATGATCAGGAACAGGCTCCCGAAGACACCCACACTCGCGCTGGCGCTCTCCGCGGGGTCCAGGAGCGACTTGACCGCCTCGGCGCCCTGTCCGGTGAGGCCGTAGCGCTGGACGATCCGGTCGGCCGCGTCGTAGTCGGAGAAGCTGCTCAGCAGGGCGCCGATGAGGATCGTGAGCGGGATGAGCGCGGTGAGCGCGCTGGAGGCGAGGGCCATCGAGCGGTCGAAGCCCACGATCTTCTGGAACCGGTTCAGGACGCGCAGCGCGAACGCGGGACGCAGCCAGAACGTCAGCGTTCTGACGAGGCGCTCGCGATTGATCCCCGCCGTCGTGTCCTCCGCACCTCGGGCCCGGTCTGGCGCTGCGAGCGTAACGGACGGTCCTGCGGACCCGGCCCGACGACACGGTCGGCGGGCGCATCCGGGCGGGTGACCGTCCGGCCGGCCGGCCGCCGTCACCTGGGGCGGGGCGGGACCGCCGCGTCACCCCGGGGCGTGGCGGGCCCGCCGCGCGCTCAGTCGTCCTCGGCCTCGGAGAGTGCGACCTCCGCCCAGATCGTCTTCCCGCGGGTCTCGGGCCGGGTCCCCCAGCGTCTGCTGACCTGCCAGGTGAGATAGAGGCCTCGGCCGCCCTCGTCGACCTCTTCGGCGTGCCGGAGGTGCGGCACGGTGCTGCTGTCGTCGGTCACCTCGCAGACGAGGACGGAGCCGTCGAGGATCAGCCGCACGTCGATGGGACCCTCCGAGTACCGGACCGCGTTGGTGACGAGTTCGCTGACCACCAGGGTGACGGTGAAGGCCTGCCGCTCCAGACCCCACGCCTCCAGCGCGCGCTCGGTGCGGGCGCGGGCCTCGGAGACGGACGCGGGATGGTTGGGCAGCGTCCAGGAGGCGACCTGGTCGGGGCCCAGGCCGCGGGTGCGCGCCAGCAGCAGGACGGCGTCGTTGTCCATCTGTTCCGGTGTCAGCTTGTAGAGGACCTCGTCGCAGATCTCCTGGAGCGGCCGGCCCATGGGCTGCAACGCGTCTCTGACACGGCCCAGTTGCTCCTGCGGATCGTCGGACAACGCACGCAGCAGGGCGGTGTTGGACAGCAGGAGGACGCTGCTCTCGGGGACCTCGAACTCGGCGGTGTCGTACTTCGCCAGGCCCCGGCCCAGCGGCGGCCCTGCGGGGGTGACGGCGTACTCGACGCTCCCGTCGGGCAGGGCGAGCACCGGGGGCGGATGCCCGGCGCTCGCGACGGCGCAGCGGCGGGTGACGGGGCTGTAGACGAGGTAGAGGCACGTGGTGTCCCGGCGCTCGTCGTCCGCCGGGGTGTCCGGGGGCCGCGGCCGCTCGCCGTGCAGCCTGGTCACGAGGTCGTGCAGACGCTCCAGGACCTCCTCCGGGGCCAGGTCGAGGACGGCCAGCGCGCTGATCGCGGCCCGCACCTCGCCCATGGTGGCGGCGGCCTCCAGGCCCCGGCCCACGGTGTCACCGGCCACCAGGGCCACCCGCGCCCCGGACAGCGGGATCACGTCGAACCAGTCGCCGCCCGCGCCGAGCGGGCAGTAGCTGTAGGCGGTCTCCACCGCTCCGTGTCCAAGGACCCGGGCCGGGCGCAGACTGAGCTGGAGGATGCGGGCGGCCGACCGTTCCCTGGCGTACAGCCGGGCGTTGTCCAGGCACAGGGCCACGCGATCGGCAAGTTCGGAGGCGAGGGCGAGCTCGCCCTGGTCGAAGGGGTGTGCCGTCCGGTGGCGGTAGCAGTGGGCCACCCCGATCACGGATCCGCGCGCGACGAGCGGCAGCACGAGCAGTGAGTGCGCCCCGGCCTCGATCAGACGCCGCCCGCGCACCGGCTCCCGCACCAGCCAGTCCGCGTCCGGGCTCAACCGCTCCACGATGCGCGGCCGGAGGTCGGAGAGGCACTGCGCGAAGGGTGTCGCGGCGGCGAGGCCGACCGCCTCGCCGATGGAGGGCAGGTACCGCTCGGCGTCGTGGGCCGCGGAGCGGCGGCTCGTACACCGCAGCGCCCCGTACTCCAGGACGGTGCCCGGCTCACCGACCTCGCCCCGCAGGACGGAGTCCAGCGCCTCGACCACCACGGTGTCGGCCAGCGCGGGAACCAACTCGTCGGCGAACTCCTGAGCCGTGCGGAAGATGTCCAGCGTCGTGCCGATGCGTCCGCCCGCCCGCTCCAGCAGCGCCAGACGCGCCGCCGCCCGGGTCCTTTCCGTGATGTCCACGACCGCCGTCGCGAGCCCCAGAACGCCCCCGGCCGAGTCCTCCAGGCGGAAGCAGGAGAGCGACAGTACGAGTTCGGGCTGGTCGGGTTTCAGATGGCCGCGTACCTCGACGTCGAGCGCCGGCACGCCCGTGTCCAGCACCTGAGCCATGATCGACTCGTAGTTCCCGGCGTAGAAGTCACCGGCCCACTCCCTGGGGTGGCGCCCCAGGGCCTCTTC
Source organism: Streptomyces sp. NPDC024698 (assembly GCF_055559015.1). Taxonomy (NCBI): domain Bacteria; kingdom Bacillati; phylum Actinomycetota; class Actinomycetes; order Kitasatosporales; family Streptomycetaceae; genus Streptomyces; species Streptomyces sp. NPDC024698. Next base: position 91,844 of record NZ_JBVHLK010000006.1, on the reverse strand, counting down.
CAGGGCGAAGGCCTTGACGAAGCGGGCTGCCGTGTTGAAGCGCACCAGACGAAGCCGCGTGTCGAAGACGTGCAGCCCCACGGTCGACTCGGTGAAGAGCGCCCCGAGAACGGCCTTGTCCAGTTCCGGGTCCGGTCGGCCAGGTCCTCCCAAGGATGCACCCATGACACTTCCGTAGACCGTTGACCACCTAAACATTCCGTTTTGCCAGAGTTCCACCCTATTCGCTCAGCGGCAACGCGCGACCGGAGCGCGGCGCGGCTCACCGTTCCGCGGTCCGGACGGGCGGGGCACCGGGGTCCTAGAAGGGCGACAGGGTCAGACGCATCGCCGTGGGGGCGGTGTCCTGGATGAAGGAGGCGAAGTCGGCGACGTCGTCGAAGGCGAAGCCGTAGGCCTTGCCGTCCTTGGTGGCCGCGTGAACGGCCCGGGCGTAGTGGTTGGTGAGCTTGGTCCGGTAGAAGTCCGCAGCCCTGGCGGTCGGCTGCGCCGGGTTGCTGAGCAGGGTGGAGCGGTTGAACCCGGCACCGAGCACCGCGGCCACCGGTCCGGTGGTGCCGTCGTTGGGCGCGGCGAGGGTCCCGTCGCAGAAGAGGACGTCACGCGTGGAGGGCTTGGCGAAGGAGACGGAGGCGGGCCCCGAGAAGCCGAACCTTCCCGCGCGCACCCGGCCGGTGAACGTGCCCGCGTCGGTCTTCACGGTCAGGTTCTTGCCGGTGTACGTGCTCCACACCTGGTCGATGTACGGGGCGAGGTAGTCCTTGGCGAACAGGCCCGCGTCCAGACCGTGGCCCGGGGCGATGATGCGGAGGCCGTCGACGACGAGGGGCGCGAAGTCCGCGTTCCGCTTGATCGCGGCGAACGCGGCGGCCCGTCCACCGGTGCGGACGGCGCCGGTCGTCTGCTGCTTGGCGCCGGTCAGCCGGATGTTCATGGGCACGCTGAACATGTCGACCATGGTCGTGTTGCAGAACATGCCGGCCGAGTTGAAGGTGAACTCGGCGCAGTCGTGGAGGACCCTGAAGCTGGGGTCGGACCTGACCCAGCCGGCCGGGAACTGGAGGGCCGCGTCGCCGTTGCCGTCCTTGATCGCCTTGAACTTCAGTTTCGCGCCCAGCGACACATAGATGCGGCCCGACATGAACGGGAGCCTGAGCTTCGTCTCCCCGCTCTTGGCCAGCGTGAGCGCGTAGTCGGTGAACCCGTCCGCGCCGTTGTCCGCGAGGGAGACCGGCACCAGCCTGCCGTCCTGGGTGACGCGGACCTGCTTTCCGCCCTGGGTGCCGACGATGTACACGTGCACCGACGCGTTGCCGAAGGAACCGCTGCTGTTGACGATCGTCAGCGGGAGCGAGCCCGCGGCGGCCTTGGTGGAGGCGGGCGTCGGCCCGGCCATGGCGTACGGGGCGATCGCCGCGACGGCGGGCGCCGCGACGGCCGCGCCACCGAGGGCGAACAGTGCCTTGCGACGGGTCAGGTTCCGCTGATGACGAGCCGTCATGTTCGGTGTACTCCCTGGTACTTGTGTGCCTCGGCGAGGCGGTGGGGGTGGGTGCCGGGCAAGGCTCGGGGGGGGGGAACCGGCGGGGATCACGCCCGTGACGGAAGCCGCCCGGCTGCGGCACCTTTGCCGCACCCGCCTTCGCCGTCCTGGCGCGGAGAACGCAACGGTGAGAGCGCTCTCCGCGACCGCCGGGCGGCACCGTGGGCCCCGATGCTACGCACGAGTCGCGGAGAGACCAACCGCCGCCCGCGCACCCAAATCCCCGTGACCTGCGAGTACTTGTAGAGCTCCGCCGCACCCATCGTTGCTTAAGACGCGTTTAACCCGCACTTAAGAACGAGCGGTCCGCTTCAGTCCCGCGATGCGCCCGGCGGTCGCTCCCCGCTCACGGCCGCGGACCATCGGTACACGAAGGTCGGGAAGTCCTGTCCGGTCGCCCGGGTCCAGGCGGGCACGACCGTGTCCGGGTACGCCGCGCGGGCGGCCGCGAACGAGGTGACGCAGCGGCCGTGGACGTTCCCCTGATCGGTGCGGCGGGTGAGCGCGAGCAGCGAGCGCAGCGCGGCCACGGCGTCGTCGGCCCGGCCGTCGGCCAGACGCGCCCGGGCCTCGGCGTCGAGCGTGAGGGCGAGACCGAGCCGCGCGGCGGCCAGGGAGGCCGTGTACCGGCCGGCGTCGGACCCCGTGGACTCGTCGAGGAGGATGGACTCCGACTCCGTGTAGCAGGCGACGGCCGCCCCGTGGTCGCCCGCGCCGCGCAGGGCGCGGCCGAGCACCCGTAGACGGCGGGCCGTCAGGGCGTGGTGGGCCGACCAGTCGGACTCGGCCAGACGGCGGGTGAGGGCGACCGCCTCGCGTGCGGCCACGACCGCGCCGTAGGGGTCCTCGTCGTCAAGCCGCGACTGGCTCAAGTCGGCGAGGACGCGCGCGAGTTGCGGCTCATGCGCCGCGGGTTCACGGTCCGCCGCACGCCGGTGGGCGGCCACGGCGCGTTCACCGGCCAGGACCGCGCCATGAGGGTCGCCCGCCGCCCTGTGGCAGTCGGCCAGCCGGTCGAGACAGACGGCGAGGAGGGGGTCGTAGACGTCCGGCCGTTCGGAGGCGAGGGCGGCGGAGAGCTCGGCCGCCTCCTTTCGAGCGGTCAACTCGGCCGTACGGTCGCCGAGTTCCCCGAGCTGGTCGCCCAGGCGGTCGATCGCCACGATGAGCAGGGGTTCACCCGTCGCCCTGTCCCGGCCCGCCAGGGTCCGGGCCTCGGCCACGGCCTCCGCGGCGGTGGTACGCGCCGCTTGCAGGTCTCCGGTCACCTGTAGGCAACGGGCCAGGTCGGTGAAGAGCCTCACCCTCAACGGCCGTACGATCTCGGGCGCGACGCGCAGCATGATCGGGTCGGCCACGTCCCGGGCCTCCCGACCTACGGACAGCGCCTCTTCGTACCGGCCCAACGCTTCCAGTCCGAAGGTGAGTTCACAGAGCGCGCGGACCCGTACGAGGACCGTGTGGCTCAACTCCCTCACGGACATGTCCCGCAGCAGAGCGGCGCACTCCTCGTAGGCGGCCACCGACTCCTCCGTGCGGTGCAGGGCCGCCAGCACCAGCGCGTAGGTGCGCAGCGCACCCGGCAGACCGCCCAGGGTGCGGTCCCGCCGGGTGGGGACGAGGTGGCGGTAGGCGGCCACGCACTCCCCCGCCGCGCCCAGCGCGTCGTCCAGCCGTGCCAGGCCGAACCGTGCCTGCGCCCGGAGATGCAGCCCGAGGGCCCGCTGCGCCGGCGGCCACCGGGCGCCCGGTACGGCCGAGGCCGCGTCCAGCGCCATGCAGGCCTGTTCACAGCGGTTCATGAGCACCAGCGTGTAGGCGTACAGAACGAGGCTGCGGGCCAGCAGGTCGCGGTCCCGGGGGCGGGCACCCCGCGTCCCGGCCAGCGCCCGGTAGACGGCCGTCGCCTCCTCGGCCCAGGCCAGCCGGCGCCACGGCGGGGCAGGCCGCAGCAGCACCCAGTGGGGAGCCACGCAGCGGGTCAGGGCTGCGCCCAGCAGCCGCCCCGGACCGGGGCCGAGCCGAGCCAGCGCCCGCGACAACGGCAGCAGTGCACGCACCAGGCCCATCGGCGCCTCCCGTCCGGGATCCTTGACCAAAGGACGGCCGAACGCCCGTATTGGTTGCCCGGCCGGCGCCGGGGCGGATCGCCGCGGGGCCGGAAGCGGGCCTTCACGGCCGCGGAGGCCGTCGCCCCGCCTGTCGCCGGGGCGACGTGACGGCTCGGGGCGACGGCCTCCTCACGCGGGGATCACTTCAGACCGTAGGCGCGGATCACCTCCTGGGTGACGCGGTTGCCCGCGTCGTCCCAGCCCTCTGCCTTCAGCGACACATAGCCGTGGTGCGGGGCCTCGTAGCGGGCCGTCCACGTACCGGACCTGCCCTTGGTCGCGACCGGGGTCCAGGTCGCGCCGTCGTCGTAGGAGACCGACAGCGTCGCGCCCTGGATCGTCCCGGCGCCGGCCGCGCCGGCGAGGTGGTGCGGGGTGAGCCGGAGCGTCTGGCGGCCGCCACGAGCGTCACCCGCCAGGTCCGTGTCCATGCCGTAGTCCATCTGGAGCACCGCCACCCGGTCGATCACCGTCGGGTCGGTGACCGGGTCCGACCTGACCTGCCACACCGTGTGGGTGTGGGGGGACAGGCGGTAGATGTCCGCGTCACGGTCGGCGATCAGGTCGAGGGTGTAGACCGAGGGGGTGGCCGGCGGCCGGGTGATGGTGGTGGCCGACGAGTTGACGGTCTTGATCAGGGTGCCGTCCTGGTAGACCTTCAGACTGGTCGTCGCCGGACCACTGGTCTGGATGACGCCGCCGTGGCCGTCACCGCTGTCGGACCACGGCTGGATGTTGAACGCGAGCGAGGTCTTCTGGCGCTGCGACCACCAGTAGGTGCCTCCGTTGGCGGGGTGCGTCACCGGCTTGAACCAGTCGCGGACCTGGAACGAGCCGGGCTGGTACGTGGTGCGCGTGCTCTGGCTCGACAGCAGCAACCCCGGCCCGGTGCCCGAGGTCTCCACCCACTGCGTCCCCTCCTGCGCCGAGACGTAGTCGGTGCGGGCGGCGGGCATGTCCTGGCGCAGCAGGTACCCGGAGCCGTACTTGCGGTACGGACGGAAGCCGGACCGCCACTCGCCGCTCTGGGTGGGCGTGGCGCCGTGGAACCGCATCTCCACCGTGGCCAGTTCGGACGGGCGGGGACGGTAGGTCAGCCCGGTGGACGGGATCCGGCCGGGGTGCGGGTCGGACAGGTCGTAGACGTAAGGGGAGTTGGGCACGCCCTCGACGTCCAGCCGCAGCCGGCCGCGCCTCGCGTCGGCGATCAGTGAGGCGCCGTCGCGGGCGGTCACGGAGAACACGGGTACGGCGCTGTCGGCGGAGGTGCCGACGGACTGGATCAGCTTGCCCGGCCGGTCGTTGACGACCAGCAGCAGCGCGGCCCCGGCGTCGGCCGCCGCCTGCGCACGCTGCGCGCCGGTGAGCGCGTCCGTGCGGGTCACCAGCGCGACCTTGCCCTTGACGTCAAGACCTGCGTACTCGGCGGGGGTGCCGGTCCCCGCGTACACCGCTCGCAGGCGCCTGTGTCCGTCGTAGCGCGCGGAGTTGGCCTGGGCGGCGACCCGGACGGGCCTGCCGTCGTCGGTGACGGTGAGCAGCGGCAGGGCCTTGCGCCAGCGGGTCTCGTACTCGAAGGCGCCCTGGGTCGTCTCGCGGGTGGGCAGCACGAACATGCTGTCGTAGGCGGACGCGAGCAGGTACTGCACCTCCACGACGCCCACGCCGTAGGAGTTGGCCGCCTGGCCGTCCGCGCGGTACCAGTTCATGGACAGGGCCCGGTCCTCGGTCCGGCGCGGTACCTCCGCGGTGACCTCGCGGGTGCGGCTCGCGTCGAGGTCGACGTCCCGGTCCTGGTCGAGGACGACCTCGGGGTCGCCCATCAGCGCCATGCCGAGCGAGTCGGGGCCGTGGCTGCCGGGCACGTCCTGGTAGGTCAGGAGGCTGTAGGTGCCCTCGCGCATGCGCAGGTCGAGCTTGCCGCTGTCGTCGAGGGTCACGTTGTACGGGTCCTCGGTGCTGCCGAGCCGCTGGATCTCGACCCAGCCCGCGGCCGGGTCGCCGGAGCGGTCCTTCAGGGTGATGTGCAGGGTGTGGCGGGTGTCTTCCCGGTAGAGGCCGATCTGGGTGCGGGTGAGCGTGGCGCCGGAGCCGTCCGTGGCGGTGATCTGGCCGAGGTAGCGGCGGCCGTCGGCGCCCAGGCTCGGCCTGGCGGTCGCGGTGACCGTCGCGGTGCCGTGCGCGGGCACGGTCAGGGTGTCGGCGGAGAGGGTGAACATCCCGTCGGGGGCCGGGGTGCCCTTGCCCGCGGTCGGGTCGGTGTCGTACGGGCCGCCCGCGACGGAGGCGTTCAGCGCCAGGTTCAGTACGGCGTCGGTGTCGCCTGTGTTGGTGTAGGTCACCGTGCGGTCGGCCGGCGTGCTGTCGCTGTGCGGCCAGGAGTCGATGCCGAAGTACGCCGACCCGGTCGCGGTGACCGCGGCGGAGAGGTCGACGCGCCCCGAACCCACCTGGTACGTCGTGTAGTTGGGCAGTTGCTTGGACGTGCTCATCAGCGCGTCCTTGAGCTGCCGCGCCTTCCAGTCGGGGTGCTCCTGGGCGAGGATCGCGGCGGCGCCCGCGACATGCGGGGTCGCCATGGAGGTACCGCTCATCGACTGGTACCAGCCGGTGGCGACGCCGGGGGCGGAGATGTCGGGCTTGAGGGCGTAGTCGTTCAGGCGGGGGCCCTGGGAGGAGAACGACGCCCGCTTGTCGTTGGCGTCCACTGCGGCGACGGTCAGCGCCTCGTCGGCGACGCCGGGGCTGCCCATGCTCGCCTCGCTGCCGGAGTTTCCGGCCGCGATCACGAAGAGCGCGCCGCTCTCCTCGGTGAGCTTGTTGACCGTCTGGCTCATCGGGTCGGTGCCGTCGGACGGGTCCGAGGAGCCCAGGCTCATGCTGACGACCCTGGCGCCGTGCCCGACGGCCCACTCCATGCCGGCGATGATCCAGGAGTCCTGGCCGCAGCCGCTGTTGGAGAGCACCTTGCCGATCATCAGGTCGGCGCCGGGCGCGACGCCCTTCTCGGCGCCGTCGGAGGCGGCGCCGCTGCCACCGACGGTGGAGGCGGTGTGGGTGCCGTGGCCGTGGCCGTCCTCGGTGGTCTCGCCGGGGACGAAGCTCTGCGACGCGCTGATCCGGCTCGCCAGGTCCGGGTGGTGCGAATCGGCGCCGGTGTCCAGCACGGCGACCTTGACGCCCTTGCCGTCGAGACCCTTGCCCCAGGCGTCGGGCGCGCCGATCTGCGCGGTGCTGTCCTTCAGGGTCGCCTTGACCCGGCCGTCCAGCCAGATCTTGGACAGGCCCTCGCCGAGCCGGGGCGCGGCGGACGCCGATCCCTCCTTCGGGGCCCGCGCGAAGGCACCGGTGGCGGAGGCCGCAGGGGCGACGGAACGCCACAGCTTGCGGGCCTGCTTCTTGGCGGTGCGCACGGAGGTCGCGTGGATGGCGGGCAGGTCGCGCACCCGGGTGGCTCCGTCGGGCGTGGCCCGCGCCGAGGGTGCCGACTTGGAGCCGTAGCCCAGGATCAGGGGGATGCCGTCGCTGTGGGCGTCGTCGTAACCCTGCTCGATCAGGGCGGTGACGTCGAACAGCCGCCGGTCCAGCCGGTTCGCGGCCAGATAGGGCAGGACTTCGTCCGGGTAGACGTAGAGGTCGCCGCCCACGGTCTCGGTGCGCACGCCTCCGAGAGCGCCGGGCGGGCGGGTCACATCGGCGGTCTGCCGGTCTCCGGCGAGGCCGTCGACGCGTACGACATCGCCGGTGAGGAGGGTGACGGTGTGCTGTCCGGATCCGGTGGCCTCAACGGGGCTCGCCTTCGCCGGGGCTGAGGAGGTGTCAGCCGCGGCGAGGCCGGGCGGCGAGGCCAGGGACGTCAGGACCGCGAGGGTGCCGGCCGCGGCCGCGAGCGGCCTTCGGCTGCCTCGGCTGCTTCGGCGGGGAGGTATGCGGGAGGTCATGGAGCGTTTTCTACCGGCCCCGGACCTGCGCGGGGAACAACGGCCCGATGGCACGAAAGCGCCACGTCTCACATGTGCCAGATGGGCGAACTCCCCACAAACACAGGGGAGTTACGCCAATCGACGCACCCGAGGCCGGGCTCGCGGCCCCACCGCCGGGACCGCCCCTGGGTCACCGCCTCCGACCCGTCCGACCCGCCCGCCCTCACGAGCCGGCGGGAGGGCCGTCCGGGGTCGTGGCGGCGGGCGAGGAGGAGTTCACCCCGCCGGTCGAACCGGGCCCCGGGGTCTCGGCGGAGCTGCTGTCGGGCGAGAACATCGCCACGCCCACGAGCACGGCCAGCAGGAAGACCACGGCTCCGGCGGCCGCCTGCACGAGTCTTCGCCGCTCGGCGAGGAGTTCGGCGGCCCCGGAGCGCTGACGGCGGCGCGAACGGTGGCCGCCGCCCGCGGTGTCCCGTACCACCGACGGCAGGGCGTACGTGGTCGCCGGACCCGCGGCCCTGACGTCCTGTCGGTGCCGTCCCTGCTCCGGCATCGCGGCCGGGAGCGGCTCGGGGCGCCCCTGCCAGGCACCCGAGCTGTACCAGGCGGCCGCCTGGTGCGCGGTGGGCCGGTCCTCGGGCTGCTTCGCGAGCAGGCCGAGCAGGTAGTTCTCGAAGGCGGGCGGCAGATCGGCGCCGAGCTCCCGCGGCGGAGTGGGGGTGGAGTCGAGGTGCTGGTGCAGGACCGCGACGGGGCTCTTCGCCTGGAACGGCGGGCGTCCGGTGAGGAGTTGATACAGGACGCAGCCCAGGGAGTACATGTCGGACGGCGGCCCGGCGGTCTTGCCGAGGGCCCGCTCGGGGGCCAGGTACAGACTGGTGCCGACGATCTGGCCGGTCGCGGTCAGACCGCCCGCCGGATCGTCCATGAAGCGGGCGATCCCGAAGTCACCGATCTTGACACTGCCCTCGGCGTCCAGGAGCAGATTGCCGGGCTTGATGTCCCGGTGCACGATGCCCTGCTGATGGGCGGCGGCCAGACCCGCGGCGGCCTCGGCCGCGATCCGCGCGACCCGGTCGGCGGGGAGCGTCCCGGCGCCGGCGAGGACACCGGCGAGGCTGTCGCCCTCGACCAGTTCCATCACGAGGAACAGCCGGTTGTCGTACGCCCCGAAGTCCAGGACACCCACCACGTGACGGTGGTTGAGCAGACCCGCGGTCTGGGCCTCCAGACGGAACCGGGCCGCGGCCGTCGGGTCGGCGTCCTGGGAGAGAAGCAGCTTGACGGCCACGGACCGGCCGATCATCTCGTCGTGGGCCCGCCACACCTCCCCCATCGCGCCCCGCCCGAGAGTGGTCTGGAGCCGATACCGCCCCGCTATCAGCACTTGTGCTTCATCCTCACGCCGTTGGTGTTCCGTCGATCGCCACGGCTCGATGCCCTGCCGAGCATGAGTGATCATCGGGGCGCCGCAGCAGGTTGAGCCTACTGCCAACACGGCGGTGATCAGACGCGGTTCACCTCAGGGGGCAAGATCACGGACAACCCCTCCGCCCTGCCACCGGACCCTGACCGAACGTGACGCGGGCACCCGTGACGAACGAGGCCGGTGGGCCGGCCCCGCTCGGCGAGCGGGGCCGGCCCACCGGCGCGGGCGCGCGGGTCGGCCGAGGTCACACCGGGTCGTGCACCGTGCCCGTGAACTCCGGGCCGTCGTGCCGCGTGCCGGTGCGGTCGTCGTAGAAACGCAGCCGCAGCCGTACCGTCTCCGCGGGCTCGGTCAGGGTGTCCCTCGCGGTCGGAACGGTGATCCCGGCGCTCGTCCGGCCGGGCGGGATGTCGGCGTACAGGAAGAGTCCGCGCAGCCGGGACAGCGGTCGCGACGGCAGGGGCGTCTCCGCGGAGTACGTGGCCAGCCAGTGGGAATCGACGTCGGTGGTGGACAGTTCGACGCCGGAGGTGACGGGCAGGACGACGACGTCGGCCGAGATCTCCACGTCGGCCGCCGCGGAGAGCGACACCCGCCAGGTCAGGTTCCCGCCCTCGGTGGCGTCGGCGGCCGCCGGGGTCACCTCGACGGTGGGCGCCGGATCGTCGTTCCGCGCGGTGACACCGCCCCGGTAGGCACCGGTCACGGTGCCGTGGACCGCCTTCACGAAGACGTCGTGGGACACGTCGTAGCCGTAACGCGTGTTGCCCCTGACCTCGATCGGCACCACGGGCGCCGGGCCGCCGGGCCGTACGGTCACCTCGCGCGTGGTGGTCCGACCCGTGTCCGGATCGGCGACGAACAGCCGGACCGTGCCGCTCCCGTGCCCGGTGACCGTCACCGGGACGTGGTAGGTCCGCACGCCCGTGTCGCCCTCGGCGACGGTCGTCCGGCCGATGTCGACGCGGGCCAGGTACGCGGCCCGGACCACGGGGGTTCCGGCGCGCCATCCCCATGAGTCGATGAGCCACGCCTTCCCCGAGCCGGTGCGCGGGACGATCTCCAGGGACTTCACCCGGCGCAGATCGACTCCCGCGCGGCGGGCGGCGGCCAGCGGCAGCCTGACCTCCTGGCCCCAGTAGGAGGCGGTGCGGTCGGTCCCGGGCAGGCCGTCCACGCGGATCCGCCCCAGGGACGCCCGCCGGCCGGAGGTGTCGGTCAGCCCGATGTCGAACCGGGTGCCCCTGGAGTTCGGCGGAACGATCAGGCGCATCGCCAGCGCCGTGGAACCGGCGAGCGGGACAGGCCTCTCCGGCCGGACCCGGACCGGGGTGCCGGCGGCCGTCCAACGCAGAGCCACGGCACGCCGGCCGGGCTCGGGCGAGGGCGCCCACGAGGCGAAGTGCGGCGAGACGCCGCTCCCCGCGGAGCCGAGGCAGGCCGCGGAGACGACCTCGGTCACCTCCTGGCACAGCTTGCCGCCGTCGACGGACACCCGCCCGTCCGGCAGGAACGCCGGGGTGCGGCGCCCGCCGACCGCGTGGGTGAGCACCCGCGCGGGACCGGCGGAGGGCGCGCGCCGGCCCGAACCGTCGAGCAGCGGCCGTACGCGGTCGTCACCGGCGACGAACAGCCGCGCCGCCGCGGCGATGTAGGTCGCGCCCGCCTTCTGCTGCTGACGGGCCGTCAACCTCGTCGCGGTGCCGGGGGAGCACACCCGGTCGGGCGCGTTCCCGCTCCAGAAGTCGTCCTCCGCGGGCGCCTGGGCCTGGCCCGGTGTCCATTCGCTGTTGAAGAAGTTGTGGTCGGCGCCGACCATGTAGACGGCGCTGTGCAGGGCGGCGCCGCGGCTGACTCCGCGGGTCGCGTCCACGTACATCTCGCCCTGGAGATCGGACACATCGCCGTCGCAGCCGGGCAGGATCGTGGCCGAGGGAACGTCGGGCGCGGGGTTCTGTCCGAAGAGGGTGGGGCCGATGAGGAGGGTGCCGCGGATGTGCCAGCGCACCGGGCCGCGGTAGCCGTCCTGGCCGGCGGGGGCACGATAGAGACTGTCCATGGCGGCCCGGTTCACCCCCTCACCGCCGCGCGAGTGGCCGACGAGCAGGACCCGTGCGAGGTCGGCGGGGGCCGTGCGCCGCACGATCGGAGGCGCGGAGGCCGGGTGCGCGGACCAATCCGCCCAGCGGGCCAGGTGCTGCCGTACGAGGGAGGACCGGGCCTGTGCGCCGCCGTCCTCGGCCGCGTAGTCCTGTCCGTTGACGCCGTTGGCGGCGATGGACACCGTCACGTATCCCTGGGAGGCGAGCAGTCTCTGGTCGGCGAGATATCCGCGGTAGCTGGGGATGGACCGGGCGCCCGCGCGGCAGGGCCACTCGCCGCCGGTGTCCTGACCGCGGCCGGTGTAACAGGTGGCGTGGCGGCCGTGCAGGAACAGGACCAGCGGCCGGTGTCCGTGGGCGTTCGTGGGCGCGACCACCACGGCGCGCATCTCCACGGGTTCGGCGAGGCCGGGCAGCCGGACCGAGGGGAGCTCGTAGTCGCCGGTGGCCGTCCGGTAGGAGCCCGGTCTGCCGGGGTCGACCGCGTTCACCGGTAACCGGGCCGACGATCCGGCCGACAGACCGGGCCGTCCTCCGGGCCCGACCGGCGCGGCGGGCCGGTCCTGTCCGGCGCCCGCCGCGTCCAGGCGCCGTTCACCGGTCCGCGCCTGGAGGTCGGGCCGCCCGCCGAGTGGTGCCGGGCCGAGGGTGAGCCGGAAGGTGCGGCCGTCCGCCGTGCCGGCGGGGCGGCCGAGGAACCTGTCCCCGGAGTAGAAGGCCACCCCCGAGTCGCTGACGGGCACCGGCCGGTCCGCGCGCCAGACCAGTTGCCGCGCCGCTCCCCGGCCGGTGACGCTCCACCCGGCGGGAAGCCCGCCGTCGGCGTCGGCGGCCGGAACCGGCTGCGCGGACCGCGCGGAACCGGCTGTGTTCTGTTGTGCCTGGGTCGATCCTGGCGATCCCGCGACCGCTGCGATCAGCACCGCAGCGGCCACACCTATGCGCCGGACACGGAACAAGGTTCTTCTCCTCCTGGTCGGCATACACCCCCGTCGCCCCGTCGGTCCCGAAGCGCTCCCCCGCCCCACGAGGACGGAAGAGAATGCCGGAGGGTTGCCTCCTGCCCGTGCCGTGCGTACGGTCCGTGTCCGCACGCACGTCATGACGACGTGTCATTCGTCCTGGGGGCAGAGGAAGTTGAGGGAGGGGCCCCAGCGCGTCACCGGGTCCTCCTTCGCGGCGACGGCACCGCACGTCAGGTCGGTGATCCTGGTGCCGTCCCCGGTGATCTCGCGGATGTCGATCTCCTTGTCCACCGGGTACTTGTGTCCCTTTCCGAAGGTCATGATCCCCGACTCGCCCACGTAGTCGGTGACTCCGGTCGACTGGAGGAAGGTGACCACGGCACTGGGGGTGAACTGCGGGTCGGTGACGGCGATTTCGTTCATCACCTTGAAGAAGACGTTCAGCGCGTCGTAGCCGGCGGCGCCGTCGCTGTCGGAGGAGACCCCGTAGTCCTTGCGGAACTCGGTGCCGAAGAAGCCCTTTTGATCGGGCAGGCTGAACTGGTTGTAGAAAAGGCTGAGTGAGCTGTACTGCTGCGCCATCAGTTCGGGATGCAGCACCAGGCTGGGAGCGGCGCTCTCGGCCATCACGGCGATGCGGCCCTGGTGCGTACGGCACTGTTTGTCGTTCTGGAGGTAGTAGAACAGGTCGTACATGACACTGGCCCGGCCCGCGTAGAGGACGAAGCCGTCGGTCCTGTGGATCAGCGCGCAGACCCCGGCCGCCACGGAGGTCGTCTGGCTGTCGTCGCCCGATTCGCTGTACGGCACCGGGTAGACGGGCCCCGCCGAACCGTAGGCGTCGGTGAAGCGCTTCTTCAGGTCCGCGCTGAAGTAGGTGTCGTGCGGGTCGAAGACCAGGACCGCGGCGGGGGCGGTGTGCCCCGGGCGGACCTTGGTCAGGGCCGCCAGCCGGGGTGAGCGCCGGGCGAAGGACGCCATGACGCGCGCGACCCGTTCGTCCGGGGCCGAGAGCTGGAAGTACGACACCGGGGAGTCGCCCTCGACCATGGGCTGGCCGGACACGCCGGTGCCGAGGACCGTGACGCCCTGGGCGTCGAGCTCGACGGCGGCCTGGAGGGACTCCGGACGGCTCTGGGTGAGGCCGATGACGCCGGCGACGTGGTCCCGGTGGATGCGGTCGACGATCATGCGGGCCACGTCGACCCGGCTGTGGTTCGTCCGGTTGAGTCCGCCGTGCGAGCCGAAGCGGAAGTACTCGCCCGCGTTGGCCATGAGCAGCCGGATCGGCATCTGGGACTTGAGGTGCAGGCCGTTCGCCTCCTTCTGCGCGAGCAGGGCGCCCCGCAGCATCTGGAAGCCCGTGGGCACGGTCCTGCGCGAGGTGGAGCCGACGCTCAGCGGAGCGAAGAAGACCAGGGTGCGATACGGCCCGGACCGGTCGACCTCGGCGTTCTGGCGGCCCAACCGCTTTTCGAGAGTGCGGAGTTCGTCGGCGTACAGGCCGTGGGCGAGGTCGCACCCGTCGCTGCCGTCGGTGATCCCGACTCGTTCGCCCGTACCGACCCGCGGACACCAGGTGTCGGTGGCGGCGGCCACGGGCCGGGGTGCGGGGCGATGCCGTGTCCCGCCGAGCCCCGGCACCCGCGTCAGTCCGGCCGCGACCACCGCGAGCACCGCCAGCACGGCGACGGCGGCGACACCGGGACGCAGCCAGTCGCTCCCGCGCCGCTCGCGGGAGCGCACGGTCCGCTGCACCGCGGGCCGTTCGGCGCTCGTCCCGTTGTCCGGTACCCGGGACAGCGGCACCGCGCGCACCGCTTCGACGGGCTGACCGCAGGCGCCCGCGGCGAGTACGGAGGCCACCGCCTGCGCGGTCGCGCCGTAGGTGCTCGGGCGCGCGTTCTGGCTCGGGACGGCGGGCCGGGGCAGGCCGACCGCGTACGGCGGGATGTCCGCCGTGGCGGCCGCGAGCACCAGCAGGGGGCAGGTCACGGTCTCCTCGGCCACGGCGGAGAAGGAGTTCAGGAGCTTGCGGCTCGGGGAGTCGTCGCCGCCGACCGTCGGCAGCAGCAGGACGAAGGGCCAGCGCCGCCGTGGCCTGCGCGCGCTCCACACCGGCGGCCGGGCGGCTCGCGTCAGATCGTGGATGAGCGCGGTCAGCAGGACCTGGCGGACCACGGCCTCGTCACGGGCGGACACGGCGGACACGGCGGACCTGGCCGAGGCGGCCGGGGCCCCGGCCGCCGCCGGTGCTTCGCGGTCGGCCCGGTCCTGGGCCCGGGAGCGCAGGTGGGCGTCGCGCAGGGACAGGGCGGCGTTGAGGAAGCTGCGCCCCGGTTCGTCCAGCATGCCGCCGACCCACCGGAAACGGGCACCGCGGTCGACGCGTACGCCGTAGGACCACCGCCACAGCCAGGCCAGCGGTGTGGTCACCAGTCTCGTGATGGCCGACCACTGCCGGGCGCCGAGTTCCTCGCCGAGGGCGCTGACCTCGGCGGCGAACCCGAACTTCCAGGCGTACTTGTCGTAGATCCGGTCGCGCAGCGCCCGTCGTTCGTCCCTGACGTCCCCGTCGACGATGGCCGCGCGCAGCACCGAGAGACAGGCGTCGAACTCCGTGAGCCGCAAGGTGCCGGAACCGTCCGGCATGGTGGCGCGCAGTTGTCTGGCGACCCGGTCGAGCAGGCGTACGTGGGGGCCGTCGCGCCCTTCGGCGTCCTCCCCCGGGTGGTCGCAGGCGAGCAGTTCCTCGTCGACGATGGCGTGGGGCGCGAGGCTGGCCAGATGGCCCGTCTCGCCGCTGTTCAGGCGTACCAGGCGGTGGTGGTAGACGTGCACCAGGGCCGAGAGCGCCGGGTCGGGCTCTCCCTGCCCGGTGTCCCGCGCGGCGGCTCCGGTCGTGGTGGTGCCCACCGCGGTCGTCCCGGCCGCGGCCTCGCGGGTGAGGAGCAGGGCGGGCAGCCGGTGCCGGGCGCTCCGCTGTCGGTGGTGGATGCCGGTCCGGCGGTCGATGACGTACCGGTCGATCGCTCGGACGATGTCGTCGAAACCGCTCGGGAGGACGAGATCGTTCTCGTTCGTCCGATGGTGCTGCGGCACGCGGGTCCTCCCGGATGCTGAGAAACAGGAGGCGAGCCTAGGAATTTCCGGGCGTGTTCACGGCACTTTGCTGCTAAAAGGCACTCGTTGAGCGATGACGACCGTTTGCCGTTCGGATCGGACACGGGCGGCCGGACGGGCCCGGCGCCGTGGCTTCGGCGCCGGGCCCGCACCGTGCGGGTCAGGGCTGGAGGGGCATGGTCCAGCAGTTGGAGACGGCGCGCCTGCCGGCCAGGCGGTCGGTCAGCCAGGAGATGGCGTCGCCCTGGTCGGTCAGGAGGGGTGCCATGTGGTTGGTGAGCAGTTTGTCGCCGAGGTTCGGCAGGATGATGGCGTCGTACGTGATGTCGGCGCCCTTGCGGCACCAGTCGACGGCGAGTTGACGTGCCTGGGCGTGCGGGACGATGTCGTCCTGGACGCCGGTGACCACGCGTACGGGGCTGGTCGGCTTGAGCTTGCCGATGCGCTGGTTCTCGAGGGTGTTCTGGAGTGCCGGGATGTGGTCGACGAGTTCGCTGACGGACTCGCCGTCCTTGGTCCAGGACGTGCTGCTCCTGAACGCATATCCGAGGATGGCGTCGCCGACGCACATCGTGGAGAGGTCGTTCAGCGCCGCCTTCCCCGCGGAGTTGAGGTTGGCGTCGGCGACGGCCTGGAGGTCGGGGTCGGCCTGGAGGAAGCCGTTGAGGGACCAGCCCAGGGCTCCGGCGAGGGCGCTGCCGTCGATGCCCTTGATGACGTCGGTGAGGTTGGCGGGCGGTGCGCCGGCGTAGGTGCCGGCGAGGGTGATGTCGGGGGCGTAGGTGGGCTGGAGTTCGGCGGCCGAGGCGCTGGCGCCGCCGCCCTGGCTGTAGCCGTAGAGGCCGACGGGCGAGCCGGAGGTGACCGACGCTCCGCTCAGCCCGCGGGCGGCACGGACGGCGTCGAGCAGTGCGTGACCGCCGTCGAGGCGGTTGACGTACGTGTGGAGCCGGTCGGTCGCGCCCAGCCCGACGTAGTCGGTGACGACCACCGCGGCGCCTTCGGACAGGAGCCGGTAGATCGCGAGGTCCTCGTAACCGACCGAGACGGTCTGGCCGTTGAGGGTGATCGGGTGCTGGAGGCCCAGGGAGGCCGAACACTGGTCGCCCTGGCCCATGGTGCCGGGGGCCACGGCCACGAGGGGGCGCGGACCGTCCCCCCGCCAGTCGGCCGAGGGCTCGATGTAGGCGCCGGTCACGGCGACGGGACGTCCGTTGGAGTCGGTCGACTTGTACATCAGGCGGGTCGCGGTGCCGGGGAGCGGACCGTCGAGGCCGGGCAGGCTGAGCGCGAGCGGGAGGGGTTCGCTGCGGATCAGGGCGCCGTTGGCCGCGGGAAGGTTGGTGGGCGGCGTGTAGAACGCGGGGATGGTCACGCCTCGCGAGACCACGGCGTCCGCGGCCGCCGCGGGAAGCGCCTGGACGCTCAGACAGGCGAGGACCGCGATGGCGGTGGCGAGGAGGCGGCCGCCGTCGCGTGCGGCGGGCCGGGGGCTCGTGGCGGGCGAGGACCGCTTCGCGCCGGGGCGCCGGCCGGACGTCGTTCGTGGCATACGCGTGCTGTGGGGTCGTTGCATGCGGCTCACTCCTGCTTCGTCAAAACGTGGGGGTCGTGCGGGCGGCCGACGGCGTCAAGGACGTGACGCCGGTGCCGGCCGGGGAGCCGGCCGGGCCATCGGCGCGGGACCGCCGGTGACGTTCCGGGCCGGTGAGGGGGAAGGGCGGCACTCGGATCCGGACGCGGGCAGGGCGGGACCACGCCGAGCCGCGTCGCGGAGGTGGACAGGACGAAGGCGCCGTCCGCGCGCCGTCGGCCGGGCGGCGCGTGGTACGGCTTCGACCCGAGCGTCGTACGACGCCGGGCGAGGCAGTGTGGTGTGAGGGGTCTGTTCGGCGGAGCCCGAGGGCTCGTGGCTGCGGCTTCGCCGTTCGGCTCTGTCTCCCGTTGTTCCGTGCCGCCTTGTTCCTGTGTCCTCGGCAGGGACGGACGTCGAAGTCCCGTACGACGCCTGTTAGTTACTCCCGAGTCATACTGGAGAGTAGGAGCGGATGTCACTCAGTGACAAGATGTCTGCGTGCGTCATTTCCGGGCGTCGAGTCAGAGCCGGGGGCCGCGCGGAAGCACGGTGGGAGCACGGGGAGCGCGGCGGGAACGGCCGCCGGGTAAAGACTTCGCCTGGTCTAGTCCAAAGACCGATTTGGTCTAGTCCAACATATTGACGTGATCGCGACAGAACCCGGAAGCTGGGGCCTCCCCCACCCCTCTGGAGGCACAGTGAGACGTCTTCGCGCAGCTCTCGGCGCGGCCGCCGCCGTGAGCCTGGCCGCGGTCGGCACGACCGCCCTCGTCGCGGGCAGCGCCTCGGGCGCGACCACCGCGCTCAGCAACCGGTGGTACGCCGCCGCCCCCTATCTGATGCCGATCGACAACGACCCGCCGGACGCGGCCGCCATCATGGACGCGACCGGCCTCAAGGCGTTCCAGCTCGCCTTCGTCCTCGCTCCCGACGGCGGCGGCTGTTCGCCCACTTGGGGCGGTACGGCGGCGGTCTCCTCGGACACCGCCGTGCAGTCGGTCATCAACACCATCCGCGCCAAGGGCGGCGACGTCTCGATCTCGATCGGCGGCTACGGCGGCACCAAGCTCGGCCAGACCTGCTCGGACGCGGCCGCCACCGCCGCCGCCTACCAGCAGGTCATCACCAAGTACGGTCTGCACGCGATCGACTTCGACCTGGAGGAGCCGGAGTACGAGAACACGGCGGCCGTCAGGAACGAGATCGGCGCCGCCAAGATCCTCCAGCAGAACAACCCGGGCCTGTACGTGTCCGTCACCACGGCGGGAACCGCGGACGGAACCGGCTGGTTCGGCAAGCAGATGCTGCTGGAGGCGAAGTCGCAGGGCTTCACCCCGAACAACTTCTCCATCATGCCGTTCGACGGCGGCTTCAACGGCGCCGCGTCCCAGACCAGCGCACTCGCGGGCTTCAACTCGATCCTCCAGTCGACCTTCGGCTGGGACCAGGCGACCGCGTACGCCCATGAGGGCTTCTCCGGGATGAACGGCCGTAGCGACAGCGGCGAGTACTTCTCCCAGGCCGACTTCCAGACCGTGCTGGACTTCGCCACGAGCCACAACATGGACCGCTTCACCTTCTGGTCCCTCAACCGGGACCGCCAGTGCTCCCCCGCCGACAACGGCGGCCGTACGTCGGGCACCTGCTCCAGCGTCGCCCAGAACCCCTGGGACTTCGCGAAGTACTCGGTGAAGTTCGCCGGTGCGACCCCGCCCACCGGCACACCGACCCCGACGCCCACCCCGACCCCCACCCCCACGCCCACGCCGCCGGGCAGCCCCTGCAAGACGGCGTGGAACGCGGCCACGGTCTACACCGCCGGGAACGAGGCCTCGTACAACCACCACAACTGGAAGGCCAAGTGGTGGACCCAGAACGAGACGCCGACCGGCGTCGACTGGGGTCCCTGGCAGGACGAGGGCACCTGCTGACAACCGACCGGGGCCGGACGGGAAACCTCACCGGTGTCCCGTCCGGCCCCCTCGGCTTCCGGGCGTGCGGCCACACCGGGCACCGGGCACCGGCCCCGGGACGAATGACCGCTTTGCCCTCGACATCCCGCCGTCTCCACACGTTCTCCCTGCTCAGGGTCTTGCCGCCGCCCGCGATGCCTGGTCTCCTGTACGACCGGTGTGCACAAGGCGCCCCGCCGCCGCACGGTCGCCTCCGGCCCGGTGACGCGGGGCCGGCAGAAGAGGCGGACGACGTGGACTCAGTGACGGGGCAGGACGTGCGCAGGCCGCTGCCCGAAGGGCTGGGCGCGGCGATCCACGGGACCGCCGCGGAGATCGCCGCGCTCCTCGGACCCGGCACCGACATGGCGCGCCGGATCCCCGGAGCCGAGTGGAACGTCGGCGAGGCGGCCGCGCATCTGGCCCTGGCCAACGAACTGATGGCCCACATAGCGGCGGGACAGTCACGCCCCTACGGGGACGGCACACCGAGCAGTCTCGCCAAGGCCAACGAGCGTTCGCTGGCGGAGTTCACGGAGCGGCGGGCCGAGCCCCTGGCCGCGATGATCGTCGAACACGCCGACGCCTGCGCCGAAGCCCTGGACAAGGGCTCCCTGGAGGGACAGGTGGTCACTCCGCTGGGCACGATGAGTCCGCAGGAGCTCGGGGCGTATCTGCTCACCCACATGCTCGGCCACGGCTACGACCTGGCCCGCGCCCTGGGGCGGCCGCACATGATCGACCGGACCCGGGCCGCGCTGACCCTGCCGTTCCTCCTCAGGGCGATGCCGCGCGTGGCCGAACCGCGCACCACCGCCGGCATGAACGCCCGCTACGTCGTACGCCTGTGGGGCGGCGGTGCGTTCGGCGTGACGCTGACCGACGGCGTGGTGAGCGTCGACGAGCGGCCGCCGGCCGGCCCTGACTGCACCATCTCGATCGAGCCGGTCACCTTTCTGCTGATGGCGCTCGGCCGCCAGGGCCAGTTCAGCCCCCTGCTCCGCGGCCGCATTCTCGTCCGGGGCCGCAAGCCCTGGCTCGCGCCCCGCTTCCCCGGCCTGTTCACCGCGCCCTGAGCCGAGGACCGGCGGCGAGCGCCGGGTCCGCGGGCGTCAGCCGAGCCTGCGGTCGAGGTTGAACGCGGCGCTGATCAGGGCGAGGTGGGTGAAGGCCTGCGGGAAGTTGCCGCACTGTTCGCCGGTGTGGCCGATCTCCTCCGCGTACAGGCCCAGGTGGTTGGCGTAGGTGAGCATCTTCTCGAAGGCGAGCCTGGCCTCGTCGAGCCGGCCCGCACGGGTGAGTGCCTCGACGTACCAGAAGGAACAGATCGAGAAGGTGCCCTCCTCGCCCTTGAGGCCGTCGGGGCTCGTCTGCGGGTCGTAGCGGTAGACCAGGGAGTCGGAGACCAGGTCCTCCCCCAGGGCGTCGAGGGTGGCGAGCCATTTCGGGTCGGTCGGGGAGATGAACTTCCCGAGCGGCATCATCAGCAGCGAGGCGTCGAGGACGTCGCTGTTCTCGACCTGGGTGAAGGCGTTGCGCTCCTTCGACCAGCCCTGGCTCATGATGCGCTGGTAGATCGTGTCCCGGGCGTCACCCCAGCGCAGGACGTCGGCGGGCAGACCACGGTGCCGGGCCAGCCGCATGGCGCGTTCGATGGCCACCCAGCACATGACACGGGAGTAGAGGAAGGGTTTGCGGCCCCCTCGGGTCTCCCACACTCCCTCGTCGGGCTGGTCCCAGTTCGCGCACACCCAGTCGACCAGTCCGCGGATGTTGTCCCAGTGCGCGCTGGAGAGGGGCTGCCCCCATTTGTCGTAGAGGTAGAGGCAGTCGACGAGGGCGCCGTAGATGTCCAGCTGGAGCTGGCCGACGGCGCCGTTGCCGATCCGCACCGGAGCGGAGCCGCGATAGCCCTCCAGATGGGTCAGCTCGCGTTCGGGCAGGTCACGGCGCCCGTCGATGCCGTACATGATCTGCAAGGGGCCATCGGGGCCGACGTTCTCCGGTATGCCCGTCTGGACGTGCTCGGACAGGAAGCCCATGAAGGCCTCGGCCTCGTCGGTGAAGCCGAGGCGCAGCAGCGCGTACACGCAGAAGGCCGCGTCGCGGATCCACACGTAGCGGTAGTCCCAGTTGCGCTCGCCGCCGATCCGCTCCGGCAGGCTGGTGGTCGGGGCGGCGATGATGGCGCCCGTGGGGACGTAGGTGAGCAGTTTCAGGGTGAGGGCGGAGCGGTGGACCATCTCCCGCCAGCGGCCCCGGTAACGCGACTGCGACAGCCAGTGCCGCCAGTAGCGCACGGTGGCCTTGAAGTCCCGCTCGGCCTCCGTGACCGCGCAGAACCGCGGGGCCACCTCGTCGGTGATCCGGTCCAGGGCGAAGACCGCGGTCTCCCCCTCGCTCAGTTTGAACAGCGCCCACACGTCCTGCCCCGCGACCTCGATGGGCACCGTGGACGTCAGGGCCAGTCTGAGCGCGGGCGTGGTGAAGACGGCCTGGCCGGAGTCGACGTGCACGGTGTGCGGGACCGTCCCGTAGGCGAAGCGGGGGGCCACCCGCGCGCGAAAGGGAAGGGTTCCGCGGACGCACACCACACGGCGGATCAGACGGTGCCGGTCGGCCTCGCGCGACCCGTCGACGACCGGCATGAAGTCCTGGATCTCCCCGACCCCGTCGTCCGCGAAGAACCGGGTGATCAGCACGTTCGTGTCGGGGAAGTAGAACTGCTTCGTGCGCGCCGGGACGTCCGCGGCGAGTTCGAAGCAGCCGCCCTTGTCGGCGTCCAGGATCGAGGCGAAGACGCTCGGCGCGTCGAAGCGCGGGCAGCAGTACCAGTCGATGGTGCCGTCGGTGCCGACCAGGGCCGCGCTGCGCAGATCGCCGATCAGGCCGTGGTCGGCGATCGGCAGGTAGCGGGGGCTGCCCGTGCCGTACGGGCCGCCGGGCGCGCCATGGAGTCCGTCCTCGCCGACAGCGGAATACATGTCTGCCGTACCGGCCATACCGGCCTCCTCTGGGCCGTCACCCGAGCCTCCCCCTCCGCTCCAGGCTAACCACTCCCGCGAGGTCCGGGGGGTTCGGACGTACGGACCCGGGGCGCGCACCGGGTACGGCGTACGGACGCGGGGTGCCGCGTCCAGCAGCATGCTCAGTGCTTCAGGAGGACCTTGGCCGCCACGATGATCAGTCCGAGGGCCAGGTTGACGAAGCCCTCGGCGACGATCAGCCCGAGGGTGGCGCCGGCGCGGACGGCGCCGAGGCACGCCCACATGACCTGCTGGGCCACCGCGACGGCCAGGGCGATCCACAGGCCGGTGTTCGCGCTCATCCCGAACACCGCGCTGAGGGCCACGGCGACGGCCGGGAGGGTGGCCGCCTCGACGATGGACCACTCGTGCGTGCCGATCCGGCGGATCTGGCGCAGGGACCAGGGCCGGCCCACCATGCGCTCCCCAGCGAGGTGCGCGTAGACATGGGTCGCCCAGAACACCACTCCGGTGACCTCCAGCAACACGACGGCCTCGAGGCGCGGGTACTCCCCCGTCGTCCCGGCGGTGGCCACCACGGAGGCGGCCAGGATCGAGCCGTAGATGGCGCCGGCGTAGTCGGTTCGGTGACGTGCCGGCCTGACCGTGCCGTCACCGTCCTCGGGCGGAACGCTGGAGCCACTCACCCGGCCAACGTAGGCGGCACGGCACGGCGCCGCCCGGCGGGTGGGCCGTCCGGGCACACCACGCGCCGAGCGGCGGGTGGGCTCCGGGCGGGCTCGCCGTGCGCCGCAGCCGGTGGCAGGGGGACAGCGGGCCTCAGCCGTCGGCGCCGCGCTCCCGGGCGGCGGCCGGGCGGAAGCACGCCGTGACCGTCTTGCCGTGCCGCTGGCACTTCATGCCCCACTCGTCGGCGAGCATCCGTACGATTCCCACCCCTCGGCCGGACACCGCTCCCGGCTCCGGGTCCCGCTGGAGCGGCAGTGTGGGGTCCTCGTCGTGGACGCTCACATGCAGGCACTCACCGTCCCAGGTGAGGACGAGACGCGCGTCGCTGTGGGCGTGGACATGGGCGTTGGTGAGGAGCTCGGACACCGACAGCACGACGGCGTCCACCGTCTCGGGTTCGTCCGCCGTCCACGCCAGGGACTCGAGCTGCCGTCGGGTCCAGCGTCGTCCGGCGCCCACCCCTCCCGACACCGGGAACGAGTGCGCCCAGCCCATCGCCTTGACCGCCATCGCCCGACCTCGCTTCCGCTCGTCCTGTCCGGGTTCTCCCGTACCCGCCGTGTACCCGCGAGCCGCCCGCGCAGTCGGCACCGTCGCCGATGGCGGGAGTCAATTCCGGTGGACGACCCGAACTCCCCTTTGGGGCGAACCCGCACGCGAAGGGAACAACGGGCCAACAGTGTCCGTACTATCTGTTAGCCGGGGCATACGCATCATGTGCGGTCGCCCAGCCACGCAGCCCGGTCCACACCAACACGCCCCGCACCACAGCACCTTCTTCCCGGTGTGTTCATGTGCCGACCGCGCGCCTAAGAAAGGTCCCCTCGTGCCCGAGACCAAGACTCCCACCGAACTGACATCGCAGTACACCGCCCAGGTGGACGCCGACCTGGAACGCAACACCAAGGAGCAGGAACGCGTCGGTGCGGAAATGGAGGCGCTCCAGGAGCAGTTGAACGCCCTGCGGCACGACCACGCCGTCCTCACCAACCTTCAGCAGGCACTCGGGGCCGCCGGCGTCGTCGCCGGGACCGCTCCCGAACCGGCGGCCACCGCGGTGCCGCGTCAGAAGACGTCCGGCAAGTCCACGGAGCGCAAGGCCCCGCAGGGCAGGACCGCGGGAGCCAGGTCCGCCGAGGACAAGACCGTCGAGGACAAGGTCGCCGGCGGCAAGGCCACGGCAGTCAAGTCCCTCGGAAGCAGGCGTTCGCGGGCCAAGAACGCCGACGGCGCGAAGGCCACCGCGGCACGGACGCCCTCGGCCGCGAAGCCCGCGTCCAAGGACGCCTCGGCACAGCCCACCCTGATCGACCTCATCCGCCGCTACCTCACGGATCAGCGGGAACCGCGGTCCGCCGCGGAGGTCTCGACGGCCCTGGGCCAGACCCATCCCGAGCGCCGCATCCAGACCAATGTCGTCCGGACCACCCTGGAGAACCTCGTGGCCAAGAGCCATGCCCACCGCGCCAAGCAGGGCAGTTCGGTGTTCTACACAGCGGTCGACGCCGCGGAGCCGTCGGCGCCGTCGACCGCCGCGCAAGAGCCGGCCAAGGGCGAGCCGAAGGTGAAGGCGGAGGCGAAGACCGCCGACGCCTAGGGAGCCCCAGGCACATCAACCCCGCTCCCGCGTGCGGGACTTGCGCCTCGCCCGGTGAGATCCGGTGCGGTTCGGCGGAGTCCGTCGAAGGTCGGTGGAATCCGGCGAGGTTCGGTGGAGTCCCGTGGAGCACGGTGTCACGGCCGCGGCGTTCGCGCCGCGGCCCGCCGCCGTGACGCACCCCTCAGGCCGTCACCTTGTCGATGAACGCGGCGAGGTTCACCACGGTCCGCCGGATCTTCTCCTCCAGGGTCAGCGACTCGCGGAGCCGACCTCCCATGCCCGCGTCCTTCTTCCCCCGCACATACAGCGAACAGGCGAGGTCGCTGCACATGTAGGCGCCGACCGAGTTGCCCTGCTGCCCGGCCTTTCCCGCCTTGGGGGCAACCATCAACGAGACACCTCCGGTGTGGGTGGTCACACACATGGAGCACATGCTGCGCCGCAACTGCCCCACGCTCGCGCCGGGGCAGCGCAGCGCGAGGCCCTTCAGACCGTCGTCCAGCTCGGCAACGACATAGGCGCGGTCGGGTGCCTGCGGGTCCCGCCAGCCGAGGAAGTCGAGGTCGTCCCAGGGCCGGTCCGCCAGGTCGCGCGGCACGGAGAGACGCTTGGCCTCCCCCTTGGTGCAGTTCACGAACGCGGCACGGATCTCTTGCTCGGTCAACGGCTTCATAGGTCTCACGGTAATTTGCCTAAATGCTTTAGGCAAATGCATAATCAGTTACGCCAGGGACACGAAGGGCAGGTAGGCCATGGGCCGTGCGGGACTGAACGCCGAACGCCTGACGCGGGCGGGGGCGGAACTGGCCGACGAGGTCGGCTTCGACCAGGTCACCGTCTCCGCACTGGCCAGGCGGTTCGACGTCAAGGTGGCGAGCCTCTACTCGCATGTGAGGAACTCCCAGGACCTCAGGACCCGGATCGCCCTGCTGGCCCTGGACGAACTCGCCGAGAGGGGCGCCGCCGCGCTGGCCGGACGGGCCGGACGGGACGCCCTGACCGCCTTCGCGAACGTCTACCGCGACTACGCCCGGGAACACCCGGGACGCTACGCGGCCGCGCAGCTGAGGCTCGACCCGGAGACGGCCGCGGCGAGCGCGGGCGTCAAGCACGCGCGGATGATGCGGGCGATCCTGCGGGGCTACGACCTCACGGAACCGGACGAGACCCATGCGGTCCGGATGCTGGGCGGCATGTTCCACGGCTATGTGAGCCTGGAGGCGAGTGGAGGATTCAGCCACAGCGCCCCCGACTCGGGGGAAAGCTGGGCGAGGATTCTGGACGCCCTCGACGCCCTGCTGCGGAACTGGCCCGCACCCTGATCCGTGTCCCGGACAACGGCGACGCTGCCGCTGTCCGGTACAGGACCATCCGCGTGCTCCCCTGCCGTCATCGTGCCTCGCGCTGCATGGCATGCGCATTGCCGGTTCCCGGCAGCGTTGCCTAGGCTCTGGGTGCCGGTCACCATCAGGAAGTCGTCACCGGGCCGTCGAGGAACCGGGGGACGAACGGATGGAACGGCGGATACCCGAGCAGTATCTGGAGGGCTACGCCCGGATACTGGCCGACGTCTCCGTCACCGGCAGGCGTCTCACCCGGAACGAGATCGAGTCCCGGCGCTCCCTGGGCGAACGGGCCGCCGACGCCGGTCACGGACTGCCCGCCCTCGTCAGCGCCCACCTCTCCGCCGCGCGCGCCGCCTGGCCCGCCTCACCCGGTTCGGCGGACCGCGCGCTCGCCGCGGTCCAGCAGGTCATCGACGCCTTCGCCGAGGGCTACGACAGGGCCCAGCTCCTCGCCGTGCGCAAGGAGGAGGCCGCCCGGCGCGAGTTCATCGACGACCTCCTCTACGGGCGCAGCGACCTGGGCCGCCTCGCCGAACGCGCGGAGCGCTTCGGTCTGCGGCTCTCCCCCACGCACGCCGTCGCCGTCGCGCAGGGCCCGACCGCCTACGACGAGTCGGCGCCCGTGCCCCGCCAGGTGGAACGGGCCCTCATCGCCCGCTTCGGTGACCGCAACATCCTGTTCACCACCAAGGACGGCCGGATGCTGTGCATCGCCCCCGGCGAACAGGACGACGTCCTCACCCACTTCGCCGAGCAGGCGCACGCGGCCACCGACGGCGGGCAGGTGGCGATCGGCAGGCCCAGGCCCGGCGCCGGCG
The DNA here is from genome assembly GCF_055559015.1 of Streptomyces sp. NPDC024698. NCBI lineage: Bacteria > Bacillati > Actinomycetota > Actinomycetes > Kitasatosporales > Streptomycetaceae > Streptomyces > Streptomyces sp. NPDC024698. The sequence goes on along the minus strand of NZ_JBVHLK010000006.1, from coordinate 65,637 downwards.
GGGTCGTCCAGTCCTACGAGGAAGCGCTCAACGCCCTCGAACTCGCCGAGCGGCTCGGCCTGGACGCTCCCGTGCTGCGCGCCGCCGACCTGCTCGTCTACCCCGTACTGACCCGGGACCGCCAGGCGATGGCCGACCTGGTCCTCGTCGCGCTCGGTCCGCTGACGAGAGCCCGTGGCGGAGCCCGGCCGCTCCTGGACACGCTCACCGCGTACTTCGACACCGGTTGCGTCGCCGCGGCGGCGGCCCGCCGGCTGTCGCTGAGCGTGCGCGCGCTGACGTACCGCCTGGAACGCATCCACCAGCTCACCGGCGCGGACCCCGCCGACCCCGCGCACCGCTACACACTCCAGACCGCGGTCATCGGCGCCCGGCTGCTCGACTGGCCCGCGCGGAGTCTGTGACTCAGCGGTAGTCGGGGTTCGGGGCGTCCGGACGGCAGCCCGCGTCCCAGAGCGAGCGCTGGTTGCCGTGCGCCGGGATGCCTCCCGACCGCTTCAGCAGGGCCGCCAGGTGCATCAGGTTCCAGGTCATGAACGTGGTGTTGCGGTTGGTGAAGTCGTTCTCCGGGCCGCCGGAACCCGGGTCGAGATACGAGGGACCGGGTCCCGCGGGCCCGATCCACCCCGCGTCCGCCTGCGGCGGGACCGTGTAGCCGAGGTGCTGGAGGCTGTAGAGGAGATTCATCGCGCAGTGCTTCACACCGTCCTCGTTGCCGGTGATCAGACAGCCGCCGACGCGTCCGTAATACGCGTACTGCCCCGCGGAGTTGAGGACTCCCGAACCGCTGTAGAGCCGCTCGACGACCCGCTTGGTCACGGAGCTGTTGTCGCCGAGCCAGATCGGCCCGGCCAGGACGAGGATGTCGGCGGCCATCACCCGCTCCTGGATGGCCGGCCAGTCGTCCGTGGCGAAGCCGTGCTCGGTCATGTCCGGGTAGACGCCCGGAGCGATGTCGTGGTCGACGGCGCGCACGACCTCGACCGTGACTCCCCGCTCCTCCATGATCGCGCTGCTCTTGTCCACGAGACCCTCGGTGTGGCTCAGCTCGGGCGCGGGCTTCAGCGTGCAGTTGATGAACAGCGCCCGCAGGTCTTCGAAGCGGTACGCGTCGTCGGCTGCCGAGGGCGACGGTGACTCGGTCACGGGGGACTCCTTCGTGCGGGGCTGCGGCGGTGCGGGCCGGGGCACGACGCGGCCCGGTGCCGGGTCCTGTCGACGTGCCCGGGAGCAGCGTCTCCCGTGGACACCGGCTTGTCCCCGACCGACGCACGGAAACGCGGAGCCCGGGGTGAGTGACGGCGTGTCGCCCGCCGTACGGGTGCGCGCCGTACGGCGTACACCGTCCGGCGCGCGGCCCTTGCCGCAGGCCGCGGACGTCACCCGGGTCACTCGTCCACAGCCCCGGCGGCGCGTCGCGCCCGCCGTCTATGGTGGTGATCGTGACGACGACTGAACGATGGGAACTCGGCGGCGACTTGAGCGTCGCACGCATCGGCTACGGCACGATGAAACTGACGGGCTGGCCGAGAGGCGAGCGGCCCGACCGGGACACCTCACTGGCGATTCTGCGCCGCGCCGTGGAACTCGGGGTGAACCACATCGACACCTCGTACTACTACGCACGGGACGGGGTCGCGGCGAACGAGCTGATCCGGGAGGCGCTGCACCCCTACCCGGACGACCTGGTGATCGTGACCAAGGTGGGCGCGCTGGTCGAGGGCGCCGACATCTCCCTGCCCGAGGCGCGGAAGACGGGCCTGACCCCCGACAATCTGCGGCGCGGTGTCGAGGCGAACCTCCGCTCGCTCGGCGTGGACCGGATGGACGCGGTGAACCTCCGGATGGGCGACATCGGCGCGGCCGACACCGCGTCCCTGGCCGGCCCGCTGGAGACACTGCTGGCGCTGCGCGACGAGGGCCTGATCCGGCACATCGGCGTCTCCAACATCTCGGCCGACGAGTTCGCCGAGGCCCGCAAGATCGCGCCGATCGCCTGTGTGCAGAACCTGTACAACCTCGCCCAGCGGGACGACGATCCCCTCGTCGACGCCTGCGCCGAGGCAGGCGTCGCCTACGTCCCCTTCTTCCCGGTCGGCGGCTTCCAGCCGGTCACCGCCGAGCACCTGGAGTCGGTGGCCGCACGCCACGGCGCGACCACGCCCCAGGTGGCCCTGGCCTGGCTGCTGGCCCGATCGCCCAACATCCTCCTCATCCCCGGCACCGGCTCCCTCGCGCACCTGGAGGAGAACATCGCCGCCGGAACACTCGAACTGACCGCGGAGGACCTCGCCGAACTGGGGTGAGGACCGCCCGGCGATCCGTTCCGCGCCCTCTGCAACCGAAGCGGCCCGGATCGTGTCTCAGCACACGGCTGGAGCGCGCGGGGACCGGAATGCCCCGCGCGCGCTCCACGTCCCGGGGAGGCATTGAGTCATGAGCACATGGGCGGTACCGGGCTACACCGAGTCCCGCGAGCTCGGTTCGGGGGCGAGCGGACGCGTCGCGCTGGCCGTTCACGAGGGGACCGGTCATCCGGTCGCGGTGAAGTACCTCAGCGAGTCGCTGCGCACCCGGCCGGGCTTCGTCCAGGAGTTCCGGGCGGAGGCGCGGCTGCTCGGCGGGCTGCGCAGCGACCACGTGGCCGGCCTCTACGAGTACGTGGAGGGGCCCGAGGGCGCGGCCATCGTCATGGAACTGGTGGACGGGGTGTCCCTGCGGGCCGTGCTCGGCCGGCAGGCCCCGCTGGAACCGGAAGCCGCTCTCGTCCTCCTCAAAGGCTCCCTGCTCGGTCTCGCCGACGCCCACCGCCTCGGCGTGGTCCACCGGGACTACAAACCGGAGAACGTGCTCGTCCGCCCCGACGGCACCTCGAAACTCGTCGACTTCGGGATCGCCGCCACCGACGGCACGACGGCCGGCATCGCGGGCACCCCGTCGTACATGGCACCCGAGCAGTGGACCGGAGCGCCCGCCTCGCCGGCGGCCGACGTGTACGCCGCGACGGCGACGTTCTTCGAGTGCCTGACCGGACGCAAGCCCTACACGGGCGAGAACCTCGCCGAGCTCGCCCTCCAGCACGTGGACGGGACCATCCCCGCCGACGAGGTCCCCGAGCCGGTGCGCGGCCTCGTCCTGCGCGGCCTGGCCAAGGCGCCCGATCAGCGGCCCGCGCACGCCGAGGACTTCGTCGCGGAGCTGGAGGCGACGGCCGGCGGCGCGTACGGCGCGGACTGGGAGGAGCGGGGCAGGCGCCGGCTCGCGGCGCTCGCCGCCCTGTCGCTGCTGCTGCTCCCCTCCACCCCCGCCGTGCCCCGGCACGCCACGGACACGGCGCGCACGGTGCTCGGCGGCGTGCCCGACTGGCTGCGGATCTGGCGGCCGAGCCTGCGCGGACTCCTCGTCGCCGGGGCCGCCCTCGTCGCGGCCCTGCTGCTGACCTACGGCATCGACCGGCACGCCCCGGACTTCGGCACACCACGCGGGGCGGCGGAGGCCCTGGCGACGACCAGCGCGCGGCCGGCCGGTGACGGCGGCCCCACGGCGACGGACGGCCCCGGCTCGCCGACGCCGTCCTCCTCGTCGTCCGTGTCGGCCCAGGCCACGCCCTCCGCGTCGGCCACGGACGCGACCACCCAGCCGTCCGTGACGGCGTCCACGACCGCGGGGGCGTCCCCCTCGGCGACCGTGGCACCCCCGACGCCCCCGGTCACGGTGACGTCCGCGCCCCCCACCTCGTCCCCTTCGCCCAGCGTCACCGTCGGCGTCAAGTCGGTCGCGTTCAGCGGCTTCCGCCAGACGGGCACGGCGACGGCGACGGCCACGGTGACCGTCACCACCGACGGAACCGGACCGGTCACCCTCACGGTCGCGTGGTTCACCGGTGAGGTCGGCGGACAGCCCGGGACCCAGGACGGGGCGGCGGACACGTACCAGCGCAGCGGTGCGACCCAGTACACCATCGCCCTCGACCACACGTTCGCGGGAACCGGCTGCTACTGGGGCGTTCAGGCCGGCACCCGCCCGGCCTCCGCCGACGGTGGCGCCTGGCAGCAGCTTCTGACCCGGCGGTGCACACTGACATGACCGACGACTCCGGCGCCCCCGGCGCCCCCTCATCCGACGACGACTACAGCGCGACGGTGCTGGCCAGTCACTGGATCCAGCGGCCCGAGACCTCCGACACCCTTGCCCTCACCGGCGGTTCGGAGACCCTCGTCCTGTCGGGCACCACGGCCGCGGAGGTCCCGCCCGACCGGGTCGAGGGCACCCTGCTGCGCTTCGGCCCCGGTGTGAACGCCGACACCATGCGCCGGGCGGTGGGCGAGGTTCCGCCCGCCGCGCCCGTACGCCGCCGGACCTGGCGCCGGCACGCGCTGCCGGCCGTGGTGCTGCTGATCGTCGTCGCGTTCCTCCTGTGGCACCGCTCCGGGCCGTCCCTCGCGGTGGAGGGCGTCACGGTCACCACCGCGTCGCCCTCCCCCGGCTGCGACGAGACCGCCGACATCACCGGCACGGTCACCACCAACGGCAGGCCGGGCGAGCTCACCTACCGCTGGGTCCGCAGCGACGGCACCTCCTCGAAGGTCCTGCACGAGGACCTGACGCACGACCAGAAGCGTGCGCGGCTGCACCTGTTGTGGACGTTCCAGGGCGACGGCCGCTACGCGGCGCGTGCCGAGCTGCGACTGCTGTCGCCGTTGCACCGCACCGTCTCGACGGAGCTCACCTACCGCTGCCCGTGACCGGGCGCGGCGACGTCAGGCGCTCGGCGGTGTGCAGCCGCTCAGGCCGGTGACGTAGTTGAGCTGGGGGCCGTAGCCGGCGAAGGTGGCGATCGCCCGGGGCGGCAGGGTGCGGCACGGAGCGCCCTGCCCGTCGGTGTACTGCACGGTGACGTCCACGGTGGTGTCGCAGTCGTTCACGACGGTCGTGTAGCGCCAGTCGCTGTAGTAGTGGACGCAGTCCGGGGCGGGCGTCGGGTCGGCGGCATCGGCGGCGAGGACACCCCGGCCCGCGTCCAGCGCGGTGGCGGGTGCGCCGGCGGCACCCAACAACCCCAGAACGGCGACGGACAGGCCGAGAGCCGTCCGGATCGCGTGCGGTCGTGCGAAGCGGCTGGTGGTGACCATGGAGGCGTCCTTCATGTCGGCGAGAGCGGCGGCCGTGGAGCCGCGGCGCGTGCCACCTTGCAACGCCTGCAAGAGTTGCGCAAAGTCATGCAACATCTTTCAGTCGATGGTGAACTCTCAACCGCCGCGGCACTGTTCACGAGAACGTCCCGATACGGGCCTTGCGCCCGCCTCCGGCACGAGATGGACCCTGTTCGACCGGGCACGCGCGCCTCGTGGGCGCGCCGACGCCGTGGGCGGCCCGGTGGGGGACGGGCCACCGGCCGGCCCGGGCGTGCGGAATCGCGGCCTGCCCGGGTGCGGGCGGACCGCGCTCGGTCCGATGCGGGCGAAGCCGCGGTCAGCCGGTCGCGGGCGCGGCTGCGGTCAGCCGGCCGCGGTCAGCCGCGGGATCTGCCCTGGTCCCGGCGGCCGCCCTGCCGTGGCTGGGGGCGGCCATGTCCGCCGGCACGGCGACGCGACGGCGCCGGGGGCGCGTCCGCGCTGTTGAAGCCGGGCCCGCTCGGTGCGCTGAAGCCGCCGGGAACCGCGGGAGCGGCCACCGGGGCACCGGCCGCGGCCGGCGGGGCGGAGGGCGTGGAGGGTGTGCGGGTGCGGGGCACCGCGCGGCCCAGGACGCGGGTGTGCGTCATCAGCGGGGCACAGGAGGCGCAGACCTCCATGAGTGTCCACACCTGGGCAATGGCCGGATCGTGACGCAGCACCAGCAGGACGCTGCCCATGCAGTGCACCTGGCTGCCCTCGTGGGACGCGCACTGTGCCTGCCGGCAGGCGCAGGCGGCGTCCGCGTGGACGGTGGCCGCGCGGGCGTGGGCGCCGACATGGGCCTCGGCGAAGCGGCGCAGCGCGGCGAGGTCACGGGACCGCGGCGGCATGGCGCAGGGAGAGGAGCAGGTGACCGACGCGGTGCGGTCGCTGTGGCCGGAGATGCGAACGGTCCAGGTGCGTCCAGGACGTCGCGCGGCAGGTGATTCGGAGTGTGGGAGGTCCAAGACCGGCAGTCCTTCGGGCAGTGGGATGTTCGCGCAGATGCGCATGGAGTTTCTTTACCCGCGCGGGCCGGTCCGTCATTCACCGGTGGGCCGCGAGCGTCCTCGAATCTACGAGCGATGGCGTGCGCGGGCCCGGACTGCTGTCGCGCGGGGTTGCGATCTTCCCACAGTGGCGCATCGGACGAGTTCGACCCGCCTGGGGCCCCTGAGGATAACCCCGCCGTGACGTGCGGGTCCTGGGGGGTGGGCGAAGTCCGCTCCCGCGATGCGGGCCCGCCGGGTCAGCGTCCGGGACGGCCGCCCCTGACGCGGCTCCAGAGGGAGCGGGTCGCGCCGAATCCGGTCTCGTGGGCCCAGACATGGGTGCACGACGGGCATTGCAGATGGAGCAGGCTTCCGGTGCTGGAGAGCAGGTAGCGCCAGTGGGCGGAGCACGACCGCTTCTGCTCGCAGGACGCGCATCCGCGGCTGTCGGCGCAGTTCGGGCAGGCCACCCAGGCGCGGCGCCCGATGTCGGCCCCCGGGTCAAGCGGCAGCACGGCCGTCTCCGCGGCGGGGAAGCACACCGGCCGCGACGAGGTCGTCGTACACGCGCCGCTGTCCCTCGTCGAGACCGGAGTACAGGAGCGCGTAGGCGGCCTCCTCCTGGCGCATCACCTCCATCGGGTCCCAGTCGGGACCGAGGGCGGCGAGGACCTGGGCCTGCCGCAGGACCTCCTGGGCGGTCAGGTCGACGGTGAACTCGACCAGCGCGGAGGCCTCCGGCCGGCCGTGACCCGCCGGGCGCGGGGCTCCGGCGTCGTCGGGACCGTCGGGGCCGTCGGGGAGCGGGGGATTTCGTGGGGCCATGGGTCAGAACTTAGGTATGCCTTTCTTGTCGGGACAAGAGGTCGTGGGCGAAGTCACAGCAGGCCGGAGCCGTGACGGAGAACACCAAGTCGGCGAACGACCGTGACGGGAACGGGTACATCGGGTACCACGGCTGAGCCGGGCTCCCGGAGCGTGTCCGCGCCCCGGGAGGCCTGTACGGGGCGATCCGGGGCAGACGGCGGTGGACCCGGGGGGAAGCGCGTCCCGGGCGAAATCCGGCCGCACGCGCTGCCCCTGGGAGTCCCCGATGCCGACCGCCGTACCGGACGGAGCAGCCGCAGTGCCCGGCAGCCGGACCGAGACAGGGAGCTCCACCCACCGGTTCGCACTGCCCCGGGGCACGGGCCGGACCGGTGTGCGCATCGCCGCGCTGACCGCGTGCCAGGCGGCGACCCTGGTGGGCTTCGGGCTGCTCATCACCGGTCCCGCCCGCGGACTGTGGCCCCTGACGGCCGAGGACACCGTGAACGAGCGCCTCGAACGGGCCCGGACCGGCACCCTCACAACGCTGTCGTCCATCGCCTCGGAAGCCGGCAACACCCTCACGGTCATCACCATCACGCTGCTGGCCTGTCTCGGCCTGCTCCTGATACCCCGCCTCCCGATGTGGCGTCAGGCGGTGTTCCTCGCCGTCGCCGTCTCGCTCCAGTCGCTGGTCTTCCTGGCCATCACCGAGTCGGTGGACCGTCACCGGCCGGACGTGGACCGCCTCGACGCCTCGCCGCCGACGTCCAGTTACACCTCGGGACACACCGGGGCGGCGACCGCTCTCTACGCCGGACTGGCGGTCCTCGCGCTGTCCCGGATCCGGGGACCGTGGCGCAGGGTCATGGCCGGGCTGCTGCTGCTCCTGCCGCTGCTCGTGGGCCTCGCCCGGCTCTACCGGGGCATGCATCACCCGACGGACGTCATGGGCGGCCTGGTCAACGGCGGGCTGTCGCTGCTGATCGTGGGACGCGCCCTGCTGGTCGACCGGTCCGTGACCGCGGCGCCGTCCGCGCCCGCCGCGACGGCCGTACGCACCGCGGAGGAGCGCCCGACCGGGACGACCGCCGTGATCCTCAACCCGACGGTGACCGACGCGTCCGAGCGCCAGGAGCTGCGGCGGACCCTCGAACGGCACGGCCATCGCGAGCCCCGGTTCCTGGAGACCACCGCGGACGATCCCGGGGCCGGGCAGACGGCCCGCGCGATCCGTGAGGGCGCGACACTCGTCGTGGTCTGCGGCGGGGACGGAACGGTCCGCACCGTCGCCGACGCCCTGGCGGGAAGCGGGGTCCCCCTGGCCATCGTCCCCTGCGGCACCGGCAACCTGCTGGCCCGCAACCTCGGTCTGCCGCTCTCCCCCGTCGCCGCGCTCGAAGCCGCGCTGGGCGGCGGCCCGCGCCGGCTCGACCTCGCGGGCATCGAGGGCGACGGCCTGAGCGCCACCCGGTTCACCGCGATGGCCGGGGCCGGACTCGACGCGGCGATGATGGAGCACACCGATCCTCGCGCCAAGGCCACGCTCGGCTGGCCGGCCTACGCGCTGGCGGGCATCACGACCTTGCGGACGCCCCGGATGCGGGTGACGATCCGGCTGGACGGATCCCCCGCCTTCCACCGCACGGCCCGCATGGTGCTCGTCGCCAACGTCGGAACCGTGCAGGGCGGGATCACCCTGCTGCCCGCCGCCCGCCCCGACGACGGGCTGCTCGACCTCTTGGTGCTCGACCCGCGCGGACCCGGCGGCTGGCTGCGGGCCGTAGGGACCCTGCTGCGCGGGCACGCGCGGCCACCGCGCCCGTCCACCGTGCGCACCCTCGCGGCCGAGGGCGAGGAGCACGACGAGGTCCCGGTGGAGTTCTTCACCTTCCGGCGCGCCGAACTCGTCTTCGGCTCCCCTCAGTCCCGGGAACTCGACGGGGATCCGGTGGGCCGCGGCCGACGCCTCACCGCCGAGATCCAGCCCGGAGCGCTGACCGTGCTGCTGCCCTCCCGGGAGAAGTGAATGGGTACCGCGACCAGGGTCCCGGAGACCCATGCCATGACCGGGGAGGACCTCTCCGCCGACGAGGCACTGGCGTCCCTGCGCCGGTACGGCGGCTGGCCCCTGCTGCGCGACGCGTTCATCCGGTTCCGCTACGCCGACGGGTTCAGCCACTCCCGGGCGCTCGCCCTCCAGACGGTCCTGGCCCTGATCCCGCTGGCCATCGCGTTCGTCGGTCTGTCCTCGGCCCTGCACACCGAGGACATCGGCAGGGTCGCCGAACTGACGATCCGCCGGATCAGCGCGGGCCCGAGCGCCGAGGTGGTCGACGACGCGCTGCGCCGCAGCCGGCACACCGCGGGCGACGGGGCGCAGGTCGCCCTGTGGTTCGGGCTGGCCTTCTCCCTGGTCAACGTGACCACCGCGATGTGCCAGATCGAGCGCGGTGCCAACCGGATCTACGGGAACGAGCGCGACCGCGTCTTCCACCGGAAGTATCTGCGCGGCCTGGTGATGTCGCTGAGCGCGGGAATCCCGCTCGGCCTCGGTTTCGTGCTGATGGTGGCAGGCGGCGACCTGGCCTCCGCGGTCGTGACCGTCTACCACCTCGACGGGGCCGCCAAGACCGCCTGGGACGTGCTGCGTTGGCCCTCCGGTCTGCTCCTCGCCCTGATCTCGGCCAGCGCGATCTTCCGCCGCTCCCCCCGCCGTCGTCAGCCCGGATACACCTGGCTGGCGTTCGGCGCCGCCGTGTACCTGGTGCTGTGGACGGCGCTGACCCTGCTGCTGAGCCTCTATCTCAGGGTGAGCGGCAGCTTCGACACCGTCTACGGCCCCCTCAGCGCCTTCATGTCCCTCCTGCTCTGGGCCTATCTGACGTCGATAGCCCTGTTCCTCGGACTGTCCTTCGCCGCGCAGCTGGAGGCCTCGCGGGCGCGGCGTCCCGGTCCGGTCCTACCCGATCCGGGAGTCTGAATGGCGGCACGCGTGACGACCCTCGGCCCACGGGACCGCCGGCGGACGGCCGACCGGCGGTTCGGTGCCCGGCTGCTCGGCTCGGCCGCGGTGGCCGCGATCACCGCGGTGCCGTTCGGTCTGCTCCTCGTGCTGGTCGAGGGACAGTGGCGGCCTCTGCGCCGACTGGACGTGAGCGCCGCCCGCCGCCTGCACGGGATCGCCCTGGAGCATCCCGACTGGACGAGCACGCTGCGCTTCCTCTCCGACCGGGTGTGGGATCCGCTGACCCTGCGTACGGCCGTCGGGCTGTTGACGCTCTGGCTGCTGCACCGCCGGGCGTGGCGGCTGGCCGCGTGGTCCGCGGTGACGGCGGTGGCCGGCGGAGTCATCGGCCTCCTGGTGAAGACGGTCGTCGAGCGGGCGCGTCCGTCGCTGGAGGATCCGGTGGCACGGGCGCCGGGGTTCTCCTTCCCCTCGGGCCATGCCATGACCGCCACCACCTCGTTCGCCGTCCTGCTCCTGGTGCTGCTGCCCCTCGTTCCCCGCTCCTGGCGGGCGCTGTGCTGGGGTACCGCCGTGCTCTCGGTCGTCGGGGTCGGCTTCACCCGTGTCGCCCTGGGCGTTCACTGGTTCAGCGACGTGCTGGGCGGCTGGCTGCTCGGTCTGACCGTCGTCGCGCTGACCACCTGGGCGTTCGAGGCCTGGCGGGCCGACACCGGGAGGCCTCCTGCCGAGATCGGCGACGGTCTGGAGCCCGAACTCACCGGCGAACGGCCCGAAGCCGGAGGCCCCGGGTGAGTCCTGGTCCCCGGCGCGGGCGAGGGCTTCGGCGCGGGCTGAGGGCGTACCCACCGGCCCGTGGTGTGGAACCGGCCCGGACGGCACAGAATGTCTCGGAGCCGACCCGAGGAGCACTCATGATCTTCATCACCGTCAAGTTCAGCGTCCGCCCCGAGGACGCGGAGAAGTGGCCGGAGATCACCGCCGACTTCACGGCCGCCACCCGCGCCGAGCCCGGCTGTCTGTGGTTCGACTGGTCCCGCAGCCTCGACGACCCGACGGAGTACGTCCTGGTCGAGGCCTTCCGCGACGACGAGGCCGGGGCGTCCCACGTCCAGTCCGCGCACTTCAAGGCCGCCCAGCAGACCCTGCCGGGCCATCTGACCGCGACACCGCGCATCGTGAACGTGAAGCTCCCCCAGGACGACTGGTCCCTCCTGGGGGAGATGGTCGTGGAGGACCAGCCCCAGGGCCTGCCCGACAAGGACTAGGAGCTCAGGACGACCTTGCCGGCGACGGTGCCGGACTCGGCCAGTCGCAGCGCCTCGGCGGCCTCGGTCAGCGGCAGCTGGGCGGCGATCCGGGCGGTGACGTCACCGCGCCGGAGGGCGTCGAAGACCTGCGTGAGGTCGGCGCTCAGCCGGGCGCGGAAGCGGTTCTGGGACAGGGCCTTGCCGGCCCAGATGTTGAAGAAGTAGGCGTGCCGGCCGTTGGGCAGGCTGTTCCACAGCCACACCCGGCCGAGCAGCTTGAGCACGGGCCACTGCTTGGACCCCGTGTCGTCGCGGGTGGAGGCGCTGCCGTAGGAGACGAGCGTGCCGCCGGGGGCGAGCAGGTGCCAGGAGTCGACGGCGCTGCGGCCCCCGACGTGGTCGAACACGGCGTCGACACCGCCGGGCGCGAGTTCCCGTACGCGGGCGGCCACGTTCTCGGTGCGGTAGTCGACGGGGGTCACACCCTGTTCCCGCAGGGCGTCGTGGTGGCGCGCGGAGGCCGTGCCGATCACCTTCGCGCCCGCGGCACGGGCGAGCTGGACCAGGACCGAACCGACGCCGCCGTTGGCACCGTGCACGAGGACGGTCTGCCCGGCGCGGACCCGCGCCTTGCGGTGCAGCATCTGCCAGGCCGTGATGCCGTTGACGACCACGGTCTCCGCCTCCGCCGCCCCGACCCCGGCGGGCACCGGTACGACGTCGGCCGCCTCCACCCGCACATGGCTGGCCCACCCGCCGACCTTGAGCAGGGCCGCGACCCGGGTGCCGGTGAGCCCCGGGTCGACTCCCTCGCCCGTGGTGAGAACGGTGCCGACCAGGTCGTAGCCGGGCACGAAGGGGAACGGGGGCTGGTCGTAGTACCGCCCGCGGCGCATCTGCTGTTCGGCGAAGGAGACGCCGGTCGCCTCCATCCGGACGACGACCTGGCCGGGGCCCGCGACGGGCACGGCGCCGGTCCGGATCTCCAGCCCCTCCGGCTCCACCTTGCCCGGCAGGACGACCTCGACGAGCCCTTCGGCGTTCATGACGACCTCCATTGCGATCCGCGCGAGTTACCCGATCTCGCTTTAGTTAGAGGTTATTACCGACGGGCGTGAGCGTCAAGAACTTTCGTTATAGGTTCTAACGCGACGTGGAGCCCGAGGCGCTACGCGGCGGTTTCGACCGTCCACTCGATGTCCGGCGGCACGACACGGGCGCAGCGCGGGTGGCCGAGCGCGTCGGTCAGACCCAGGCGGCCGACGAGGAGGCCCTCGCGCGCGGCGGCGGCGAGCACGTCGGCCGGGACGGCGTCGAGCATGAGCTTGGCCCGGCGGAACATGCTGAAGACGCCCGCCTCGTCGACGGTGCCCCACGACAGATAGATGAACCGGTGCCCCAGGCGATACTGCACATAGGGGCCCGTCACCTCCAGGCCCGCCGGTGTGGGCTCGGCCGTGCACGCGAGCGTCCAGGTCGCGGACACGCCGTCGCCCGGCTGGGGATCGAGGAGTTCGGCCGGCCGGTCACGGCGTTGCACGGCCACGTGGATGTTGTCGTACGCCGAGCCGGTGCCCCGCCCCTCGGGGGCCGGGCAGGTGGATCCGGGCAGGTCGTCGGCGTCGATACGGATGCGCATACGGGCCATCATCCCGCCGAACCGCCGGGGACTCCCCCACGCCCCCGGTCCTCCCGCACCGGGGGCCGGAACGTGATCGGCGCCGGCGCCCGGGACCGCCCCGTGGAACGGCGGAAGGCGGCGCCGTTCCACGGGGACCACGGCGCCGCGGGTACGGCCTCAGCCGGACAGGGCCGCCGAGACCACCGCCTTGGCCTCGTCCTGCACCCGGCGCAGGTGATCGGTGCCGAGGAACGACTCCGCGTAGATCTTGTAGACGTCCTCGGTGCCCGAGGGACGGGCCGCGAACCAGGCGTTCTCGGTGGTCACCTTGATGCCGCCGATGGGCGCGCCGTTGCCCGGCGCCTCGGTGAGGACCGCGGTGACCGGTTCCCCCGCGAGCGTGTCGGTGGTGATCTGCGCGGGCGAGAGCTTGGCCAGCAGGGCCTTCTCCTCGCGCGAGGCGGGGGCGTCGATGCGCTCGTAGGCGGGCTCGCCGAAGCGCGCGGTGAGTCCGGTGTAGTGCTCGGAGGGCGTCTTCCCGGTCACTCCCGTGATCTCGGAGGCGAGCAGGGCCAGGATGATGCCGTCCTTGTCGGTGGTCCAGACCGAGCCGTCGCGGCGCAGGAAGGAGGCGCCCGCCGACTCCTCGCCGCCGAACCCGAGGGAGCCGTCGACCAGCCCGTCCACGAACCACTTGAACCCGACGGGCACCTCGACCAGCCGGCGGCCGAGGTCGGCGGCGACCCGGTCGATCATCCCGGACGACACCAGGGTCTTGCCGATCCCCGTCCCGGCGGGCCACCGGTCCCGGTGGGAGTAGAGGTAGGCGATGGCGGCGGCGAGGTAGTGGTTGGGGTTCATGAGGCCGCCGTCGGGGGTGACGATCCCGTGGCGGTCGGCGTCGGCGTCGTTGCCGGTGGAGATCTGGAAGCGGTCGCGCCGCTCGATGAGCGAGGCCATCGCGTACGGGGAGGAGCAGTCCATGCGGATCTTGCCGTCCCAGTCCAGCGTCATGAACCGCCAGGTGGGGTCCGTGAGCGGATTGACCACGGTCAGGTCCAGCGCGTGCTGTTCGGCGATACGCCCCCAGTAGGCGACCGAGGCCCCGCCCAGCGGGTCGGCGCCGATACGGACACCGGCCTCGCGGATCGCGTCCAGATCCAGCACCTGGGGCAGATCGGCCACATAGGTGCCGAGGAAGTCGTGACGGTCGGTGCCGGGCGCGGTGAGCGCCCGGGCGTAGGGGATGCGCCGTACGTCCTTGAGGCCGCCCTTGATGAGTTCGTTGGCGCGGTCCTGGATCCAGGAGGTCGCCTCGGAACCCGCCGGGCCGCCGTTCGGCGGGTTGTACTTGAAGCCGCCGTCGGCGGGCGGATTGTGCGAAGGGGTGACCACCACACCGTCGGCGAGGCCGGAGGAGCGCCCGCGGTTGTACGTGAGGATGGCGTGCGACACCGCCGGAGTGGGCGTGTAGCCGTCCGTGCTGTCCAGGAGCACGGTCACGTCGTTGGCCGCGAACACCTCCAGGGCGGTGACCCTGGCGGGTTCCGAGAGCGCGTGGCTGTCGGCGCCGAGGAACAGCGGGCCGTCGGTGCCCTGGCCTTCGCGGTACTCGCAGATGGCCTGGCTCGTGGCGGCGATGTGGTCCTCGTTGAACGCGGTCGCCAGGGACGAACCCCGGTGTCCCGACGTACCGAAGGCGACGCGCTGGCCGGGTTCGGCCGGGTCGGGGTGGAGCGCGTAGTACGCGGTGACCAGCCGGGCCACGTCGACGAGGTCCTCGGGGCCGGCCGGACGGCCCGCTCGCTCGTGCTGCATGTACCCGCACCTCCGTGTCGGTGGTTCAACGCTGTCGGGCTCATCTTTCCCCACGGAGGCGTACGGCGGCACGGTGCCGACCGTCAGCCGTAGCCCTCCTCCTCCGCGGGAGGCGGCCTGGGCGTGGGATTCCCGGTCGTCAGATGTTCGAGTACCTCCACCAGTTCCTGGCAGGCCCGTTCCACCGAGCGTCTGGTGTTGCGCTGTTCGGTGATGACCGCGGACAGCAGGAGGGCCGTCAGGGCCATGGTCCCGTTGAAGGCCTGGAGTTTGATCATGACCTCCGTGTGGGTCAGCCGCTGGAACGGGCCGACGCCGTCGGTGGCCGCGACGGTGGCCATGACGGAGGCGAACAGGGCGCACACCAGGCTGCCCGGCAGCTCGAACCGCAGGGCCGCCCAGATCAGCAGCGGATAGACCAGGAACATCATGCTGATGGAGGAGCGGGTGGCGACCGGCACCAGGACGGCGGCCGCGCCGAGGATCAGTACGGCCTCCTTCCACCGCGACAGGCTCAGCGGGGCCCGCAGGGCGTACAGCATCAGGATGACCGGGGTGACGATGAGGACGCCCATCGCGTCCCCCACCCACCAGGCCAGCCAGACCGGCCAGAAGTCCTCCAGGGCGATCTTGTCCGTGAGGACGAGCAGGCCGACGTCGACGGACGCGCTGATCGTCATGGCGCCGAGGGCCGCCAGGAACACCAGGGCGAGGCCGTCGCGGAACCGGCTGAGATCGGGTCGGAAGTGCACGGCGGCCAGCAGGAGGTAGGCGCAGACCGGGGCGACGGTGTTGCCGGCCACGATGCCGGCCGCCGAGGGCTGGAGCGAGGCGAACGAGGAGAGGGACAGGACGACCAGGAAGGCCCCGATCGCGATGCCGAGCCAGGCCCACAGGCCGACGAGCAGCAGGGCCGCGACGGCCACCCCCGTGGGCGGCCAGATGGGGGTGAAGACGGCTCCCTCGACGCTCAGCCGCCGCATGAGTCCCAGCCGCCCTGCTCCGTAGTAGCAGGCGGCGATCACCAGCGTCTGAAGAGCGACGACGACGGGCCGGCGCATCTCCTGTGTAGCCACCACAGAGCCATCAGACACCGCCCGGGCCCTGTCGGCGAGGCGAGCGCGCGCCCGCCGGGCGGGGGCGGTGGGCCCCTCAGCGGACCAGGACGGTGGGCGCGCCGTGGCGGACGACGAGCACGGCCGCGTCGTCCTCGTGTCCCACGCGCTCGGCCCCCTTGATCACCGCGGCGGCCAGCGAACGGGCCGACAGGCCCGCGACGGCCGCGATCCCGGCGAGCCGTACGACCTGGCCGAGTCCGTCGTCCACGGTCATCGAGGGGCCCTCGACCACGCCGTCGGTCAGCAGGACGAAGACTCCTCCGGTGGTGAGGCGGTGCCGGGTCACCGGGTAGAGCGTCCCGGGCTCGACGCCGAGCGGCGGGCCTCCTTCGTCCTCGGTGATGCCGGACTTCCCGTCCGCCGAGGCCCAGACGCACGGTATGTGCCCGGCCCGCGCGCTCTCCAGCATGCCGGTGGCCGGGTCGAGCCGCATGAAGGTGCAGGTCGCGAAGAGGTCGGAGCCGAGGGACAGGATGAGGTCGTTGGTCCGGGCGAGGAGCTCTCCGGGGTCGTCGGTGACGGACGCGAGGGCCCGCAGACCGACCCTGACCTGCCCCATGAACGCGGCGGCCTCGATGTTGTGGCCCTGTACGTCACCTATGGACAGGCCTA
Source organism: Streptomyces sp. NPDC024698 (assembly GCF_055559015.1). Lineage (NCBI taxonomy): Bacteria > Bacillati > Actinomycetota > Actinomycetes > Kitasatosporales > Streptomycetaceae > Streptomyces > Streptomyces sp. NPDC024698. The sequence continues at coordinate 49,295 of NZ_JBVHLK010000006.1, read as the reverse complement.
TGCGGTCGCCGGGCAGCCTGAAGGCGTCGTACCAGTCCCCGCCCACGTTGAGGCCGTAGCAGGCGGGCGCGTACTGGACGGCCATGTCGAATCCCGGGGCGGAGGGCAGGTCTCCCGGAAGCATGCCTCGTTGCAGCGCGATGGCCAGTTCGACCTGTGAGCGCTGGAACTCCGCGCGTTCACGCGCCTGGGCGGTCAGCGTGCCGAGCCGGGTGAGCAGCTCGTCGTCGTCCGTCGGCGGATTGCGGGACATCGACCACTCCGGAGGAAAGGCCACACATGAAAGAAATGTTAAGAAGACGCCTCTATCGGATGATAACGAGCAAGCGGGCGGGACCCGACATCGGCGAGGTGGCGGCGGCGGGGTGCCCCCCCTCCGCCGTCAGACGGTCGTGTGTGGCAGACGGCTCTCCAACCATCGCGGCAGCCACCAGTTCGCCCTCCCCATCAGGAACATGAGCGACGGCACCAGGACCAGGCGTACGACGGTGGCGTCGAGGACGACGCTGACGGCCAGGCCGAGGGCGAGCATCTTGACCACGACGGCCGGTGAGCCGGTGAAGGACAGGAACACCGCCGTCATGATGAGCGCGGCACAGGTGATGACCCGGCCGGTGAGCGACAGCCCGGTGCCGACCGCCCGCTCGTTGTCACCCGTCGCGTGCCACTCCTCGGCGATGCGTGAGAGCAGGAAGATCTCGTAGTCCATCGACAGGCCGAAGACGATGGCGAACATCATCATGGGGACGTAGGACTCGATCGGCACGGGCTCACCGAGGCCGAGCAGGCTGTCGCCCCAGCCCCACTGGAAGACGGCGACGAGGACGCCGTACGAGGCGCCGGTCGTGAGCAGGTTCAGGACGACCGCCTTGAGGGGGATCACCAGACTGCGGAAGACGACCGTCAGCAGCAGGAACGCGCAGACGAGCACGATGGCGATGATGAGGGGCAGTCGCTCGGTGACGGTGTCGCGGAACTCGATCTGACCCGCGGTGCTGCCGGTCACGTACCCCCGCGTTCCGGTGCCTTCGAGCGCGTGGGGCACGGCGGAGTCGCCGAGCGTGGCGAACAGGGCCCCGGTGGCGGCCGATTGGGGGCCGGTGACGGGAACGACGGTGGTGACGAGGACCTTGCCGTCGGCGCTGGTCATCGGTGGCGTGACGTTCGCGACGCCGTCCGTCCTCGTCAGTCCGTCGGTGAGCCGGCTCGCGACCCGGTCGGCGGGCACGGTCGCGTGGGCGAGGTCGACGACCAGGGTGAAGGGGCCGTTGACGCCAGGCCCGAAGCCGGGACCATCGGCGTCGGCGATCCAGTCGTACGCGTCGCGGGTGGTGCTGCCCGCCGGGTCCGCGCCGTCGTCGATGTGCCCGAGGCGCATCGAGAACAGCGGTATCGCGCAGACGGCGACGAGGACGAATCCGGCCGTGAAGAACCGCCACGGGTACCGGGCGACCAGCCGTGCGTAGCGGTGCCATCCGTCGTGGTCGCCGGCGCTCTCGGCGACCGGCCTGCGCCGGACGCGCAGGACGTCGACGCGGCGGCCCACGAGCCCCATGGCCGCGGGCACCAGGGTGAGCGCCGCGGCGGCCGTGACGACCACCGCGATGGTGGCGGCGAGACCCAGCCGCCCGATCATGGTCAGTCCGCAGGCGTAGAGGCTGAGCAGGGCGACGGCCACCGTGACGGCGGCGACCAGAACGGCCTTGCCGCTGACGGCGGTCGTGCGGCCCACGGCCGCCAGGGGATCGTCCCCGTCGATCAGGTACTGCCGGAACCGCGTGATCAGGAAGAGCGCGTAGTCGATGCCCACCCCGAGTCCGATCATCGTGGCCAGGGTGGGCGCCGAGGTGGCGAAGGTCAGTGTGCCGGCCACGATGCCGACCACTCCGAGGCCCACGCCGACGCCGATCAGAGCGGTGAGCAGGGGCATGAGGGCGGCGGCGACGCTGCCGAAGGCGAGCAGCAGCACGATCAGCGCGGCGCCGACGCCGGTCGCCTCGGCGAGGGCGTCGTCGGCGGGGGCGCGCACGATGTCGTGCAGATCGCCTCCGTAGCCGACGCCGATTCCCGCGTCCCTGGCGGGAGTCGTCGCCTCGTCGAGCCGCTCGGTGTAGCCGTGGCCGAGGGACTTCAGCTTCCGGTCGAAGGACACCGCGGTGTACGCCGTCGCGCCGTCGGAGCTGGTCACCGGTGCGGCGACGGCGGTGACATGGGGCAGGTCCCTCAGCCGGCCGAGCGTCTCCTCCAGGGCGGCGGCGTGGTCGGACACCTTGCCCGAGTCGACGTGGAGGACGACCTTGCCGCCGGCCGCGCCCGCGGCCGGGTCGGATCGCTCCAGCAGGTCCGCGCCGACGGCCGTCCGGCTGCCGGGAAGGCTGACCTGGTCGCCGAAGGCCGCCCCAACCGCGTTCCGGCCCGCGAACGCGGCGGCCAGCACGAGCAGCCAGGCGGTGATCACCCACACGGGGTGCCGGGCGCAGAAGGCACCCGTGCGGTGCAGGGCGGACGGACGCGGCACGGCCGGAGGCGGCGGCACCAGGGAAACCGGGGCAGAGGGAAGGGACACCGCGCCTCCAGAAGAAGTGGCAGGACTGCCACAACTTAACCGGGAAGATGACAGTGCCGTCAATTGTCAGCGGTGCCATTTTTCCGGACCTCGTCTTCACCCCGCGCCTCCCCCGCCGGACGGCACGGCCGCTCTCAGCTGTCCGTCCGCCCCTTGCCCGACGCGCACGCGGACGACGCACCCGCCGTCCTCACCGTCCGCCCCTCACCGGCCGGGGCGACCTTGAAGTCCAGGACGAGACCGGCGCGTTCGGCGTGGGCGCCGACGAGGGTGGCGCCCCGCGGCGGCTTCTGGATGTCGATGGTGCGCGGCTTGAGCTTCGCGGCGAGGCCCCCCGCGCCCGGCAGCACGGAGAGCTCCGAGACCGGTACGACCCGGCCGAGGACCTGGACGCCGGTCGGTGTGATGGTGAGGCCGCGGGACGTGGTGGACAGCTCGGTGACCACGGTGAAGGGAAGCCCCGACCCGCCCGCCGCGCCCGTGAGGGTGAGCCGTTCGCCGTCCGTTCCCGTCTTCAGCCCGTCCGGGCCGGCACCTCCCCGCCCACCGGCGCTCCGGTCCAGCGCCTCGTAGGCGATGGTGGCGGTGGCGGTCCCGCCCGAGGTGGCGCCGCCGGTCGACACGTCCCGCAGATGGACGTCGACGTCCATGTCGGTGCCCTGGCGCCGCACGCCCTCGGCGTTGACGTGGACGGCGCCGACCGTGCCGGTGAGCGACTGGAGCCCGGCCAGGGTGTCGTCGAGATCGACCCGCACCCCCTTGGCCCCGCCCAGACGGCACACGGCGGTCTCCGCGACCTTGCTCCTCACCCGGGCTTCGACGACGAGGTCGGTGGTCACGGCGGCCGCGGCCACGGCGGTCAGACACAGGGCGGTGAGGACGACGCGACGGCGACGGTTCACGAGGAGGAGGCTCCGATCATGGTCAGGAAGGTGAAGGCCTGCGGGAGCAGCCGGTCGGGTTCCACGGGAACTCCGGCCGTACGGCGGTCGCGCAGGGTCCGCAGGACGGCGCGCGCGGCGCCCAGCGCGCAGTTGGCGATGACGGCCGCCTGAAGGTCGGCGTCCTCGGCCGTCGCCGGAAGGCGCTGCTGGACGAGCGCGGTCAGGCGGGCCTCGAACTGTTGGAACTGCCGGGACAGTCCCTCGCGTGCCTGTTCACGGATCTCGTCGAGCGGATGCGCGAGCGCGGTCAGACTGCTGGAGGCGAAGTAGGAGACCGCGTCGGTGATGGCGCCGCAGGCCGCTTCCAGCGGGGTGTCGTCGTCGGGCCGGGCCAGGAAGGCTTCCTCTATGCGCGCGAAGAGCTCGATCCCGTCGGGGAGGAGCAGGGCTTCCTTGCTGTCGAAGTAGCGGAAGAAGGTCCGTTCCGACACGTTCGCCTCGGCGGCGATGCCGGCCACCGTGGTCTCCGCGAATCCGTGCTCGGCGAACAGCCGTCCGGCGGCCTCGCGCAGTCCGCGCCGGGTCTCTTCCTTCTTGCGCTCACGCAGCCCTGGCTTCTCGGTTCTCTCTGGCATGGTGCCACCCTCACCACCGGCGCCGGTTCTGTCAATTGTCACCCCTGCCATTTTTGAGGGCGCACGGGAGGCGTCCCTGACCGGCCCTGTCATACGAGCGCCGTAGCGGGGTGATACCGCGGTACTACGTGCCCCGCCCCAACCGAGCTCTCGGGTACCACGGATCCGGGGCCGGCGTCTCCTAGCGTTGTGGGTGAGCAGTCAGGTGGGGGGCCTGCCCCCGAAAGCAAGGGAACTTCGATGATCGAGGCACAACAGCTGACGAAGCGGTACGGGGAGAAGACGGCGGTGGACCAGCTGGACTTCGTCGTGAAGCCCGGTACCGTCACCGGCTTCCTCGGCCCCAACGGCGCGGGCAAGTCGACCACCATGCGCATGATCGTCGGACTGGACGCGCCGTCCAGCGGCAACGTCACCGTCAACGGCAAGCACTACGCCCGGCACGCGGCCCCTCTCCAGGAGGTCGGCGCGCTGCTGGAGGCCAAGTCGATCCACCCGGGCCGTTCCGCCTTCGACCACCTCATGGCTCAGGCCTACACCCACGGCATTCCGCGCCGCCGGGTGGAGGAGGTCATCGAACTGACCGGCCTTCAGTCCGTGGCCAAGAAGCGCGCGGGCGCCTTCTCCCTCGGGATGGGCCAGCGCCTCGGCATCGCCGCGGCCCTCCTCGGCGACCCGGCCACGATCATGCTCGACGAGCCGGTCAACGGACTGGACCCCGAGGGCGTGCTCTGGATCCGCAACCTGCTGACCGGACTCGCCGCCGACGGCCGTACGGTCTTCGTCTCCTCGCACCTGATGAGCGAGATGGCGCTCGTCGCCGACCATCTGATCGTCGTCGGACGCGGGCGTCTGCTGGCGGACACCACTGTGCGGGAGCTCGTCCAGCAGGCCGGAGGCGACACCGTCACCGTGGCGTCCGACCAGGCCTCCCGGCTGCGTGACGCCCTGGCCGGTCCCGGAGTCGAGATCACCGGCACCGCCGGGTCCGAGGAGCTCCAGGTGACGGGTCTGTCCGCCCGGGCCATCGGTCTCAAGGCCGCCGAGCACGGCATCGCGCTGTTCGAGCTCAGCTCCCGGAGCGTCTCGCTCGAAGAGGCGTTCATGGAGCTGACCCGCGACGCCGTCGAGTACCACGCCAGCGCCACCGTCGAGGCCCCTGGGAGGGCGGCATGAGCACCGTCACCGTCACCGACAGCCCCGCGCCCGCACCCGTACGAGCGGCACGTCCGGAGTACAAGGTCACCGGACGCCGCGTGCTGCGCTCCGAGTGGGCGAAGCTGTGGTCCCTGCGTTCCACCTGGATCACCCTCGGCCTCGGACTGCTGTTCCTCGTCGCGTTCGGCGTGATCGCCGCCGCGCACTACAAGTCCGAGCTCAACTCCGGGCGCCCGCTGCACCGGGACGATGTCGCGGCCACCGCGCTCAGCCTCTCCGTGTTCGGCACGAACTTCGCGCAGCTGGCACTCGGCGTGCTGGGCGTGCTCATCACGGCGGGCGAGTACTCGACCGGCATGATCCGGTCCACCCTGGCCGCCGTGCCGCGCCGACTGCCGGTGCTGTGGTCCAAGGCCTCGGTGTTCGGACTGGTCGCGCTGGTCGTCGCCACCGTCGGCGTCTTCGTCGCCTTCACGATCGACAGCGGGATCGTCTCGGGCACGCCCGCGGCGCTGACCATGTCCCACGCCGGCGTGGTCCGCAGCCTGCTGGGCGCGGGCCTCTACCTCGGTCTGGTCGGCGTGATCGGCACCGCCCTCGGCGCTCTGCTCCGCTCGGTCGCCGGCGGTATCTCGGTCCTGGTCGCCTCGCTCATGCTGGTGCCCGGTCTGATCTCGCTGCTGCCCAGCTCGTGGCAGGACAACATCAGCCCGTACCTGCCGAGCAACGCGGGTGAGTCGATGTTCGCGCTGACCCACGACGCGACCTCGCTGTCGCCGACGGCCGGTCTCGTGGTCTTCCTCGGCTGGACCGTGCTCGCGACGGCGGGCGCCGCCTACCGGCTCGTCCGCACGGACGCGTAACCCACCGCACGCCGGACGCCCCGTCCGACGTACGCCACCGACACGGCACGGCACCCGACCACCCGGTCCGGTGCCGTGCTGTCCGGGCACCCGGCCGAGGACCCCGCGGTGACGCCCGTACGAGCCACCCCACAGGCGCGTACGAGGACGCGGCCGGACCCACAATGGACAGGTGAGACCCATGAGCGCGGACCGACTCCCATGAACACCGACGACACCGCCCCGCGCGAGCCGGCGGACGATCCGCCCTTCGCGGAGGCGGAGCTGCCGTGGAACCATCCCCTGGCCCGTGCGCTGTCCCGTCTCGGCCGCCGCCTCAAGCGCGGCGACCGCGGTCGGCCGTGGATCCTCGACTCGGTGGTGACGGCCGTCGTCGCCCTGCTGTTCTGCCTGCCCGACCTGGTGCACGACGGGGACGGCCGGCACCATCCGTTCGACACCCAGTTCACCCACCTGTCCGTGCCGGGCACGCTCGCGCTCCAGGCCGGTCTCGTGGTCCCGCTGCTGTGGCGGCGCAAGCGGCCCTTCCTGGCCTTCGGCGTGATCACCGCGGTGCTCATCCTCCAGCTGGCGCTGGGCGTCTGGCTGCGCGCCGACGTCGCCGTCCTGATCGCCCTGTACAGCCTGGTCCTGCACGGAGAACTGCGGCGGCTGCCGCTGGCCTGCGCGGTCACCGCCGGAGCGCTGGGCCTGGTCGCCGTGCGACTGCCGTCCGGCGTGCATGTGCTCGACGCGCTGTTCTTCCTCTTCTGCGCGATAACCGCGGCCGTCGCGCTCGGCCTCGCGGTCCGCATCCGGCGCGCCCAGCTCGCCGTCCTGCGGGACCGCGCGACCCGGCTGGAGGTCGAGCGCGACCAGCGCAGCAGACTCGCCGCCGCCGCCGAACGCACCCGGGTGGCCCGCGAGATGCACGACATCGTCGGCCACAACCTCTCCGTCATCATCACCCTCGCCGACGGCGGCGCGTACGCGAGCGACGTCGCGCCCGAACGCGGGAAGCAGGCCCTGCTGCTCATCGGTGACACCGGGCGCCAGGCCCTCGGCGAGCTGCGCCGCATGCTGGGCGTCCTGCGCGAGCGGCCCGCGGTTCCGAGCGCGCCCGAGCTCAGCCCCCAGCCGGGGATCGGGGACATCGACGCCCTGTGCGAGCGGATCCGGGCCGCCGGCCCGCGGGTCGTCCACCGCAGCAGCGGCGAACTGGGCGGCCTGGACCGGGGTGTCCAGCTGGCCGTGTACCGCATCGTCCAGGAGGCTCTGACCAACGCCCTCAAGCACGGGGGCCCCGAGACACGCGTCGAGCTCGCGGTGATCGTCGAGGAGGCGCTGCTGCACATCGACGTCCACGACACCGGCCCGGGCACCGGCGCCCGCCCCCGGCCGCACGACGACGAAGGGCACGGAATCCCCGGCATGAGAGAACGCGCGGCCCTCTACGACGGAACGGTCGTCGCCGGACCCGCCCCCGACGGCGGCTGGACGCTGCGGGCCACCCTGGACCTCACCCCTCCGCCCGGGACCGATCTCGCTCCCTCGGCCGTCTCGGGCGGTGCCTCGTGACCAGTGTGCTCATCGTCGACGACCAGCCGCTGCAACGCCTCGGCTTCCGCATGCTCCTGGAGAGCACCCCGGACACCGACGTCGTGGGCGAGGCCTCCCACGGCGGCGACGCCGTCCGCCGTGCCGCCGAACTCCGCCCGGACGTGATCCTCATGGACGTACGGATGCCCGGGATGGACGGCATCGAGGCCACCCGCCGGGTCGTCGCCTCCGGCGGACGTTCCCGCGTGCTGATCCTGACGACGTTCGACCTGGACGAGTACGCCTACGCGGCGCTGCGGGCCGGGGCCAGCGGATTCCTCCTCAAGGACGCCCATCCCGAGGAGCTGCTCGCCGGGATCCGGGCGGTCGCCGCGGGCGACGCGGTGATCGCGCCCGCCCTGACCCGGCGCCTCCTGGACGCCTACAGCAAACACCTCCCGCACGACCCGTCCGGCGCCAGGCCCCAGGACGATCCCCGCGTCCACGCCCTGACCGAGCGCGAGTACGAGATCTTCGTCGCGATCGGCGAGGGCTGGAGCAACAGCGAGATCGCCGAGCGTCTCGTCGTGGCGGAGTCGACGGTCAAGACGCATGTCGGGCGCGTCCTGGCGAAGGTCGGCGTCCGCGACCGCGTCCAGGCCGTCATCCTCGCCTACGACCTCGGTGTCGTCCGCCCGAACCCACCCGACTGACGCCGGGTCCCGGGCCCCCGCGGCCTCCGCGCGGTCACCGGGGCCCCGCATTAGGGTCGGCGGTATGACTGACGACAACCTGCGCCGCGTCACCGTCGAGCGGACCGGCACCGGCGCTTTCACCGCGACGAACGCACGCGGCGGGACGATCTCCTTCGGCACGGGCGGGAGCCGCGCGGAGGACGCGTTCACCCCGGTCGAACTGCTGCTCGCCGCCATCGGGGGGTGCACCGCGGCCGACGTCGACGTGGCGACCGCCCGCCATGTCGAGCCCACGCGGTTCACGCTGACCGTGACCGGCGACAAGATCACCGACGAGCGGGGCAACCGGATGACGGACCTCGCCGTCACCTTCTCCGTGGCGTTCCCGGACGGTGAACCCGGCGACCGGGCCCGGGCCATCCTCCCCCGCGCCGTCAAGACCTCCCACGACCGGCTGTGCACGGTCAGCCGCACGATCGAGGCGGGCACCCCGGTCACCGTGAGGGTCGCCGACGAGTGACCTCGCCAGGCCCCCGGCGTCGTATCGCTGAACGAATGCGCGGGCGGACGGAGTGAAGTCCCGTTTCCGGGGCAGACGGCCACCGTCGAAGAGGCGAACGCGGGACGGATCGTATGGGCCATCGGGTGAGCGAAGCGGGACAGAAGGAACAGCGGGGTGCACTGATCGAGGCCTCAGTCGCGTACGACGGTGACTCCGCGTGCATCGCCGAGGCGCGGGCGTTCACCCGCGACTTCCTGACGCGGGTGCAGGCGGTGGCCGGGCTGCCCGTCTCCGGGCGGGTGATGGGCATGGTCCCGCTGGTCGTCAGCGAACTGGTGACCAACGCGGTCAAGTACGCGGGCGGTCCCTGCCTGTTGACGCTGGAGGTCACCCAGGGGGCCGTCCGGGCGACCGTGTGGGACTCCGACCCGACCCTTCCGGTGGCGCGCGCCGCCGAGGCGGGACGCGTCGGGCAGCACGGCCTGGAGATCGTCATGGCCGTGTGCCACGCCTTCGAGGTGTACCGCGAACCCGTCGGCAAGCGGATCACCGCCGTGGTCCCGCTGGCCGACGCGCCGGACAGTGACATGAGCCACTCCGTCATCTGACACCGGCCCTCCACCCGCGCGCCGGCCGCCGTCCGGCAGGACGCCAACTCGCCCTCGGTGGACGCCCGGTGTCGCCGTGCCGCCCCGACGGACCCCCGACATGCCCTTGACGGGCGTTTGACGAGCCGAAACGAAATCGTGTCGCGTCATGGCGGCCGCCTTGCGGGACAATGGTGAGTTCGCGGATCCCCTTCGGCAGGAAAACGGGTGGTTAACACAGTGCGTCAGGCAGGTGTACTAGACGTCGGGTGTCACAGCGCTCTGCTCACCGTGGCGCGGCGCCGCGCCGGGGTCGCCATGGAGGAGGTGCTGTCCCGAAAGGTACGGCTCCAGTTGCACGAGACGCTGGACTCCACGGGACGGCTGGACAAATCGGGCGTACGCAGTGTGCAGCGGGCCGTGGCCGAGACGCTCGCCGAGAACCGCGGGGCCTTGCCCGAGGTGTACGCGTTCGCGACCTCGGTGATCCGCGACGCGCCCAACCGCGACGAGGTCCTCGCCCAGGTGGCGAGCGCCACCGGCACCCGGCTGCGGGTGATGTCCGGCGAGGAGGAGGCCCGGCTGGCCTATGTGGCCGCACGTCACTGGGCGGGCGAGCGGCCCGGCTCGCTGCTGGTGCTCGACATCGGCGGCGGCACCGTGGAGGTCGCCTCGGGGACCTCCAGACGGCCCCGCACGGCCCATTCCCTGCCGCTGGGCGCCCGGACGGTCACCCGCGCCTGGCAACTCGACGAGGCCGTGTCCTCCAAGCGGCGGCTCGCCGAGGTGCGCGACCATCTGTCCGGCCGTCTCGCCGAGGTGGCGGACCTGCCGCGCGCCGATCCGGACGGGCGGGTGCTCGCCTGCTCCAAGACCTTCACCCAGCTCGCCCGTTACACCACCGCGGGCCGCGACCGTTCCGGGGCACCGCAGCGGCTGACCCTCGACGAGGTACGGGCCGCGGTGGGCGTGCTCGCCAAGAACGGGTCCGCGGGCCGCGGCCGGCTGCCCGGCATCTCACGTCACCGGGCCGGACAGTCCCTGGCCGGGGCGCTGGTGGCGGAAGCCCTGATGGAGGCGTGCCGGGCGACGAGCGTGGAGATCTCCCCCTGGTCGACCAGGGAGGGCCTGCTCCTGGAGCGCCTCGGGGCCCTGCGCACCAAGGGACCCCTGCCCCGCTGACCCGGCCCGGCCGGCGTTTCGGCGGGAACAAACCCGTACGTCCTGACGCTGACGTGAGCAGTCCGGCGGGTGCCGGAGAGCGGCGTTCCACCCGGTGCGGTGGACCCACCGGCGGTTGTGCTCGTGGAAAGGCGTGAGAGCGATGACGGCGTCCGGACAGCGGCGGCTACGAGCGGCGGGGGCGGGCGAGTTGCCCCTGGTGACCTCCTGCGGCCGCACGATCTACGTGAAGGAACTGCGGCTGCCCACGCCGGGCCGGACGATCGGCCGCGTGACGCTGGACGTGGGTCCTGACCAGGGCGACGAACACGGGGTCTGGGCCTCGCTGACTCCCGCCGAGGCACGGGAGCTCGCCCACCGTCTCCTGGCCCACGCCGCGGGGGTGGAACCGGCCGGGCCGCCCGACCTGGAGACGCCCCGCGGTCATGACCTGCCGCTCGATGCGACCGCTGACGCGGCGCGCACCGCGACGGGCTCCCGCTCGGGGCACCCCTCGCGCTGAGCGCACGACGGCCGCCCGCGTCCGGCGCCGCCCACGCGGCGGTGCCGGCGCTCCCCAGGACCTTCCTGGAGGGAGCGCCAGCACCCGTGTACCGGTCAGTCGGCACCGTTCGGGATCACGGGAACTGGGTGACCTTGGACGGGACGGTGTCCGTCCCCGAGGTGGGCGCGCCGGTGCTGTTGACGACGTGGGCGTACTGTCCCTTGCCGCCCAGGGAGATCACCAGGATGTCGTGCAGCTTGACCCCCGTCTTCACCGGGACCTGGAAGCCGTGCGCCTGGACGATCGAGGGGTCCGTGGTGAAGTTGCAGTAACTTCCCAGGCCCCAGGCCTCGTGCGTGGAGACGGAGTCGGCGACCTTGTAGGCCGCGTATCCGACGATGCCGTCGTGGGTGACGGCGGCGGCGTTGGGCACGTCGTACGCCTTCTCGTTCTGGAAGAAGATCGTGCGGCCCCCCTCGCCGTTCCACAGCACGTCGTACTTGTTGAAGTGCTCGACGAACAGGCCGGTCGCCAGGACGTCGTCGCCGTTGACCACGAGTCCGTAGTCGGCGCGGTTGGTGTCCCAGCCGACTCCGTCCCCGTGGTCGGCGCGCCAGAGCCAGGTGTGGTCGATCACGACGTCGTCGCTGTTGACCACGACCGAGTCGGTGGCGAGGCCGGGGCCCGCACCGCCGATCCGCACGAACACGTCCTGCATGGTGGTGGGGTTGGCGGAGTGGTCGGTCGAGGAACCCGCCGGGCCGATCTGGAGCAGGGTGTCGGAGTTGGAGCGGCCCGCGTCGATCAGGAACCCGGCGAGCCTGACCCCGTCGACGTCGGCGACGTGCATCGCGTCGACGCCGTTGTCCGGGACGATCGTCGCGAGGCCGAGGCCCAGGACGACGGTGTTGGCCCGGGTCACGTTGATCGTCTGGTCGAGGTGGTAGACGCCCGGGGTGAACAGCAGGTTGAGGCCCTGGGCGAGGGCCGCGTTGATGGTCGCCGCGGTCGCGCCGGCCTTGACGACGTAGAACTGGTCGAGCGGGAGGGACGTACCGGCCGTGTTGGGCCAGGAGACGCCACGGGCGTTGGTGCGCTTGGAGGGCACGAACACCTTGTAGGTGCTGCCGTCCAGATACAGGTAGGGCTTCTCGCGGGAGACCGGGGTGCTGTCCAGGGTGGTGTACGGGCCGGAGTCGAAGTTCGTCGCCGGTGCCCCCTGGACGCCCGAGAAGGTCATGTTCCAGACGCCGTTGGTCCAGCCTCCGACCGAGCTGTCACGGGTGTACCACTGCTGCTGGGAGTACGGGCCGACCGTACCGTCGATCTTGGAGTCGGCGATGTAGCCGCCGGAGGCCCACCCGTAGCCGTTCGGGGCCAGGTTGAGGCCGCCCTGGACGTGGATGCGCCGGAAGGGAGCGGCCTGGGCAACCGCCCAGCGGTCGGTGCCGTTGGAGGGGGTGATCGAGAGGTTCTCCGCCGAACGCCAGAAGTTCTGGGTGGCGTTGCCGTTGAACCAGCCCGCGTCCACGGTGATGTCGCCGTTGATGTGGACGTCGTCGGGGTTCAGGCCGAGGCCCGAGATCGAGGTGTAGAAGCCGACCTGGGCGTTGATGCCGTTGTAGGTGCCGGGCTTCATCAGGAACTGGTAGCGGCCGGAGCCGAACTGGTTCGACTCCTGCTGGGCGAAGACCTGGTCGAACTTGCCCTGGAGATCGGGGGTCGAGGGGTCCACGACGATGACGTTGGGCCCGAGGTCCCCGCCACCCTGCACGGGCGGAATGCTGCTGCCCGTACCGGTGTGGACGGCGACCTCCCACAGGGAGTACCCGTAGGCGGTGCCCCGGGTCGTTCCGTAGATCCGTACGTAACGGCCCTTGCCGGAGACGTCGTAGGAGGCGGTGCCCCCGGTGCCGTCCGTGACGGACTTCAGGACGGTCCAGTTCTGGCCGTCCGTGGAGGACTGGATCTGGAAGGCCTTGCCGTACGCCGCCTCCCAGTTGAGGTCGACCCGGCACAGATCGCTGGAGGCTCCCAGGTCGACCTGGACCCACTGCGGGTCGGAGAAGGCGCTGGACCAGCGCGTTGCGGTGTTGCCGTCGAACGCGGCCGAGGCGGGGCTCGCCGCGTTCTCGGTGGTAGAGGCGGTGGCCGTCTTTCCCTGCGCCGCGTTCGCGGTGCCGCAGGTCGTCGGCGTCGTGGTGGAACCGGTGCCGAACACCTGGAACTCCCAGAGGGAGTATCCGTATTGAGTGGCGCGGTGGACGCCGTACATGCGCACGTAGCGGCCCTGGCCGGAGACGTCGAGGCTGTCGGTGCCCCCGTCGCCGCCGGTCACCGTCTTGATGTCGGTCCAGGTGCTGCCGTCCGGTGACGTCTGGATGCGGTAGTCGCTGCCGTAAGCGGTCTCCCAGTTGAGGACGACCTTGGTGATCGTCGCCGAGGCGCCGAGGTCGACCTGGAGCCACTGGGAATCCGTAGCGGCCGAGGACCACCGGGTGGCGGTGTCGCCGTCGACGGCGTAGGCGGCGGGGGTGCCGCCGTTCTCGTCCGAGGAGGACGTGGCCGTCTTGCCCTGGGACAGCGGGAGTTCGGCCGCTGCGGCCGGTCTCTGCAAGGGCAGGGTGACGAGCGCGGCCATAGCGGCCAGCGCGACACCCAGGGTTCTGAGTTTCATGCCGTGACTCCATGCGGGTGGGGTGACGAGTGGAGCGGACACACTTGTTGAGCAGCTGTGGACACAGCTGCTTGCACAGGGATGACGGTGAACTGGCAGCGCGGCTCGCTTAGTTCACGATTTGATTTAAGTAATGAACCATCGAGGTGACAAGTCCCTCGACACGGATTTCTTCAACTTGTGTTCGCCGAACCCGCGTTGACCGGCCGCCGCAGGGGGTGTGGCCTGGATCGGGACGCCTCGGACGGGCCGGGGACCGCTGGAATCCGTCAAGGCTTGAAGACGCGAAGAGCCCGCCCGGACCTGAAGAGCGGTCCGGACGGGCTCCGAGGAGTTCTGGGTCAGGGGGTGATGCGCCACTCCTGGATGTACCCGACGTCGATCGACGCGAGGTCGCGCACGCGCAGCTTCCAGGTGCCCTCGACCGGCTGCGCGGAGGCGTCCACCGTGAACGTCTGGTCCACGTCGTCCGCCCCGCCGCCGCTGCGGTTCAGCAGCGAGTACACGGTTCCGTCGGGGCCGACCAGATCGACCGTCAGATCACCGCGGTAGGTGTGGACGATGTGGACGTAGACCTCGGTGGCCGCCGAGGCGTTGCCCGGCCGGCCGGTGATGGTGATGGGCGACTCGACCGCTGGACCCAGGTCGGGGATGTCCACGCGGGTCGCGTTGGCGTAGACGTACGCGATGCGCCAGCGGAAGGGCACGGACACGGTCGCGCCGGTGCTGTCGGTCACCGTGACCGTCGTGTCGCTGGTCCCGGGGGTGACCGGGATCCCGGAGATCAGTCCGGTGTCGCCGATGGCCAGGCCCTCGGGCAGTCCCGTGGCCGAGTAGGTCAGGCTCGCCCCGGTGTTGGTGGTGTACGCGTCCACCTGGAGGGAGACCTCCTGGCCGACTCCCGAGGTCTGGTCGGCGACCGGGGCGGCGTTGACCCCCAGCGCGATGCGGTCGCCGACGGCGATGCCCGCCCAGGCGTCGGCGACGGCGAGATAAGTGGGGCTGTACGTCCCGAAGAGATCGCCCGCGGCCCGCAGGGTGGCGGTCCTGGCACCGTGGTAGTCGGTCGTCGAGGTCATGTACGTGGTCAGCGCGCGGTACCAGATCCGGGCGGCGTTCTCGATGCCGATCCCGGTCACCGGCAGACCGTCGTGGGTGGGGCTGTCGTACGACACCCCGTTGACGGTCTTCGCGCCGCTCCCCTCGGACAGCAGGTAGAAGAAGTGGTTGGCGGGACCCGAGGAGTAGTGGACGTCGATGCCGCCCAGCGAGGAGTCCCAGTAGTCGCGGGAGGAACCGTCCCTGGACGGCTTGTCCATGTAGCGCAGGGGTGTCCCGTTGCCGCGGATGTCGATCTTCTCGCCGACCAGGTAGTCGGGAACGTCGGCCGCGAGGTTCTCGTGGAACTCCACCGCCGCGGCGAAGATGTCCGACGTCGCCTCGTTGAGCCCTCCCGACTCCCCCGAGTACGTCAGGTTCGCGGTGGCGCTGGTGACGCCGTGGCTCATCTCGTGGGCCGCCACGTCCAGCGCCGTCAGCGGCTTGGCGTTGTTCGCCCCGTCGCCGTAGGTCATGCAGAAGCAGCTGTCGGACCAGAAGGCGTTGACGTAGTTGTTGCCGTAGTGGGCCCTGCTGTAGGCGGCGACTCCGTCGTTGCGGATCCCGTTGCGGCCGAAGACGTCCTTGTAGTAGTCCCAGGTCGCCGCCGCCCCGTAGGCGACGTCGACGCCCGCGGTCTGCCGGTCGCTCTGGGTGCCGTTGCCCCAGACATCGTTGTCGTCCGTGTAGAGGGTCCCGGTGCCCGAGGTTCCCTGGCCCAGGTCGTAGGTGCGGTGACCCGCGCGGTCGCCGTCGACCAGCTGGTACGAGGCTCCGGACGGCGTGGTGGAGAGCGGCACCGTGCCCACGTACTGGCCCGTGCCCGTGCCCGTGTCGACGCCCTCGTAGCGGGAGGCGACCTTGCCGGAGGACGCGTCGGTCACGACGTGCAGCTCGGCCGGTGTGCCGTCGCGCTGGACGCCGTCGACCACCGTCTCCCAGGCCAGGACCGGGCGGGTGCCCTCGGCCCAGACGACCCGCCGGGGCGCCTCACCGATCCCGGGCCTCGCCACGGCCGCCTCCCGTGCCACCGCGAGGGCCCGGGCCGCGGCACCGGCGGCGGAGATCCTCGGGGTGACGGTGGCGGGCGTGACCGTGGCCCGGGTCGCCTCGGACACCGTGCTCCGGCCGTCCTTCAGGTGGACGACCAGATCGCCGCCGAGCACCGGCAGCCCCGCGTAGGTGCGCTCGTAGCGCGTATGGGTCGTACCGTCCCGGTCCTGGGCGACGTCCTTGACGACGAGTCGCTCCCGGGCGCCGAGGCCGAGCAGCCTCGCCGTGGCGCCCGCCGCCGCTCCCGCGCTCCTGACCAGTTCGGCGTGCCGGGCGGGCGACAGCGGGGCCGCGAGGGCACGCGCACGGGGCTCGGCGGCGATCCGGGCGGGAACCGGGTTCCCCGCGGCGGTGATCTCGATGACCGCCCTGCCGGGGGCGAGGTCCGCCGAGGCCGCGGACGCGGAGCCGGGCCGGACGGCCAGGGCCAGTAAGGAGCTCGCGGCGGTGAGCGCGAGGACGGTGGCGCGTCTGCGCCTGCGGACGGAGGAGTGGTGCCGGTTCAATGCCGTCTCCTTCTGCGGGGGGCTTGCCCGGGTGGAGCCCCGGGCGTCCGGGACCGGCGGGGTACGGCCGGTCCGAGGTGGTCGGAGGGCTGGGCGGCAGGCGGAAGCAGCACGCGGTGCCGCTCGGCGGCGCTCGGGTACGCGGGAGCGCGGGGCGCGTGGATCACGAGGACGCGGGTGCGCCGACGGGAGGGGGTGCGAAGGGGCCGAGGGCCGGAGGGTGGGGGGCCGGGAGGGGGGATGCCGAGCGTACGGAGGGGGTCGGCGAAGCGGGGTGGCCTTGTGGAGGGGGTGTGAAGCAGGTGTGAGTGTTCGAGAGCAGCCTGGCATCCTGCCGACGGACTTGTCATGAAGGCGACAAGACATCGGCTTGAACTGACCATGGTCTGCTGCGGGTTCACCACTCCCGCGCGATCTTTTCGGCCGCTGTGCGTCAGCTGTGAGCGCGGCCGGTGCCCTCGTGCGCGCACGGCACTGTCAGGTCCCCTGCACGGCGCGGGTCAGCGGCTCAGGGCCGGCCGGCGCGGGTGTGGTCGCGGGACGGCTCGCGCGGATTCCGCGGCGGCCGGGACTCACGGTCGCGCAGCCAGTCGTACACCGCGAGGGCGAGGGCGCAGAGGACGGCCACGAGCCCGGAGCCGACGGCGACGGTCACGGCCGGGCCGAAGGCGTGCCCGCCGGTGCCGAGCACCAGGTAGAACAGCCCGGGCAGCGCCGCCGTACCGATGGCGCCGCCCAGCCGCTGAGCCGTCTGCAAGGCGCCGCCGGCCGCGCCCGCCATCCGTACCGGCACGTCCCTGAGCGTCATCGTGACGTTCGGGGAGATCACGCAGCCGCTGCCCAGCCCGCCGGCGAACAGGGCCGGAGCCGCGTACCACAGGGCCTGCTCCCCGGGCGCGAGGCGCAGGATCAGCACGGCACCGCCGAGACCGAGCGCGACGGCGGTGAGACCGCACACGGTCAGCAGCCGGCCCAGCCGCTCGACGAGCCGACCCGCCACCACGGCGGCCGCGGCCGAACCGATGGCGAACGGTGTCACCGCGAGCCCCGAGCGCAGCGGCGAGTAGCCCAGGCCGTTCTGGAAGTACAGGGCGAACACCAGCCACACGCCGCTGAACCCCACGAAGTACAGGGCGGCGATGGCCGCTCCGGCGGAGTAGCCCCGCGTGCTCGTCACCAGGCGCGGATCGAGGAGCGGCTGTCCGCCGGTCGCTGTCAGGCGCCGCTCCCACCGGGCGAACCCGACGAGAAGGCCAAGACCCGCCGGGAAGAGCCACCACAGCCTGCGTACACCGCCGGACTCGGCGAGGATCAGCGGAAGCATCAGCGCGAGGACCCCCGAGCCGAGCAGCAGGACACCGCGCAGATCGAGCCGCTCACGGCGACGCGGGGCGACCCTCGGCAGCAGGCGCAGGCCCAGCAGGAAGGCGACGGCTCCGACCGGCACGTTCACGTAGAAGATCCATCGCCAGCCCTGGGGACCGTCCGCGAGCATCAGGATCAGGCCGCCGATGACCGGGCCCACCGCGCTGGAGACGCCGACGACCGCACCGAAGAGCCCGAACGCCCGCCCGCGCTCGGCTCCCCGGAACATCTGCTGGATGAGGGCGGAGTTCTGCGGCGCGAGACAGCCCGCGGCCGTGCCCTGGGCGAGCCGGGCCACGACGAGGAGCGTGATGGTGGGCGCGGCGCCCGCGGCCGCGCTGCACAGGACGAAGGCGGCGAGGGCCAGCAGGAAGATCCGGCGCCGGCCGATCGCGTCCCCCAGCCGTCCCGCGGTCACGAGAACCAGGGCGAAGGTGAGGGCGTAGCCGGAGACGACCCATTGGATCGACGGGGCGGAGGCGTGCAGGGCCCGCTGCATGGAGGGCAGGGCGACGGCGACGATGGTGACGTCGAGCAGGCTCATGAACCCGGCCGTCAGGGTGACCCACAGGGCGCGCCACCGCCGCGGATCGGCCCCCTCGGCCGGTCCCGGCTCGCGGTCCTGCCGACCGTCCGCCCGCACGTCCGGTTCCACGCCGGGACTCCTCTCCGCCGCCCCCACCATCTTCGGCCCGTGGGGGTCCGCGGCAACACGAGATCCCGGGCGGCCGGTACGAGCGGCGGAGCACCCTTCGGCACGGGTTCCGGAGCAGCCGTCCGGCACGGGCTCCCGCGTCCGCCGTACGGACTCCCCGGCCGCCGTACAGATCCCGGGGGTGGCCGGGCGGACGGGCCCCACGGTCGTGGTCGGCGCACGACCGTGGGGCCCGTTCACCGGAACGGGCCCCACGTGGTTGGGCTCGGCGGCCGCGCCGACTCCCTGGACCTGAGCTGTCCGCCCTCTCGGCCGTCAGCTCCTCGGCCTCTCAGGCGTGCGGGCGTTCAGCCTTTGAAGACGTCCTTCATCTTCTCCTTGGCCTGCCGTGTGTCGCCCTTGGCCTTCTCGGCCCGGCCCTCGGCGGTCATCCGCTCGTTGCCCACGGCGCGCCCGGCCGCTTCCTTGGTCTTGCCCTTGGCCTGTTCCATCTTGGCCTTGGCCTTCTGCTCGCCACTCACGATGTCTCACTCCCCATCACGATCGGCTTCGAGTGTCGAGGAGTCGAGTGACCCCTGGGACGGGCTTCAAACGTGGGGACCGAGAACCCCCACGCCCCGATTTCGGTGACCCTCCGTGGTCGCGTGAGGTTCCGGCATGCCGGAACCGGTGCGCTGGGCGAGCCTGGAGACATGGGCCGATGACCCTTCGATCCCCCCGGAGGGTCGCGCCCGTCCTGGGCAGCCAGAGCGAGGACGACGTCATGGGTGATGAGGTCTACCAGCCGGGAGGTCCCGACATCCGCGAGGACGAAGGCATCCTCGATCCTGAGGACACCCTGGAGTACCGGGGCTCGGACCCCTTCGACGACGGGTGGTCGCCGCCCGAGCGCCCCCTGGCGGTGGACCATCGGGGCACCACGGCGCGTGAGCAGCGCGAGGGGGAGAGCCTGGACGAGAAGCTGGCCGAGGAGCGGACGGATCCGGCGCTGGAGGAGCGCGACGAGGACGACGGCTCGGCCGGCCCGGCGGGGGACAGGGACGATCTCCCGGACGACGAGGTGGGCGCGGACCCCGAGGAACGGTTCCTGGCCCTCGACGTGGGCGCCCATGAGGACGCCGAGCACGACATGATCGCCGAGGACGGCGACGCGGACCCCGGGGATGAGGAGGGCGCCCACCTCATCCCGGACGAGGACATGCCCGAGCGCGTGGTGGACGAGGGTCCTCGCCCTCCGGAGGGCGAGGTCCGCCGGCTGCGCTCCGAGACGGACGCCTCGATCTGAGGGCCGCGCCCGGTGCCACCCGTAACTCTCTTCGTACGGGATTGAGTTGACGCCTGGTCAGTCCTCGCCCCGGACGATGTTCCAGTCCTGGTCAGTCCTCGCCCCGGACGATGTTCCAGTCGGGGGCGGTCCGGTCCTGGCGGGCCGTTTCACCGATCGTCGCGGGAACGCAGGTCCGCGGGCCCGACTGCCTCCGAACGCGCTTCTTCACCCATCCCGTCTCCGGTCGCGTGGTGCTCCTGGTGCCGATGTCCGCGGTCATGACTCCTTCAGGTCCCTTCGGTCGTCCGGCCCTCTCGGGTCCGGTCCCAGCCGCCGATTCCAGGCTGCCAGGACCGGGTCCCCCGCTGCGCCGGGGAGAAACGGGCCGCGCGCCGTGCCGCTGTCTCACTCCTCCTCGTCGTAGTCCTCGTCCTCTTCCTCCTCGTCGTATTCCTGAGCCGGTTCGTCGTCCTCCTCGGGGAGCTCTTCGGGGTTCTCCTCGTCCTCCTGCTCCGGGTTCTCCTCGTCCTCCTCCGGGAATTCCTCGTCCTCGTACTCTTCCTCGCCTTCCTCGGCCCCCTCCTCGCCTTCCTCGGCCCCCTCCTCCTCGGCGGCAGCCGCTTCCTCCTCCTCCATGGCCTCTTCGTGGGTGCGGACCACCTCACCGCCGCGGATCTCGCCGCGCCAGCCCTCGGCCTCCTCGTCGGTGAGCGTGACGTACCGCTGGAAGTTCTTGAAGTCCAGCCGCAGACGGCGGCCTTGGGCGCGCCAGATGTTGCCGGTCTTCTCGAAGAAGCCTGAGGGGTAGTACTCGACGACGAGCACGATGCGGGTCAGGTCCGGGGTCAGCTCGTGGAAGCTGACACAGCCGCGTGTACTGCCCTTGGCGCCTTCCGAGGTCCACTCGATCCGCTCGTCGGGCACCTGTTCCCTGACGGTCGCCTTCCAGCCGCGGGTGGACGGGCCGACCTTCACCTTCCAGTCGCTGCCGCCCTCGCCGTCCTGCGAGGCGCTGCGCACACCCTTGGTGAAACTGCTGAACTTCTCGAACTGGGTCCAGTGGTCGTAGGCCTTGCGGAGCGGCACGCCGACGTCCAGCACCTCGATGATGTTCATGGTCTTGGTGCTGCCGGACTTGGCCTTGCCCCCTCCCCCTCCCTTGCCGCCGCCGAAAGTGTCCTTCACCTTGCCGAAGATGCTGTCCTTGGCGCTCTTGGCCTTCTCCCCCACGATCGCCTTCAGCGGGGAGTCCCCCTGGAGAATGCGCGAACCGGCCTTCAGGAGGGGTCCGCCGTTGTCGGCGACGTCGAAGAGGTGGTCGGTGACATCCGCGACCTTGTCCCCGGCCTTGTCCACCAGCTGTCCCAGCTGGGCGCCGAGGAAGTCGGTGAACTCGTCGCGCAAGGCGTCGAGGCCCGAGGCCTCCGTCTGCTCCGTCTTGTCCTTGTCGCGTTCCTTGGTGGCCATGGCTCTACCTCCGACGTCCGGAAGCGGTCTTGGCCGTCCTGGACGCGGACCCCTTCGTCGCGGTCTTCTTCGCGGGCGCCTTCTTGGCGGCGGCCTTCTTGGCCGGAGCGGTCTTCTTGGCCGCGGCCTTCTTGGCGGGGGACTTCTTGGCCGCCGTCTTCTTGGCCGGAGCGGTCTTCTTGGCCGCGGCCTTCTTCGCCGGGGCCGCCTTCTTCGCGGGGGGCGAAGCCTTCTTCGCCGCCGGCCTCGTCGGCGCCTTCTTCCTGGCCTCGGTCCGCTTCGACGCGGACCCCCTGCCGGAGCCACTGTCGTCCGATGACGGGGTCTTCCTGGCGGTCTTCTTGGCGGGCCCCCTGCGGGAAGCGGAATCGGATCCCGAAGAACGCCTGTCAGCCGCGCCTCCGGCGTTCCGGCGCTGCCTTCGCGGTCGCTCCGGCTTCTCCTCTTCCTGTTCTTCCTCCTCTTCCTCCCCCTCGTCCTCTTGCTCTTCCTCTTCCTCCGGCGCTTCCTCGTCCGGTTCCGCGTCCGCGGCCTCTTCCTCTTCCTCTTCCTCCGGCTCTTCCTCGTCGGCCTCGGCCTCCGGCTCCTCGGCCTCCGGCTCCTCGTCCTCGTCCTCTTCGTCCTCCTCATCGGGCTCGTCCCGGCCGGCCTCCCGCGCCGGCTCCTCGTCGTACTCGTCCTCCTCGTAGTCGCCCTCCTCGTCCTCCTCTCCTTCCTCGTCCTTCTCCCCGAGACGCAGCCTCCGCTCATGCAGGCTGCCGGCCAGATCACCGAGACGGCGGTCGGCCGCGGCCTTGAGGGCCTGACGACCGGCGTCCATCAGTTCGCCCCGCACCTGTTCCTGGAGCTCCGCGACGCCCGGGACGTCCGAGAGCCGCTTGAGGCCCTCCGTGGCCAACTGCTGTGGGTTGAGGGCGAATCTTCGGCCGGCGATGTAGGTCGCCGCGGCGAACGCGACGCGGCCCTTCTTCGTACGCCCGAGCACATAGCCTCCGGCGACAGCCGCGGCCAGAGCGAGCTTGGTTGTGTCGTTCATGGACTCTTTCCCTTCGGACAACGCAGCCCCCACCTCCCCCGGGACGGCGGTCTCGACGGGCGGCCTCGGGAGAGGTCCTCCTTACCTGACGCCCCAAGTACCCCTATATGATGAGATTGCACATATGTCGGAGTATGGCGTCCGTCCCGACGACCGGAGACACCATGGCCGCAGCAGAACCCGCCAAACGCCGATCGAGCGCCGGCCGCGGTACGGCACGACGCCCGGCCGGCGACAGCGCGGCCCCGTCCCGCCGGTCCGGAGGCGCCGCACGGGCCATGCGCTCGGCGGTGGAGCAGCTCACCTCGCTGCTCGGCCGAGCCCCCGAGTCCGTTTCCGCGATCAGACCCACGGACGACGGTTGGGACGCGGATGTGGAGGTACTCGAACTGGAGCGCGTCCCCGAGACCACCAGCGTCATGGCCACCTACCGAGTGACCCTGGACAAGGAGGGAGAACTGGTGGCCTACGAGAGGAAGCGCCGCTACACGCGTGGACAAATCGACCGGCGCTGACATCACCGCCGGTGAAGGGAGGCACCATGACTGTGGTGCCGCAGAGCAGCGGCGGTGTCGCCCAGGGCGGCAGGAGCGGCAGCCTCTACGACGTTCTGGAACTCATACTCGACCGCGGTCTCGTGATCGACGTCTTCATCCGGGTGTCCCTCGTGGGCATCGAGATCCTGAAGATCGACATCCGTATCGTCGTGGCCAGCGTCGACACCTATTTGCGCTTCGCCGAGGCGTGCAACCGTCTCGACCTGGAATCCGGCAGGAAGGCACCGGCCCAGCTGACCGACATCGTCGGCGACACGATGGAATCCGGCGCGCGGGGCAAGTCCAAGGGAGCCCTGAGCGGCGCCGCCGAAGCCGTCACCGACACGATCCGGGAAGTGACCGGCAAGGGCGGCGGCGACGAGGACGACGAGGCGGAAGGAGAAGAGGAGGCGGAGACGGTGGAGCGCAAGCGGCGGCCGGCCCGGCGCTCCTCCCGGCGGGAGCGAAGCTCGTCTCGCGACGAGGAGTGAGCCATGGCGGTATACATCTACTCGATCACCTTCAAGGACCACCCACTGCGCCTCGACGGCCTGGAGGGAGTCGGCGCCTCCTCACCCCCGCTGCGCACGGTGACCGCGGGACCGCTCTGCGCGGTCGTGAGCGACGCGCCGGACGAACTGCGGCCCAAGCGCCGCGACATCGGCCGGCATCAGGAGGTCCAACAGCGTCTCCTGACGGACGGCACCGTGCTGCCCATCAGGTTCGGCTACACCGCGCCGGACGAGGACGCGGTCAGGGACGCGCTGGAGTCGGGCGCCGACGACTACGCCGAACGGCTGCGCCGGCTGGAGGGCTGCGTCGAGTACAACCTGAAGGCCGCGCAGGACGAGGAGACGCTGCTGCGGGAGATCCTCACCGATTCGGAGACGGCCCGGCAGCTCAACGACGAGATCCGCGCCGGCACCGCGGCCCCGGACGCGCCGTTGCGGCTCGGCGAGCTGGTGGCCAACGAAACACGGGCCCGCCAGGAGGCACTGGCCTCGGGTGTGATCGAGGCGCTCCGCCCGTTCGCCCGGGAGATCGACTCCACCCCGCCCGCGGGAACGGACTTCCTCAGCGTCTCGTTCCTGGTGAGCGCCGACCAGGACGAGCTCTTCCTCGCCACCGAGCTGAGTCTCGCGCACCAGATGGGCGAGGCGTTCGCGTTCCGGCTCAACGGTCCGCTGCCTCCGTACAGCTTCAGCTGAAGGAGATGTCATGGGCCTGTTCACGCAACTCGTCACGCTTCCTCTGGCACCCGTACGCGGAGTCGCCTGGGTGATGGACCGGGTCCTGGAGGCCGCGGAGGACGAGTACTACGACCCAGCGCCCATCCGACTCCAACTCGCCGAACTGGAAAGGCAGTTGGTAGCCGGCGAGATCGACGAGGAGACGTTCGACGGGCTGGAGGACCAACTCCTTGACCGGCTGGACGAGATCAGGGCTCATGAACAGGGCGGCCCGTCGTGAGCGAACCTCTCTCCAACCGGCTGGGGGACTATCCGTCCCGGGCCGCGCCCGCGTACGCGCAGGGATCCTCCGCCAACCTGGCCGACATCCTGGAGCGCGTCCTCGACAAGGGCATCGTCATCGCGGGTGACATCAAGATCAACCTTCTCGACATCGAACTGCTCACGATCAAGATCCGGTTGCTGGTCGCCTCGGTCGACAAGGCCAGGGAGATGGGCATCGACTGGTGGGAACACGACCCCTCGCTGTCCTCCCGGGCCGCGGACGAACCGTCACTGGTCGAGCAGAACCGCCGGCTGCGAGCCGAGCTGAACGCGCTGCGCCGGGACAGGGACATCCCCGAGGTGGACGCGGAACCGCGCCGCACCACCCGTGGAAGGGCTGCTCGCGATGACGCCTCGGACGAGTGAACACGTCACCTACGCGTACGCCGTAGCCCGCGCGCACCCGGAGCTCACACCCTCTCTGAGCCGGCTCGCGGGGGTGACCGGCGCCCCGGTCCGTCTGGTCACCGCGGGCGGGCAGGAGGACGAGGACGGGGACATCGTGCTCGTGGTGAGCGAGGTGCCGGCCGCGGACTTCCGTGAGGACGGGCTCAGACGCCATCTGGAGGATCTGGACTGGCTGGAGGCGGTCGCACGGGCGCACCACGCGGTCGTCGAGGAGGTCGCGGCCCGCACCCCGGCGCTGCCGCTGCGCCTGGCGACCGTCTACGTCGACGACAGCAGCGCCCGCGACATGCTGCGCTCCGCGGTGCGGCTGTTCGCCGAGCGTCTGGATCTCCTCGCCGGCCAGGTCGAATGGGGAGTCAAGATCTATGTCGAGGCGGCCGGGCCCCCCGACACGGCCGGCCCGCGGTCCGGCCAGGACCCGGATTCCGGACCGGCGGCGGACATCTCACCGGGACGCGCCTACCTCGACGCCCGAAGACGGCAGCGCGGCGACCGGGACGCCGTCTACCGGGCGGCCCAGCGGGCGGCGGAGCGCGTCGGGGACGTGGCACGCGCGTACGCGACCGACCGGGCGGCCCATCGGCCCCAGCAAGGAGTCCTGGCCGGTGACGCGGGAGAGAACGTCTTCAACGACGCCTTTCTCGTGCCCCGCGAGCGGAGCGAGACCTTCCGCGCCGAGGCCGCGCTCGCGGGTCACGGCCTGGCGGGGGTCCACGTGGAGGTCACGGGCCCGTGGGTGCCGTACTCGTTCGCGATGCCCGAGGACGGCGCGGACGACCAGTCCGTACGAGGTGGCACGCCATGACCGGGTCCGGCCGTTCCGCCGCCGTGGATCCGCTGCCGGAGCGTCAGGTCGCGCTCGTCGATCTGCTGGACCGGCTTCTCGCCGGAGGCGTGGTCCTGGTCGGTGACGTGGTGCTGTCCATCGCCGACATCGATCTCGTACGGGTGTCGCTGCGCGCGCTGATCGTGTCCGTCAGTTCGGAGAACCCCTCGCCCTGGGACCGGTCCGATCCACCGCGGGGCGGTCATGACGGCTGACGGCGACGGCACCCTTGGGTCCTCGGATCCCCTCGAGGAGGCGGCGGAGGCGGCGGCGCGTGCCTTCCGGCTGCTCCCGGCCGAGCCGGCGGACCGTCCGGGGCCGGGGGCGCGGGGCCGTTCCGTGGCCGGGCGGATCAACACCGACCCCGACACGGTCGAGCGCGACCTCCTGCGCCTGGTCCTGACGCTGGTCGAACTGCTGCGCCAGGTGATGGAGCGTCAGGCACTGCGCCGGGTCGACCAGGGCGATCTCAGCGAGGAGGACGAGGAGCGGCTGGGAACGACGCTCATGGTCCTGCACGACCGGATGAGGGACCTGTGCGCGAGCCACGGGCTCACCCTGGAGGACCTCAATCTCGACCTCGGCCCGCTGGGCCCGCTGCTGCCACCGCCCGACCGGCCGGTGCGCTGAGGACGTACACGACGGACCGGCGCTGCCAAGCGCCGCTTGGGCGAACGGACTTGAGGTCCGCCGGGCCCGCTTGGTGAAGTACCGACCGGTCATTCCGCATGCGTTCACACATGTGCCGTTCGCGGTACACGGGACGCGACTCTGATGGCTCGGGCAATTGCACCCCGAACTCCTGGGAGAAATGCATGTCCAGACGCCATGTCAGGTCCGCGGCCCTGCTCACCGCCGCCGGGGTGCTGACCGGGGCGACCCTCGCCCAGCCCGACGCCTTCGCCTCCTCCCAGCGCCGGGACGACACCCGGCACGTGCTGCTCGTCTCCGTCGACGGACTGCACCAGGCCGACCTGGCCCGGTACGTCTCCCGGCACCCGAAGTCGGCGCTGGCGCGGCTGGTGGGCGGCGGTGTGGCGTACACCCACGCCAGGACCACCACCCCCTCCGACTCCTTCCCCGGCATGGTCGCCCAGGTGACGGGCGGCGGCCCGGGCACCACCGGCGTCTACTACGACGACAGCTACGACTCCGCGCTGCTCCCGGCCGGGACCACGGCCTGCCAGGGGGTGCGGCCCGGCGCCGAGGTGGACCTCACCGAGGACCTGGACCACAAGCCGGCCTCGCTCGACGCGGGCCAGGGCCTGACGGGTCTGCCGGACGGCATCCTGTCGATGACGGGCGAGCCGGCGAGCCTGCTCGACACCTCGAAGCTGCCGGTCGACCCGCACACCTGCCGGCCGCTCCCGCCGCACGCGTACCTCAGGGTGAACACCGTCTTCGAGGTGGCCCGCGCGGCGGGCCTGCGCACCGCGTGGTCGGACAAGCACCCGGCGTACGAGATCCTCGGCGGGCCCTCGGGCAGCGGTGTCCAGGACCTGTTCACACCCGAGATCAACAGCGACGCCCTCGGTTACCCGGCCGGGAACGACTGGACGAAGGACAACCGGGCGACCGAGCAGTACGACGGCTACAAGGTGAAGGCCATCCTGAACGAGATCGACGGCTACGACCACAGCGGCACCCACCGGGTCGGCACCCCGGCGGTCTTCGGACTGAACTTCCAGTCGGTCTCCACCGCGCAGAAGCTGCCCGCCTCCGACGGTCTCAAGGGCGGCTACACGGCCGGGAACGTGCCCGGGCCGCTGCTGGAGAAGAACCTGGACTTCGTCGACGCCCGGATCGGCGAACTGACCTCCGAGCTCGCCCGGCGCCATCTGGCCGGCAGCACCACGGTCATCCTGTCCGCCAAGCACGGCCAGTCGCCGACCGACCCGGCCGCGCTCACCCGGATCGACGACGCCCCGCTGCTGGCCGGCCTCGACGCCGCGTGGAGGCAGCTCCACCCCGGCGCCGGGAACCTGGTCGCGCACGCCGTGGACGACGACGCGATGCTGCTCTGGCTGACCGACCGCTCCCGGGCCGCCACGGAGTTCGCCAAGGACTACCTGCTCGGCCGGAGCGGCACCGGCACCGACATCGACGCGGCGCCCAGGTCCTTCACCCACGGCGGGCTCGCCAAGGTCTACGCGGGACGGGCTGCGGCCCGGTACTTCCACGCCGCGGCCGGCGACACCCGCGTTCCCGACGTCTTCGGTCTCACGCAGTACGGGGTCGTCTACACCGGTGGGACCAAGAAGATCGCCGAGCACGGCGGCGCCCACGCCGACGACCTCGACGTCCCCCTGGTGGTGTCCGGCGCGTCGGTTCCGGAGGGTGTCCGCGACACGGCGGGTGTGCGGACCGCACAGATCGCGCCCACGATCCTGCGCCTGCTGGGCCTCGATCCCCGCTCCCTGGACGCCGTGCGGGAGGAACACACCGCCGTGCTGCCGCTGCACTGATCCGTTCGGCGGGGCGGAGAGCCGCCCCGCCGAACGGCGGTTCACCGTTCCGTCGCGTGCGGCTCCCGTACCACCGCGATCTCGCCGGGATCGATCCTCACCGAGCCCGACAGGGGCTTGCCGGTGAGGAGTTCGGTGGCTCCCGGCGGGACGGGGATCTCCGCGCCCCGGCCCGCGTGGTCGATGAGGAACACGTAGTCGGCATCCCGGCCGCGCCGACGGACCGATTCGACTCCGGGTGGGAGATCCCCGGCGCCGGGAACCTCCGCCTCGGTGCGGATGCGGTCCAGCAGGGCGGTGAGGGTGCCGGGGTCGGGGAGGGTCGCCACGTACCAGGCGGTGCCCCGCCCCCGGGAGTTCCGTGTCACCGCGGGAACACCGGCCACGGGTCCGTCCGCGTACGTGGCGATCGCCTCGGCGCCGTCCAGGCGCACGCGCTCCGACCACAGGGTGGCCGTGGCACCCGCGGGCACCTGGCCGGTCAGGCCCGCCGACTCGCCGGGGAGCAGGGGGAACAGCTCGTCGCCGCGGATCCCGAGGGTCTCGCGGAACGCTCCTGGGTAACCGCCCAGCCGGACATGGCAGTTCTCGTCGACGGCGCCGCTGTGGAAGCCGACCGCGAGGGTGCCGCCGCGCTCGACGTGGGCGCTCAGGTTGGCCGCGCCCGTGTTGTCCACGAGGTAGAGGCTCGGGACCAGGACCAGGCGGTAGGCCGAGAGGTCCGCGTCCGGGTGGACGAAGTCGACGGCCGCACCGGACCGCCACAACGGCTCGTACCAGGCCCGGACCAGGTCCTGGTACCGCAGGGCGCCGCTGGGCTGCGAGGGCAGTTCCAGTGCCCAACGGGCGTTCCAATCCCAGACGACGGCGACCTCGGCCGTGCCGGTGCTGCCGCGTACCTCGGCCAGGGCCCTCAGATCGGCGCCGAGGCGGACCACGTCCTGCCAGATGCGGCTGTCCGTGCCCGCGTGCGGGAGCATCGCCGAGTGCCACTGTTCGGCGCCCGCCCTCGCGGCCCGCCACTGGAAGTAGGCGATGCCGTCGGCGCCGTGGGCCACGTGGGAGAGAGCGTTGCGGCGCAGCTCGCCCGGGGCCTTGGCGCGGTTGACGGGCTGCCAGTTCACGGCGCCGGTGGAGTGCTCCATGAGCAGCCAGGGACCGCCGGCCAGCGACCGGGTCAGATCGCCGCAGAGCGCGACGTCGATCTCGGAGGCCGGGTCGGCGGACATCAGGTAGTGGTCGTTGGAGACGATGTCGAGTTCCGGGGCCCACCGCCAGTAGTCGAGCGCGTCGAAGACGTCCATCACCATGAAGTTGGTGGTGGCCGGTGTGAACGGGGCCGCCGTGCGCAGGACGTCCCGCTCCGCCGTGTACAGCGACAGCAGTTCGTCGGAGCAGAAGCGGCGCCAGTCCAGCTGGTGCGTGGGGTTGGGTACGGCGCCGGTGGCGCGGGGCGGCAGGACCTCCTCCCAGTCGTGGTACCACTGGCTCCAGAACGCCGTGCCCCAGGCGTGGTTGAGGGCCGCCAGGTCGTCGTCGTAGCGGGTGCGCAGCCAGCGGCGGAAGGACCGGGCGCTGGTGTCGCAGTAGCAGGCCGCGTTGTGGCAGCCGTACTCGTTGTGGATGTGCCACATCACCACGGCCGGGTGTCCGGCGTAGCGTTCGGCGAGGGCGCCCGTGACGCGCAGGGCGGCCTCGCGGTAGGCGGGGCTGCTCGGGCAGAAGGTCTGCCTGCTGCCGTAGGTCAGCCTCCGGCCGTCCCGGTCGACCGGGAGCGCTTCGGGATGCGCCCGGAAGAACCAGGCGGGCGGCGCGGCCGTGGGGGTGGCGAGGTCGGCGGCGATGCCGTTCTCGTGGAGGAGATCGAGGATCCGGTCCGTGCGGGTGAAGTCGTACGTGCCCTCTGCGGGCTCCATGAGCGCCCAGGAGAAGACGCCGACGCTCACCATGGTGACGCCGGCCTCGCGCATCAGGCGCATGTCCTCGGCCCAGGTCTCCTCGGGCCACTGTTCGGGGTTGTAGTCGCCGCCGTAGACGATGCCGGGGACGGACAGGGAGCGTTCGGGGGTCATGCGGGCCCTCCCGGGGACAGCAGCCGACGGGTGGTGGCCACGCCCCATGCGTCGAGGGACAGCAGCCGGTCGCTGGAGGCCATCAGGCCGCCCGTGGCCTCGACATGGGCCGCCCAGCGTTCGCGGGTCTCGACGGCGGGGCGGGCCATGAGGCAGTCGGGGTCGTTGATCCACAGCCGTCCGTGCTGCCATTGGCGGCCCCTGCCGGT
Organism: Streptomyces sp. NPDC024698; assembly: GCF_055559015.1. Classification (NCBI taxonomy): domain Bacteria; kingdom Bacillati; phylum Actinomycetota; class Actinomycetes; order Kitasatosporales; family Streptomycetaceae; genus Streptomyces; species Streptomyces sp. NPDC024698. The sequence goes on along the minus strand of NZ_JBVHLK010000006.1, from coordinate 19,067 downwards.
GAACTCGGCCGCGTCCTGGCCGGGTTGGCTGTAGTCGCCGGCCTCGGGGCGCCGGTGCGGTGCCGTGTCGGGGCTGACCCGCATCGCGTCGAACAGGCCGATGGACGGGAGGACCGGGGCTCCGCAGCCGAGGAGGTGGGCGTCGGGGCCGATGGCCTCGCGGATCAGGGCGATCCCGTCGCGGTAGGCGGTCGGCGCGTCGGCTCCTGAGTGCCGTACGCCGTCCAGGGCTCCCGCGTAGAGGAAGTCGGTCTTGAAGTAGTCGTACCCCTCGGCGCGCAGGGTGGTGAAGACGTCGGACAGATACGCGCGGGCCCCGGGGTGGGTGATGTCGAGGGTGAACAGGTCGTGGTTCCAGTTGTGGCCCGCGTGCAGGGGCACCCCCTGCTCGTCGTGGACCAGCCAGTCGGGGTGGTGCGCGGCGAGTTCGCTGTGCGGCGCGACGAGGAAGGGGGCGGTCCAGATGCCCGCGCGGCGGCCGCGTCCGCGGATGCTGTCGGCGAGGGCGGAGCGGGAGCGGAAGCGGCCGGAGAGGGTGAGCCAGTCGCCGAGGGCGCTCTGGTAGCCGTCGTCGATCTGGACGACGTCGACGGGGAGGTCGAGCGTGTCCATCGCCTGGAGGTTCTCGTGGATGTCGTCCTCGGTGACGGCGGTGAAGTACTCGTACCAGGAGCACCACACCGTCGGTGCGGGCCGCGGGGCGGGGAGGGAGAGGGCGTCGGCCCAGGCGGCGAGCGCGCCCTGGATTCCGCCCGGTCCGGTGTGGGAGGACTCGGTGACCGGGCCGTCGGCGCCGATCCCGGCGCGGCCGTCCTGGACGGTGAGCCGGATCGAGGGGACCGGTCCCGCCGGGTCCTGCGCGGCCCACAGCCGGACCGGGGAGCCGTCGCCCGGGTCCAGCGCGAGCAGTCCCTCGCCCTGGAAGGCCGCGAGCGGCACGGTGCGGCCGGGCCGGTAGCAGACGGTCGCCCAATTGGCGTTGGCCGGGCGGTAGGGGGTGTCGTCGAGGGCGTAGGAGCCGCTGGGGCTCCAGGACTGCCAGCCCTCCTCGTGGACCCGTGCGGTGCGCGGGTCCACGGGTACGGAGGCCACGGGGGTGAAGGATGGGGGCACGTCGTCCTCTTTCACGGGAAGCCGCCTGGGAGTTCGGGGTGTGTCGTCTCAGCTCTTGTTGGCGCCGAGGGTCAGACCGCTGACGAACTGCCGCTGGAGCGCGAAGTACACGACGAGCGTGGGGATCGCGGTGAGCAGGGCGCCGGAGGCGACGAGGTTGGGGTCGGTGAAGTACTGGCCGGAGAGGTTGTTCAGCGCCGAGGTGATCGGCATGTTCTCGCCGGTCGAGATCAGGACGAGGGCCCAGAAGAAGTCGTTGTAGATCCAGATCGACAGCAGGGTCGCCAGGGCCGCCATCGCGGGCTTGCACAGGGGCAGGGTGATCTGCCAGTAGAGCCGCCACACCGACGCCCCGTCCACGAGCGCGGCCTCGGTCAGCTCGTGCGGCAGCGAGCGCATGTAGTTGCTCAGCACGAACGCGCAGAACCCGGACTGGAACGCCACGTGGATGAGCACCAGGCCGAGCGCGGAGTCGTACAGCTTGCCGCTCGCCGTGATGCCCGGCAGGTCGGTGAGCAGGTACATCCGGTACAGCGGAGTGATGATGACCTGCTGCGGGAGCAGGTTGCCGGCCGTGAAGACCAGGAGCAGCGAGAGGTTGAGGCGGAAGTCGAAGCGGCTGACGTAGAACGCGACCATCGAGGACAGGAACAGCGTCAGCAGGACGGCCGGCACCGCGATCAGCAGGGTGTTGACGAAGTAGTGCGTCATGTCCGACTGCTCGAACGCGTTCTTGAAGTTGTCGAAGTTCAGTGTGTCCGGCCAGGACACATAGCCCTTGGCGCTGGTCTCACCGTACGGGCGCAGGGCCGAGAACATCGCCCACAGCAGCGGGGCGAGCCAGGCCAGGGCGGCGCAGGCGAGGAAGACGTGCAGCAGCACGCGGGCGGGGCGGACGGGCGCGCGGCGCCCGCGCCCGCCGGCCGCGAGGGTGGGGGCGCTCACGATCGCCGCTCCTTCCGGAAGGTGGCCACCAGGTACGGGATGATCACGACGAGCGAGATGACGAGCAGGACGACCGCGATCGCGGAGCCGTAACCGATGCGGCTGGACTCGCCGATGATGTTGTTGGTCACCAGGATGGAGAGCAACTCGGTTCCCTGAGCACCCTTGTTGAAGACGAAGACCAGGTCGAAGGCGCGCAGGGACTCGATGACGGTGACGACCAGGACGACGGTGTTGGTGGGGCGCAGCGTCGGGAAGACGACGTGCTTGAACGTCTGCCATTCGTTGGCGCCGTCCAGGGAGGAGGCCTCTCTGAGGGAGGGATCGATTCCCTTGAGGCCGGCCAGGTAGAGGATCATCATGTAGCCGGTGTGGCGCCAGGAGGCGGCGACGAGGACGGCCCACAGGTTGAGTTTCGGGTCGCCGATCCAGTCGATGTAGTGGCCCGGCCTGTTGGCGCCGATGATGCTGTTGATCAGGCCCGTGTCCGGGTTGTAGACGAGCTGCCAGACGAAGCCGATGCAGGCCATCGAGATGACGACCGGCAGGAAGAACGCCGTCTGGTAGACGCGGCTGAAGCGGATGTTCTTGTCGAGCTGGACGGCCAGGAACAGGCCGAGCGGCGTCGGGATCAGGATGAGGACGACGAACCAGATGACGTTGTGCTGGACGGCGGGCCAGAACTGCGGGTTGTCGGCGAAGAGCTGACGGAAGTTCTGGAGGCCCACCCACTTGATCGAGTCGAACCCGATGCCGTCCCAGGTGGTGAAGGCGAGGGCGATGGAAGCGAGGGCGGTGACCCAGACCAGGGCCACGTGCAGGACCGTGGGCACGCCCGCCATGAGGGCGAGGGTGAACCGGTCACGGCGGGTCAGCAGGCGGCGGTGGCCCCGTGCGGCCCGCTTGGGCGCGGCGGCAGTGCCCGGAGGCGGCGCGCTCGCCGCCTCCGGGGATTGCGTCGTGGTGTCGGTGGTCATGGTGTCGTTCACGCGGTCGCGAAGATCTGCTTCTTCTGGCGCTCGATCGAGGACAGCAGGCTGTCCACGCCCTTGGGGTCCTGGAGGAACTTCTGGAGGCCGGGCTGCATCACCGTCGAGGTGAAGTCCGGGCGGGAGTCGCGGTCCATGAACTGGGTCAGGGACTTGGCGCCCCCGATCATGTCGAACGCCTTCTTCTGGAGCGCCGAGTACGCGGAGGTGTCGGCCTTGCTGGAGGCGGCGACCACGCTCGGGTCGCCCTTGAGGTAGAGCTCCTCGGCCGCCGGGCTGCCCATGTACTCAAGGAGCTTGAGGACGCCGGCGTGGTTCTTGGGGGCCTTGCTGACCATGAGGCCGTCGGTGGGGGCCTCCACGGTGTCCTGGCCGTACGCGGAGTTGATCTCCGGGAAGGGGAAGAAGTCGAGGTCGTCCAGGTCGGCCTTGTCGGTGAACTGCTGTGCCACGAAGGTGCCGAGGACGTACATGCCCGCCTTCTTGGCCACCAGCGTCTGCGCGGCGTCCTGCCAGGTGCGACCCATGAAGCCGTCCTGGTGGTACGGAAGGAGTTCGGTCCAGTGGTCGAAGACGGCCTTGACCTTGGCGTCGGTCCAGGAGGCCTTGCCGGCCATGAGCTGGACGTGGAAGTCGTAGCCGTTGAGGCGGAAGTTGATCTGGTCGAAGGTGCCCATCGCGGGCCAGGCGTCCTTGTCGCCGAAGGCGATCGGGACGAGCTTGTCCTTCTTCATCTGCTTGCACAGGGCGATGAGTTCGTCCCACGTGGTGGGGACCGTGTAGCCGTGCTGCTGGAAGACGCTCTTGCGGTAGAAGACGGCCCACGGGTACGTGGTCATCGGCACGAAGTAGTACTTGCCGTCCTCGCCCTTGCTGAGCTTCTTCATCGCGTCGGGGAAGTTGTCCCCGATCTTGGCCCACACGTCGTCGATGGGCGCGGCGAGCTTCTTGGCCGCGAAGAACTGCATGCGGTAGCCGGCGAACCAGTTGAAGACGTCGTCCGGCGTGCCCTGGAGATACGAGTTGATCTGTTCCTGGAAGGTGTTGTGGTCCTTCGTGTTGACGTCGACCGTGATGCCGGACTGCTTCTTGAAGGCCGCGTAGACGTCGGCGAACGCCTTCTTCGGCACCGCGTCGGACGCGTTGGAGCCGACCGTGACCGTCTTGGGGTCCGACGCCGTGCCGCTGCCCCCGCAGGCGCTGAGCAGGGGAATGCCCGCGCCGAGGACGGCCGCGCCGCCGATTCCGCGGAGCAGGGTGCGACGGCTGGGGGTCGGGGCGGACAGACCCGAGAGGGGAAGGTGCATGACGGCTCCTGAGGGCAGGGTTCGGTCGAGTCGGTCGGCGGGGAGGCCGGAAATCGATCAGAAACCAACTCGACCGAACAACGTGGGCGTAATGACAGCCCCATGTCGCCACCGCGTCAAGACCTCGCACTCGCCTTGCCCGAAACGTGACCGCCGCGGCACTGACCACCGGCATCAGGGCGCACCGTCCGCACCGACGACCGGAACAGGCCGGGAGCGGCGGGCGCGGGCCTGCCCGCAACGCCCTCTCGGACGGCTCGCGAACCGGTGCACGACAGGCCGTCAGGCCGTAGTTGACAGTGTTGGCTTTCGCGACGTGGGCGACCAAAAGCAAACAAGTGTCGGTCGATTTTGTTTACAGGCAGCACAAATCAACTTGTGGGCTATTCGCTTCCAAATACGACGGATCGACGTCGAGTCATGGGGCTGTCCACCCCTGGCCTGCCCTGCGTCCGCCGCCAGTCTCGCGCAACGTAATCGATTACGCCACCGTCGCTCGACATCGATCCGGCAAAGCCGGGGAAGGGGAACGGACGTGCCCGGAACGGCGATTACCGGTCGGCGACGGCGCCGGAGCGACGTCTGGGCGCCATGGCGACGAACCGACGTCTCGGCGTGACGGCGTCGGACGGAACCCGCCCGCGAAGGCATCGGGCGGCGCGGAGTCCGGCGCGGGGTTCGGTGCGGGGTCCGTCCGGCGCCTTCGGTGCGGGGTCCGGCGCCTTCGGTGCGGGGTCCGGCGCCTTCGGTGCGGGGTCCGGCGCCTTCGGTGCGGGGTCCGGCGCGGGCCGAAGGCGAGGCCGTGTCAGACCGAGCCGCGCGCCACGAAGGCCGCGCCGACCCGCACGGTCCTCCTCGGTGTCCGGCCGTCGATCTGCTCCAGCAGAAGCCCGGCCGCCACCCGGCCCACCTCGCGTGCCGGGTAGCGGATGGTCGTCAGACGCGGCCGGACGAGCGAGGCGAACTCGATGTCGTCGTGCCCCACCAGCGACACGTCACCCGGGATGTCGAGTCCGAGGCGCTCGGCCGTGTCCATCGCGCCGACCGCCGTGATGTCGTTGCCGCACAGCACCGCCTCGGGCCGGAGCGGGGCACGCATCAGCCGCTCGAAGCCCTCCGCCCCCGCCTCACGCGTGTGCTCGCCGTGGACGATGTGCTCCCGCGCGATGCGCAGCCCCGCCTCGGCCGCGTGCCGGCGCACGCGCTCCAGACGCGGATCACCGCCCGCCGCGTCCAGCGGCCCGGCGATCACGCCGATGCGCCGGCGGCCGGTGGCCGCGACATGCGCCAGCGCCTCACGGACCGCGTCGTCGGCGTCGGGAGTCACCAGATCGACGTCGCCGAACGGGACATCCGCGCTGACCACCGCCGGGATCCCCGCGGCGCGCAGCCCGTCGAAGGCGTCGGCGGCGAGCCGGAAGGGCGTCATCACCACCCCGGCGAACCGCTGCTGCACCGCTTCCTGGAGCAGCGCCTCCTCCTCGTCCCGCCGGGCCCCCGTACTGCTGACCAGTACGTGGTAGCCGCGGCCGCGCAGTTCGTCCTGGATCGAGCGGGCGAGGAGCGCGTAGAAGGGGTTGGAGATGTCCGGGACGACGAGGGCGACCATGGTGGACTTGCCCGTGCGCAGACTCCGGGCGACCGGGTTGAGGCTGAACCCGAGCCGCTCGATGGCGGTTTCGACCGCTTCGCGCGTTCCGTCGGCGACCGGGCGTTTTCCGCTCAGTACGTACGAGACGGTGGCGGACGAGACTCCCGCGGCCCGCGCCACGTCGCTCATGGTGACCCGCTGCCGCATCCGCGTCCGCCCCTTCTCCGACCGCAACCCTACCGGCGTCCACTAGTGGGCGAGGTCACGGGCGGTCGCGACCCGGCTCGTATCCTCGCAGGTCCGCGCCCTCGGCGGACCGGACGCCCGTCGTCGCGGCCCCTCGCGGGCCGGTCGGGAGCACGGTCGTGCGGGCCGTCCGGACGAGTCGGGCACTCGGCCGGTGACCCGTTCGGACACCTCGCGATGACGGCAATACGGCCGATCGTCAACGAAACGCCCATAGTCACCCGATGGCGGAGGTCCGTGATCCCAGGGGGCCTCGCCTCCCTGTTCGTGGCCAAAGGCGACCATACTGGGAGGGCACACCACACCCCACCAGCAAAGTGACTCATGCCGAAGTCCTCCACAGAGCGTCCCACCGCACCGGAAACAGTCTGGATGGCCGCAGGGCGCCATACCGGCCCCGCCCCGCAGAGCGCTCTTCGGGAGCATCTGCGGGAACTGAAGAACAGTGAAAGGATCCAGGATTTCCTGGAGAAGGAGAACGCCACGGCGCCGGACGGCCACGTCTTCGAGGCGCGGTGGTTCGTCGACGACGGCGTGACCGTACGGGCGCGGCTCGCGACCGACGGGCGCGAGCAGGTGGACGGCGAGCGGCGCTGGACACTGGCGGCCGAGGCGGAGCGGGCCTGGGATCACGGGTGGCCCTCCCCCGCCGCGCTGCTCTGGCCCGAGCGTGGCGATCTCTCCTGGGACCGTGACGCGGTGGCCGGACTGCTGCTCCAGGACATCAACCCGCTGCCGAAGGACGACGCCGCGCTGCGCCGTCTGGTCAAGGACGTCGCCCGGCACAGCTGGAGCATCAACGTCTTCGTGCACGAGGCCATGACCCCCGACGCCGGGGGCCGCCTCCCGCTGGCCCGGCTGCTGCCGCCCGCGCTGCGGCATCGCGTGGTCGAACACCGGGCCACGCCCGAGCAGTTCCACGCCGTCAACTGGGCGCTCGGCGACCTGGGGACGTCGGTGCCGCGCGGCGGGGCCGTGATCCTGTCCGGCAACCCGGCCCGGACCGGGTTCGACGAGCAGGCGTTCCGGGTGCGCAGCGTCTTCCTCGACGGCTCGGAGCCGACCGAACTTCTCGACCGGATCGTGCGGTTCGCGGCGCTGCCGTGGCCACTGCCGGACGACGCGGCGGCGGTCTTCACATCCCTGCGCGAGGACTGGCAGTTGCTGACCATGGAGGAGGAACTCGCCCGCGCACGCGCGCTGGTGGCCTCGTACTCCGAAGCACTCGACGCCATGACGAAGTCGCGCGATCTGTACCGCGAGGCGACCGAACTCGCCCACGCGGCACTGGCCGGGATGGCCGAGTACCGCGACGCGGCCTCCGCGGTGCGGGGTTCGGCGACCGGGCAGGACAAGCACCCGCTGACGAAGACGCTTCAGCGCGTCACGGACTCGCTGCTCCCCCGGCGGGCCCAGCGGGTCGACGCGCACCTCCAGGAAGCGCGCGCGAGCGAGCGACGGGCCCGCGAGGCCTCCGAGTGACCTAGGTCGTGTCCGCAAAGTCCCGTCTGCCCGGCGACGCCTGGCAGACGAGACTCGCGGACACGACCTCGGGCGCGGGACGGCGGCCGGGACCACCCGCCGCCCCGCGCCCGTCGCTCCCGCGCGAGGCCGTCAGGCGCCGCGCCAGATGTTGGCGAACGCCGCGTTCTCGATGGCCCGGCGCTGGCGGACGGCCTCCAGTTCCATCACCGCGTCGTGCACGGCGACCAGCACGGTGGTCACCGACTCGTCCTCGACGGACGAGGTGTCGTCGCTCTGTTCGGCGGGGATTCCGACCACCTCGGCGAGCGCGGCGAGGACGGGCTCGTCGGCCGCCCAGCGGTGCATCGCCCGGCTGCGGGCCGGTGAGTCCACGAGCTCCATGCGCTCGCCCCCGAACGGCAGCCTGCTGCGGCGCTGCCGAGTGAGCTGGCCCGCCTGTTCGAGGTCGGTCTGATAGGCCTTGGCCAGGTCCCGGCCTCTGCGCCAGAGCCAGTCCTCGACCCGTTCGTACGGAACCTGCCGCACGAGCGAGGACGCCGCCTCACCCAGCAGCCGGTCGTCCGTCGCGGGCTGCCTGGCCGGAGTCATCCGGTCCCCGTCCAGGGTGATGACCTCGTCGGCGAGGAGATCGATCACCTCGGCTCCGGCGAGGGCGAGCGACAGGTCGCCCTGTCCCACAGAACGTTCCGGTTCCTTGTCCATCGTGATGATGAACAGATCCCTGGCCGTGGTCACGAACGGCTCCCTTCGGAGTACTTCGCCCGGCGCGACCGTCACGCATCGGATCCAGCGCGTCCACCGCGCCGCCCTCCGCGGGGATCCGGTCACCCACGGAGGAAGGGCACGTCACGAACGTGATCGTAACTCCCGGCGGACCGGTGCGTCAGCGAGCCGCGGGCTCCGCCACGAAGATGCCGGGTCCGTACACGCGGCCGGTCCGGCCGGCGCGGGTGCGCCGGCCGGACCGGATGCCGTTCGCCCGATGTGCCGTCAGCCCTGACGGGCCTTCAGGCGCGGGTTCTTCTTGTTCACGACGAAGACCACGCCGCGCCTGCGGACCACCTGGGCCCCCGGCTTGGACTTCAGCGAGCGCAGTGAGTTGCGTACCTTCATGACTCTGTCCTCCTCCTGCCGACCCGGCGTGCTCCGGCGGTCAGTGCCGGTTCGACGCCGTGCGGCCGTAGCGGCGCTCGAAGCGCTCCACCCGGCCGGCGGTGTCCAGGACCCGCGAGGTCCCGGTGTAGAACGGATGGCTCGCCGACGAGATCTCCACGTCGACGACCGGGTGTACCGCGCCGTCCTCCCACTCGATGGTCTCGGCGGAGTGCGCGGTGGACCGCGTCAGGAACGCGACGCCGGCGGCACGGTCCCGGAAGACGACCGGACGGGATGCGGGGTGGATGTGGGGCCTCATGCGGTTCCCTCCTCGGTTACGGCAGGTCGGTCCGCGGACACGACGGGTGCGCGGGCCGGAAGATCCCGGCGTGCGGTCAGCGCTCCTCCCGGAACGCGACGTGCCTGCCCGCCTGCGGGTCGTACTTGCGCAGCACGAGCCGGTCGGGGTCGTTGCCGCGGTTCTTGCGCGTCACATACGTGGCGCCGGTACCGGCCGTCGACCTCAGCGTGACGACGGGGCGCGCGGTACTGCGTGCCATGAGGTCCTCCTTCGCCCACCTTGCGCAAACCTTGATTCGCGCATGCCAATCAGTTACGTGAGCTGTAACAGCGCACCCGGTGTCCGCATTCCCGGCCCCGGGAAGTGGCGTACGACACCCCGTCCGTTCCGTAGGTCCGGTCCTGACCCGTTCCACAGGTCGGGCGGAGTGGGCGCCTCCGGTCCCCGTGCGCGGGGCCGCTACGGCACGGCCCCGCTCCGGCAGCCTACGGACGGGTTCGCCGGGCACCGCACCCGGAACGGTCAGGAAGGCTTCGACGCGGTGACGGCGGTGACCGTCGCCTTGTTGTCGCACTCGGCCAGCACCCCGTCCTCCAGGGCGAGTTGGGTCGCTCCGCTGCCGGGCAGACCTACCACCAGGGTCGGATACGAGACCGGGGTCGACCCGGACACGCAGTAGCCGTCGGCCTCGCCCTGGACCTGGACGAACGTGAGCTTGACCCATGCCTTGGCGGCGGGTGCGAGCACCACCTGCGACGAGGGGCCCGACCGCGTCACGGTCAGCGGGTGGTTCTTCTCGGGAGAGCCGTTGGCCGCCCCCGCCACGGTCGGATACCCCTGGAGGACGCACTTCGCCCCGGACATGTTGGTGAACTCGACGATCGCGGCGCCGGTGCCGGTGCCGGGGGGCCGTACGTCGGCCTGGTACATGAACGCCTTCAAGGCCGTCGACGCACAGGTCTTCGTCTTCGTCGCCGGTGGCGCGGTGGCCGGGACCGATGCCGGGGCCTTCGGGGTGTGGTCGCCGGCGGGCTCGGCCGTGGTGCCCGTACCGCCCGACGGCTTGGCGGACCCCGGGGAGCCGGAGGACGTGGCCGACGGCTTCTTCGCGGTGCCCGACGGCGAGGCGGCGGATCCCGCGGCGTCCTGGCCGGGCTGGCACGCGGTCATGAGAAGGGTGGCGGCCGACATGGCCGCCATGGCCAGCGCGGCTCCGCGGACACGTGGCCCGGAGTGCGTCCCGTACTGCATGAAGTCCCCCGATGGCGATGTTCAGGTGCCGGTCGTTCACCGGCACTCGTCGCTACAGATCGCCCGACGGCCTGCGTGGTTCACGCGCGGACAGGGCTGTGACACGACGGTGACGGGACGGCCACGGATCACCGGGGGCGGGCGGTCCGCCGACCGCTTTCTATCCGTTTCCCAAGGTCAGCCACAGGCGTTGCGCGGTGGTCGACGTCGAGGTGAATTCCCGGCAGTCGACCACGGCCCGGGTGACCCCGGTCGCGGCCCGGACGAGCTCCAGCCGGACCGTGGCACCCGTGCCGTTGAGACGGGCCTCCATCCAGACCGTGGTGGCGCCGACGTCCGTGCGCCGGGTCCGCCTCCCGGTCAGCAGCCGGGTCGTGACGTCGGCCGACGTGGTGCGCAGGACGGGGACCTCGGGCAGGTCGGCCACCAGCGTGCCGTCCTCGCGCAGGGTCCAGCGGGCACCGCGCAGACGGTCGGCCACCTCCTGCGTCCGGGAACGCGTTCCCACCACGGGATCGGCGGAGGTGACGCGGAGCGTGCGGAAGATGCGGGGGCGCGGTGAGGGACCACCGCCGGAGGAGGACGGCTTCCCGGGTGTGAAGGTCGGGAGTCCCGGCGGACGGGTGGGATCGGGCGGCGCGGCACGGCTGGGACACGCCGTCGCCCCGGCCTCGGACCCGGAACCTGCTTCGGACCCGGACGAGCGGGGCGAAGAAGCCGATCCGAGCGGTGCGCCAACCGCCGGGATAGACGCGGGCGGAGAGCCCGCCCCGCGTGCTCAGACGTACCTGGGCGCCCGGCGCGTGCTCGTGGACGAACGCCGTCATCCCGGCGGAGAAGTGCTGTTCGGCGCTCGTGTCCCTGCTCTCCCGCGGGGCCGGGGGCGCCATCAGCGGGTGGTCGGGGGCCAGCAGTCCGTGGCGGCGCTCGACGAGTCGACAGCGTGCCCCCGGCGCGAGGAGTGCGAGGACGGCCGCGAGCAGGAAGAACTGGGGCAGGAGCTGGACCAGGCTGAGCACCGCGGTCACGAAGCGGCCGCGTCCAAACTGTCCGAACGGGGCGAGTCCCGTGCCCACGCCGACGGCGTGTCCGAGCAGCGCGGGAAGCTGGGCGAGGAAGAGCGCCAGGGCCAGCCACAGCCAGGGCGGCGGCCCCCATGAACGGGCGGTCCGCGGGGACGGCCGCCTCCTCATGAAGCCGTGCTCATCCCTGGTTCGTCCCCTCGGGACCGGCCGACGGTCCGCGGCCCCTCGTGCGCGGGCGGGCGGCGCGGAAGAGCAGGCCCGATGCCGCCGAGCGCAGGCGCCGCAGTTTTCCGCACCGGGTGTCCGGGCCGCTCCGCGGCCGGGGCGGTTCGTCACCGACCAGCGCGTCGAGGAAGGCGTCGATCTCCGCGGGATCGTCCTCGGTGACCAGCAGGACCATGAGCCGGGCCGTGAGTTCGTCGGCCCGGTCGGGGGCCAGTCCCCGGGCCCGGAGCCGCCCGCTCATGCTCAGCGCGGCCCGCAGGCCCTCGAGGGAGGGGGCGGCCGGACCGGGGTCCGCTCCGCCCGGCGCGGCGGGTGGGGTGCCGTCCCCGGCCGGGGCGGGCATGTCCTCCCCGACCGGCTCGGCGTCATCGCCCGAGGGGGTGGCGTCCGCTCCCGGTCTTCGGGCCGAGGCGGCGGCCTCGGCGCTCCGCTGGGCCCGTAATCCGACCAGGAGTCCGGTGGCCGACAGGAGGTTGTTCAACTCGGGGCTGCCGAGGGCGGATCTGAGGGACTCGGCGGCGTACGCCAGCCCGTCCAGCACGGCGGGAAGGACGGAGACGGCTCCGCCTCCCATGCCTCCGGGCGCCCGTCCCGGTAAGGAAAAAAGGTTACGGCGGGAGGCTCCGCCCGCGGCGTACGCGCGCGCCGTCTGCGCCGCGAACGCCTTCTCCCCGGGGGCGGCGCACTCGGCGATCCGCACGCTCCAGGTGTCCAGTGGGTCCGGTGTGGTCATCGGGCCTCCCCCGGTCCGGCCGCCGCGCGTTCCCCGTTCCCGGCCGCGTGCCGTTCCACCCCGTGCGCCAGCCGTCCCCTCGTGGCGCCGCCCGGGAAGGGGGTCCGTAAGGGCGTCACGAGGCCGTGCCGTCGAAGGTGAACCTGAACGCGACCACGCCGTCGATGGTGCTGCCCCGGGCGGTGAGTGACGCCCCGGAGCCGTCCAGCCGGCCCGTGAACGTCGTACCGGCGGCCAGCGCGTGCGGGAAGCCGCCGGGCAGCTGGCCGAGGTCGGAGCGGCAGGCGACCAGCAGGCTCGGCCAGTTGAGGAGGTTCAGGACGACGGCCTCACGGTCGTGCGGGTCCGTGAGCCGGGCGTTCAGCTCGCCGTCGGACCAGCCGATGGTCCAGTAGGTCAGCAGGAGATTCGGGTCCCGGTAGTGGCCCGCCAGGTCCTGGCTGGAGACGGTGCTGACCGAGGACGACCTGAAGGACATCGCGCCCGCCTGGGAGGGACTGCCCGCCGCGAACAGCATCGAGAACGGGTTGCTCTCGGTCTGGTCGCCACCGGCCTGCGGCCTGCCCAGGTCGAGCGTGCTGTTCATCGAGTAGGTCTGGCTGCCGGCCAGGCGCCGGGAGCCGTCGGTGGTGCAGTGGTCGTAGACGTCGACCGAGACGCTCGCGGTGCCGGTGTACTCCTTGCCCCACAGGGCCGGCGCGCCCGAACCGCCGGCCGCCACCGTTTCCTCGGACGCGGCCGTGGTGGCCTCCTGCGTCATCGGCGCGGCCGTCGGCGTCGACGGCTCGCTCGCGGAGGGCGTCACCTCGGGCGAGGACACGGGCGCCGACGAAGGCGCCGCGGACGCCAGGGTACCGGCGGACGCCGTGGAGGCGTCGGCCGTCGCCGCGTCGCCATGACCGCATCCGGCCACGGACGCGCACAGGAGCCCCGCGCAGACCGCCGCCGCCAGCTGGTTTCCGATGATTCCGGGCACGCTTCGAACGCGCGTCATGGCAGCCATGACACTCCCCTCCCAGCACCGGGTCACCCCCCACGAGCACCCGGGCAAGGCCGGACATTACGCTGCGCCGGCGTTTCCTGTACCCGCCACGAAGTCCTTCGTTACCGTTTCGTGGCTGGCCGGATTCAGGCGGGCGGACCGCGCCGGTCCGCGGGCCCGGCGGCTGGTGCACCATGGGCCACCAGACGGGCCGGGCCGACCGGTCCGTTCCTCCGGGCTGGGGTGGAGTGATGGGCAAAGACCGGGGCCGGGTCCTCGTCGTCGACGACGACGCGGCGATACGACGGTCACTCGAACGCGGCCTGCGGCTGGGCGGTTTCACCGTGGACCTCGCCGACGACGGCCGGCCCGCGCTGGACATCGCCCGGCGGACCCCGCCGGACGCGATCGTGCTGGACATCTCCCTGCCCGGTCTCAGCGGGATCGAGGTGTGCCGGACGCTCCGCGAGGAGGACAACGACGTCCCCGTGTTGATGCTCTCGGCGCTCGACGAGACCGCCGACCGGATCGCGGGGCTCCAGGCCGGCGGGGACGACTATCTGGTGAAGCCGTTCGCCCTCCAGGAGTTGGTGCTCCGGCTCCAGGCGCTGCTGCGGCGCCGGCCGCCGAGGGACACCGACACCGTACGGGTGGGCGGACTGGCACTGGACCCCGCGGCTCGCACGGTGAGCCTGGACGGGCGCCGACTCGACCTGACCCGGCGGGAGTTCGAGCTGCTGCACGTCCTGGCGCGCAACGCGGGCATCGTCCTCGGCCGTGACCAGCTCCTCGACCGGGTCTGGGGGTACGACTTCGATGTGCGCAGCGACGCGGTGGACACGTTCGTGAGTTATCTGCGGCGCAAGCTGGAGACGGCGGGCCGGGCCCGGATCGTCCACACCGTACGGGGCGTGGGGTTCGTGCTGCGCGACGACGGGCCGGAGGCCGGACGATGAGGCTCTCCACCCGCATCGCCCTGGCCGTCGGGGCGACCGTGCCGATCCTGGTGCTGGCCACCGGCTGGCTGCTGCTGCGGCTGGTCGCCTCCGATCTGCACCACGAGCAGGACGCGCATCTGCGCCAGAGCGCGGCTGCCGTGGCGAAGGACGCCCGCGGGCTGCTGCGCGCGAGTGCCGCGGAACGGTCGGCGGCGGTCGAACGGACCCGTGAGAGGCGGCTGTTCACCTCCGCCCTGGACGTCGGCGTACGGCTGGTCGGCCCGTCGGAGACGTTCACGGGCGGCCCGCAGCCGGACTCGGGGGCGCCGCTTCCCGCGAGCGCTCCGGTCCCGGTCACGCTGCGGACCGGCGGGGCCTCCTGGCGGATCCTGTCCCAGCAGGTGTCCGGCACCCGTCCCGGGGTGCGCGGCACGCTCTGGCTCTTCGCGCCCGACACCGCCGCCGACACCCGACTGCGCCTGGTACGCAGGCGTGTGCTGACGGTGGCCCTGCTCGCCGCTCCGCTGTCGGGTCTGCTGGCCGGCGCGGTGGCCGGACGCGCGAGCCGTCCGCTGCGGCGCCTGCGGGACAGCGCGAGCGGTCTCGATCCGCGGACGACCTCCGCGCGCCTGGACCACGCCCCGGCCCGGATCGCCGAGGTCGACGATCTGGCGCACACCCTCCAGACGGTCCTGAGCCGCTACGACGAACAGGCGGCGAGGACCGAGGAAGCGCTCGCCACCGCCCGTTCGTTCGCCTCGGCCGCCGCGCACGAGCTGCGCACCCCGTTGATGAGCATGCAGACCAACCTGGAGATCCTCACCGAGCATCCGGCCCTTCCGGCTCCCGACCGCGACGAGGTCCTCGACGACCTGCGCCTCGAACACTCCCGGCTCCTCGGCCTGTTGGTCATGCTGCGCGAGCTCGGCCGCGGTGACCTGGTCGAGGCGGACGCGTTCGGTCCGGTGGATCTCACGGAGGTCGTCGAGGCGAGCGTGCGCGAGCGGCGGAGGCGCCATCCGCTCGCACACCTCGCCGTGCACTGCCCTTCGGGGATCCGGGTCCACGGCTGGGAGCCGGGACTGCGCACGATCCTGGACAATCTGCTCACCAACGCGCTGGTGCACGGAGGATGCGCCGACGGGCAGCCCGCCCGGATCGAGGTCACCCTGCGCGCGAGCGGCGACCACGCCGTCCTGTTCGTGGACGACCGGGGGCCGGGGATCGCGCCCGAGCGGCGGGCCGCGGTCTTCGGACGCTTCGAGCGCCGCCCGGACAGTCCGGGCTCGGGGCTCGGGCTCACCCTGGTCGCCCAGCAGATCGAGCTGCACCGGGGCCGCGTCCGTGTCCTGGAACCGCCGGCCGGAACGGGGACCCGGATCGAGGTCGTGCTTCCGCTCCGGGACGGCGGGTCCGGCAGGGAGGCGGCACTCCCCGCGCAGCGCAACTGGGTGATCGCGACCGCCGGTGCCCGGCCACAAGAATTCCACAAAGAGGACTCCTAGCGTGCCGGACGTGCGGGCAACCGCCCCGCAACGAGGAGGAGTTCAGCATGCCGAGGACACCGTCGAACGCACCGAGGAAGCCGGCCGCGTCGAGGACCAGGACCACCGTCGTCTCGCTGGTGGCGGCCGGGGCGCTGCTCGGCGCCGCGGGCGTCGCGTCGGCCGACAGCGCCGGGACGCGTCCGTCGGGGGCACCGAAGGGTGACGGCGCGAAGGCGATCTGCAAGCGCGCCCCGAAGATCGACCAGAGGATCGACCGCATCCTCGGCCGGCTGAACGGGGACGCCTCGCAGCGCGGTTCCGTCGCCCGGCTCGAACAGCGGGTGGCCGACGCCAAGTCCGCCGGGCACACGCAGATCGAGACCTACCTCAACGACCGGCTCACGTTCCGGCGTTCACTCGTACCGACCCTGGAGAGCCGCAGGAAGGATCTGGCGGACGTCGAGAAGTGGTGCGCGAGCCACGGCGACGGAGCCGCCTCATGACACGCGCGGGGCGACTGGCCCTGGCCCTGGCCGTGAGCGCGCTGCTCCTGACCGCGTGCGGCGGATCGGGTGACACCGGGAACGCCCCGGCCTCGCCCGGCCCGGCCTCCACCGACGTCGCCCATCTTCGGAAGCTGGTCGACGGCGCGGAGTCCGCGGCGAGTTCGGCCGAGTCGGACATGGCCCACGACTGACGCCGTGACCGGCGGCGTCCACCCCCTCGAACGACCGCTTCCCCCGGCGCGAGGCCCACGGCCGACGCGGACGTGGCGGAGCCGCATCGGCTTGCGGCTCCGCCACGTCGTAGAATGATGGTTTCGTGGACCAAAGGGAAGTAAAGGGCATGTCGCCCGATATGACCTCCTCCGGCGATCCGGCCGTCGACGTCGTCCCATGACAGCGGGGACGCCCGGCCGGACGCACAGCGGAGGTGATTTCCGGTGACCGCCGCCACTCCGCTGATGGTCGTCGACGGCGCGGGCGTCGTCGTGCGGTGGAGCCGCAGGGCACGCGAGATCTGGCTGCGCTCGGACTCCGAGGCGGTGGGCCGTACGGCCCTCGCCATGGTCACACGCGACCTCGGGGACACCCGATCCGGCGGGGAACCGGAATCGGGGCCCCTGGTCATCCACGACGTGGACGGGGATCCGGTCGACCTCCGCGTCCAGGTGGTGCCGCTGTCCGACGGCGCGGTCGCCTGGGGCGTCTACGAGGCGAGCCCCGACGCCGCCCGTCCAGGCATGCCGACCGCGGTCTTCGACATCCTGCACGCCAACACCCACGACGCCTTCATCGTCCTGGACCCCGCGCTGCGCGTCCTCAGCGTCAACGAAGCGGCCGCCTCGCTGTGCGGCGTCACGGCGGACAAGGCTCTCGACCGGCCGGTCGGCGAGGTGTGCCGCCCCTCCCGCCCCCAGGAGTTCGAGGACCTCCTGCGGGCCGTCCTCGCGGACGGCACGCCGGTCACCGACCACGCCGTACGGCTGGACCCCGCGGACGGTTCGACGCGGGAGCGCTTCGTGGACGTCTCGGCGTTCCCGTTGCGGGACGCGCGCGGCGTGGTGGTCTCCATGACCGACGTCACGCAGTCCCTGCGGTCCAAGAGGCGGCTGGACGCGCTCGGTTCGGTGCGCGAGCGGGTGGGCCGGAGCCTGGACGTCGTCACCACCTGCCAGGAACTCGTGGACGCGCTCGTCCCCGGCTTCGCCGACATCGCGGTGGTCGAGGTGGTCGACGCGGTGGTGCGCGGCGAGGATCCCCCGCTCAGTCCCCTCGGGCGCGACATCCCGTTGCGCCGCGCCGCCTTCCGTATCGAGGGACCCGTCGACGGGGCGCAGGCCCATCCCGTCGGCGACGTGCGCGCGGTGCCGTCGCCGACGCCGTACTCGCAGGTCCTCAGCGACCTCAGACCACGCGCCGTCGCGCTGGACAGCGGCGCCCCCTGGCTGAACGCCGATCCCGAGCGGGCCCGTGCCATCCGCGACTCCGGCGCCCGCGTGCTGCTCACCACCCCGCTGGCCCTGCGGGGCGCCGTACTCGGACTGCTGAGCCTCTATCGCGTACGACCGCACGACGCGTTCGACGAGAACGATGTCAAGATCGCCGACGAACTGGCCTCGCACACCGCTCTCAGCCTCGACAACGCCCGCCGCTACACCCGCGAGCACACCATCGCGGCGGCCCTGCAACGCCATCTGCTGCCCCCGGAGCCTCCGTCGCGGACGGCCATGGAGTTCGCCCCTCTGCACGTCCCGTCCGACGCGGGGGCGGGCACCTGGTACGACGCCTTCGGTCTGCCCGGGGCCCGCACCGCCCTGGCGATCGGGGAGGTCGGCGGAAGCGGCATCGACGCGGCCACCGCCATGGGCCAGATCCGTACGGTGATCCATTCGCTCGCGGCGCTCGACCTCGACCCCGACGAGCTGCTGGCCCGCCTCAACGACGCCGTCGTACGGCTGGCCCAGGAGCGGGCGGCCCTGCCGTCGAGCGACCCGCTGCGCGCGCAGCCGCTCCGGGCCGGCTGTGTCTACGCGATCCACGATCCCCTCCAGGAGACCTGCGTCATGGCCTCCGCGGGCCATCCCGCCCCCCTCGTGGCACACCCCGGCGGACTGGTGCACGTGCCCCAGGTCCCCACGGGCCCGCTGCTTGGCAGCAGGGACGGACCACCGTTCGCCACCGTGTCCGTCCCCCTGCCGGACGGCAGCGTCCTGGCCCTGCGCACCACCTCGTTCCCGGTCCCCGAGGACCCCGGCGCGGACCCGGGGGACCCGCTGCGCACGGCGCTGACCCGGCTGGACCGCCCGCTCGGCGAGCTGCGGGACGACGTGCACTACCGGCTGCGCGACACGGGGGGCCATCGCGACGTCCTCCTGCTGCTGGCCCGCACGCGGGCCTTTCCCCCGGACCGGGTCGCCACCTGGTCCCTGGACTTCGAGCCCACCGCGGCCGCGGCGGCGCGGCACCACGCCCGGGACCGGCTCCGCGTGTGGCGGGTGAGCGAAGAGACCGCCTACGCCACCGAGCTGATCGTCAGCGAACTGGTGACCAACGCCCTGCGGTACGGAGCCGCGCCGATCCGGTTGCGTCTCATCAAGGACGCCACCCTCACCTGCGAGGTCGCCGACGCGGGCGGGGCCGCGCCCGCACGGCCGACGAGGGCGGACGCGGCCTGTTCATCTGCGCCCAGCTGAGCCACAACTGGGGCATCCGCTACTCGGCGCGGGGCAAGACGATCTGGACGGAACAGACGCTGCCCTAGGTGTATTGACCCGCAGCGTTGTTCACACGGCTGATGGGTGGCTGGCCTCCGAGGGCGGTGTGGCAGCGATGGTAGTTGTAGCCGTGGAGG